>CAMVLM010000191.1 GCA_947168335.1 uncultured Butyrivibrio sp. | reverse complement strand
ATCACAGTATCAGAAGTGAAAACTTCTGACTCCCCCAACAAAACTTTTTTCATACCAGAGCTGTCAGGTTCCCCACCTGACAGCTCCTCCTCCCAAAAGGGATATTTTAGATGGTAGCGAGGTTTTTCCTCGATAGTGGGCCGGTTTAGATTCAGTTCTTGGATCCCGGCCCTTTTCATTTGTGTATATGCTTTCCATGCAGACGTCTTTGAGTCCGCATTCATAAAAATATGCCAATAGCACTTATCTTCTCTTTCCTGCGGATTTATGCTTACCATTTCCTCCACGAGAATCCTTCCCGGATGCTCCACGAGAATTCCTTCCAGTCGCTTTTTTATCACCCTTCACCGGCTTTGTAAACTTAACACCTGCGCCTTTCCTTGGTGGAATCAGGCATTCCTTGCCAAAGCCTATAAGGTCCTCTCTGTTTTCTCTTATAAGGGCTTCCTTGACCAGTTCGTAATTCTCAGGTCTTCTGTACTGGATGAGCGCTCTCTGCATGGCTTTTTCATGAGGGTCTCTTGCAACATAGACCTCATTCATTGTGAGGGGATCTATGCCGGTATAGTACATACAGGTTGAAACCGTGCCAGGTGTAGGGTAAAAATCCTGAACCTGATCATGGTTAAGCTTATGCTTGCAAAGATACTCGGCAAGAGCTATTGCATCCTTAAGAGTACTTCCCGGATGGGATGACATAAGATAAGGCACCGCATACTGCTGAAGGCCAAGCTGCTTATTTATCCTGTCAAACTTCTCTATAAATTTATCATAGACCGCCACTTTGGGCTTGCCCATTTTTGACAATACATTATCGGATATATGCTCCGGAGCAACGCGAAGCTGACCGCTTATGTGATGCTTGCACAGTTCCTTCAAAAACGTATCATCCGAATCTGCAAGAAGATAATCAAAACGTATACCGCTTCTGACAAATACCTTCTTTACGCCCTTTAAGCTCCTTAACTTTTTCAGAAGCTGAAGATAATCCCTGTGATCCACATCCATATTCCTGCAGACATCAGGGTACAGACATTTCTTGTTGGTGCAGGCGCCGTGCTTCATCTGCTTCTTGCAGGCAGGAAATCTGAACTGCGCTGTAGGACCGCCGACATCATGAATATAGCCCTTGAAATCCTTCTCAGTAATAAACTCTTCTGCTTCCCTGATAATTGATTCATGGCTTCTGGCCTGTACAATTCTGCCCTGATGAAAAGTAAGCGCACAGAAATTACACTCTCCAAAACATCCCCTGTTTGAAGTAATTGAATACTTAATCTCAGAAAAAGCAGGTATTCCCCCTGCCGCATCATAAACAGGATGCCATGCTCTCATATAGGGGCGCTGATATACATCATCAAACTCCATCTGTGTAAGAGGTCTTGATGGCGGATTCTGGACAACGTAGAGACTTTTATCATAAGTCTCATAAAGGCGCTTTCCGTTAAAAGGATCCGTATTTCTGTACTGAATCGCAAAACTCTCTGCGTATTTCCTTTTATCGCTCTTAATCTCTTCAAAATCAGGCAGCTTTACGGCATCATATATGTTTTCTTCATTTCTGGTCTTATACACCGTGCCGTTAATATATGTAATATCAGATACATCCATTCCGGAATTAAGAGCATCTGCAATCTCAACAATGCTTATTTCACCCATTCCGTAGGAAATAATATCTGCTCCGCTGTCTAAAAGGATTGACCTTCTGACCTTGCCCGACCAGTAATCATAATGTCCGAGACGCCTCAGGCTTCCCTCTATTCCGCCTACAATTATGGGATTATGCTTGTACACCTTGCGGATAAGATTGCAATACACAATTACCGCATAATCAGGTCTTCTGCCCATCTCTCCACCGGGGCTGTAAGCATCTGTCTTCCTTCTCTTTTTGGCGACAGTGTAATGATTGACCATCGAATCCATATTACCGGAAGAAACAAGGAATCCCAGCCTCGGTTCACCAAGAACTGTTATACTCTTCTCATCCCTGAAATCGGGCTGACAAATAAGGCCCACGCTGTAACCGTGAGCCTCAAGTGTTCTTGTAATGATGGCTGCTCCAAAACTTGAATGATCAACGTAGGCATCTCCGCACACGTAGACAAAGTCAAGCTGGTCAATTTCCATCTCTTCCATATCTTTTTTACTTATTGGTGGAAAACCATTTGCCATACTTATTCCTTACATCTCTGAAAGAAGCTTATTAGCATAAACAAGTCTTACGCAGACTGTAAATATCTCCATTGCAGTACGAAGGTCTGAAAGTGAAGGGAATGTAGGTGCAATTCTGATATTGCTGTCCTTAGGATCCTTCTTGTAAGGGAAGGTAGCACCCGCACCTGTCATTGTAACGCCGACCTTCTTAGCTCTGTCTACGATGGCCTTAGCGCATCCTTCGGGAGCATCAAAGCTGATGAAATAACCTCCCTTGGGTCTTGTCCATTCACCTATTCCATAAGGAGCAAGATCTCTGTCAAGAATCTCAAGAACTGCCTCAAACTTAGGTCTGATGATAGCAGCATGCTTCTTCATATGTTCCTTCATACCATTTATATCGCCAAAGAAACGTACATGTCTAAGCTGATTAACCTTGTCGTGTCCGATAGTCTGATTTGTAAGCTGTG
>CAMVLM010000190.1 GCA_947168335.1 uncultured Butyrivibrio sp. | reverse complement strand
GGTACATTGTGAACCTTTGGTTTAAGTCCCGTGTGCTCCGCTAAGAAAGATATATAGTAACGTGAACAATCGGTGTAAGACCAAACAAAAAAACAGACTTCATATATCCTAAATCTGTCCTTTTGTTTGGGCTTCAGACCGATTTTCATCAGAGTGAACTAAGTCGCGTCCGGGGGTGTGGAATTTCAATCTGCCACCATCTATACAAATCTTATCATTGTTTCCGGCTAAAAGACATCAGTCATTCTCAAATATAGTCTTTATTCCACGCAAAATAAGCCTTCGCAAAAAGGCTTGTCTATCGATATGAGATCCATTTATTCAACAAAGCATATATCTGCCGTCCAAGCGAAAAGTGATGAGAGGTTCACCACATTTGGAACATTTGCAAATGTCATGGTTGTAAAGAATCTTGATTTTTTCAGCAGTTGTCTTACCTCTGAGCCTGGAAAGATACTGCTCGCATCCAAGAAGATTCCTGCATAGAGTCATTTTCTGTGCTTTGCATCTGCAGGCAAGTAACCCATAGTAGCGTATTCTTACAAATCCTTTTGGGAGTATGTGCAGAAGAAAGCGAGACACAAACTTTTCTCCTGAGATAGTCATAGGCCTGTACTTGCCATCTACACGGTAGTCCTTTGCCGCGAAGGTTACATTCTCAGAATCTATACTCAGAATTCGACTGTTGCTTATAGCAATTCTGTGAGTATATTTCCCCAGGTATTTAAAGACTTCCTGTGCTCCTTTGAATGTTCGCTTGGAATAAACAACCCAATCCATGGCGTAGAGCTTATCAAGTAGACTTTTGAACTCATAGGTATTCCTTAGCTTTTCAGCTCCACCGGTAAAAGAAAGCTTCTCGGACTCATAAAGGTATTTAAGTTCTTCCAGATAGTATCTTTTGAAGACAGCTGACATAACCTTAACTGGCAGGAAGAATTTATTTCCTTTGTCCTTCCAATGATTCCTGTCATCAAGCCCACCACCCAGAACTATCGTATGAATATGCGGATGATAATTAAGCTTGGATCCCCATGTGTGAAGAATACAGATGTAGCCTATCTTTGCGCCAAAGTGTTTGGTATCTTTGGAAAGCTCAGACAGAGTCTTATTGGTTGCATGGTAAAGCGCATCATAAAGAAGCTTCTGATTGGCATAAATTAATGGGTACAAAAGACCTGGTACAGTAAATACAGTATGAAAGTATGGCGCATCCAGTACATCTTCACGCCTTAAGTCTATCCACTCATCCACCTCCATTGCCTGGCACATGGGGCAGTGCCTGTTCTTACAGGAGTTGTAATGTATAAACTTTGAATGACAGGATTCACACTCACTTACATGCGCACCCATTTCAGCAGTGCGGCACGATCTTATACACTGGATTGCGCTGAACTGTTCCTCAGAAAACGATCTGTCAGCGACCATAGGCAGGAACTGCTCAAATACATCCTGTATGGTCACGTTATTCATCCCCTTTGCCCTCATTGTCTTTTGAAGCATCTTCCTCTATTGGAAGATCAAAAGGACTCTTGACTCCCATAATTGCTTTATTCGTCACATGAACGTAAATGGCAGTGGACGAAGGAGATTTGTGTCCTAGCAGAGTCTGTACATACTCTCTGGGCGTTTCATTTTCTATAAGATGGGTAGCAAAAGAATGGCGCAGGATATGAGGATGAACATCAATCCCGGCTTCTGCACCGATTCTCTTTAGCATGATCTCGATACCGCCTGTTTTCAAAGGCTTATGAGGCTTGCGAAGAGTAACAAATAAAGTGTCTCTTTCCTCTGGGCATTCACGCCAGTATTGCTTTAAGAGTTCAAGCGTCCGTTCTGAAAGAATGCTCCAATGATCACCATGATTTTTGCTGTTACGGACATGAATCTGCATAGTGGACATATATATATCACCAGGAGCAAGCTTCACAACTTCACCTACCCTTAATCCAGATGAATAGATCAATGCAATGATTGCTTTGTTTCGGGTGTTTTTGGCTGTATTTACAAGCTTTTCTATTTCAGAGCGGGTTAGGACTTGTGGGAGAGTCCATTCCAGCTTCATGCGTGGAACAATGTCGTGGTTCCATGGCTGATGGAGTATATGCTTATAAAAAAATGTGAGCGCAGAATTAATACCATTGCAATATCCCGTCGTTTTCCCATCCTTACGTTTCTCCAGTATATAGTCGCGGGCATTGTAAATAGTCAGCTCATCAATGTTTTCGCAATCATTCCATGCGATAAATTTGCTGATATGATACTCATATATACTGCAGGTTCGCGGTGATAAGTTTCTGATAAAGCACTCCTCTTTGAGTTGCTTTCTAATTTCGTTATTCATTAAAAATCCTCCAGAATTAAATATTTTCAGTGATAAAAAACATTCTTCCGGAGGAGGGCGGACTCTCAGCAGTAAAGAGTTGTGAAGAAATACAGAAAATGTTAATCTTTTCATAGGCGGAAGTAGTGGTTTTGTTTTGGTGTGGTAACTTAAACAATACTCCTTTTAGGAGTCACTATCTACCGCCTTTCTAAAAGTAAAAATGCTGCGCCACAGCCTTGGCAGGCCGTCGCGCAGCGACTTAGTTCTATCGGAAGATAATCTTACAACAGATAAAGATTTAATGAGCAGAAAGTAAAATCA
>CAMVLM010000189.1 GCA_947168335.1 uncultured Butyrivibrio sp. | reverse complement strand
TAGAACAGAGAAATAAATTTACTGTAGGCGATACAATCGAGATAATGAAGCCTGACGGACGCGATATCGAGACAAAAGTGCTTGGAATGCTCAACGGAGAAGGACAGGAAGTTGAAAGCTGTCCTCATCCCAAGGAGAAGCTTTTCCTCAAGCTTGATAAAGAGACAGAACAGTACGATATTTTGCGTGTTCGCACAAATGAAAAATAAAAAGCTATCCTTTTTTTAATCTTTAATGTAGAATGTACTCAAAAAATATTAAGAAATAAGAGGTAAGCATGAACGAGCAGGTCAAGGTAGAAGAGTTATTCGGTAAAAATGTTTTCACTTTGGAGAAGATGCGCCAGCGCATTCCAAAGAGCATTTATAAAGAGGTGGTCAGTGTCATGGAAAATGGCGGTGACCTGTCTCTTGCATCGGCAGATGTGGTGGCAAACGCAATGAAGAACTGGGCCATGGAAAATGGTGCAACCCATTATACACACTGGTTCCAGCCTCTTACAGGCATTACAGCTGAGAAACACGACGCATTTATCACCAGTGCCGGAAGTGATGGCCACATGATGACTTCTTTCTCCGGAAAAGAACTCATTAAAGGCGAACCTGATGCATCATCATTCCCGTCAGGAGGTCTTCGCGCAACATTTGAAGCCAGAGGCTATACTGCCTGGGATATCACATCCCCTGCTTTTTTAAAGGAAACCGGTGCGGGAGTTACACTCTGTATCCCCACGGCTTTCTGTTCGTATAACGGAGAGGCTCTTGATAAAAAGACTCCTCTTCTCAGATCCATGGAGGCTGTTAACAAGCAGGCTCTTCGAATTGTCCACTTATTTGGTAATACAACAGCAGAAAAAGTTAATGTATCAGTAGGCCCTGAGCAGGAGTATTTCCTCGTTGACTGGAAAAAGAGCTTAAAGCGCCCTGACCTTATTTTTACAGGACGTACACTCTTTGGCGCACAGCCGCCCAAGGGTCAGGAGATGGAAGACCACTATTTCGGAGTAATCAGAGAGCGTGTCGGTGAGTACATGAAGGATCTGAACGAGGAATTGTGGAAGCTTGGCGTTCCGGGCAAAACTCAGCATAATGAGGTTGCTCCCGGTCAGCATGAGCTTGCTCCTATATATGAAACAGCTAATATTGCAGTAGACCACAACCAGATCATCATGGAGACCATGAAGAGAGTTGCTGAGCATCACAATATGAGATGCCTTCTTCATGAGAAGCCCTTTGCCGGAGTAAATGGTTCCGGTAAGCATGACAACTGGTCTCTTTGCACAGACAACGGTGTTAATCTTCTTGATCCCGGAGATACACCTAATGAAAATATTCAGTTTCTTTTTGTCCTTGCCTGCATTATCAAGGCTGTGGACAAGCATGCTGATATTTTGAGGCAGAGCGCTGCAGATGTAGGCAATGATCACAGACTTGGTGCAGATGAGGCACCGCCGGCAATCATTTCAGTATTCCTTGGTGAACAGCTTGAGGATGTAGTACAGCAGCTTATCGAGACCGGTGAAGCAAGACGTTCAAAGCGCGGTGGAAAGTTAAAAACAGGTGTATCCACACTCCCTGAATTTGAGAAGGATGCTACAGACAGAAACCGTACATCACCTTTTGCATTTACAGGAAACAAGTTTGAGTTCCGTATGGTTGGATCTTCTGATTCAATGGCAAGCTCAAATACTGCTCTCAACACTATTGTTGCAGAAGCTTTCTGCGAGGCAGCAGACAGACTTGAAAAAGCAACAGACTTTGATATGGAAGTACACGATATCATCAAAGAGTACCTTACAAAGCACCAGAGAGTAATATTTGGCGGCGACGGATATTCTGATGAATGGAAGGCTGAAGCTAAGAGAAGAGGACTTCCCAATATCCCTTCAACAATAGAGGCGGCAGAGGTTCTTACAACCAAGAAAGCAAAGGACCTTTATAAGAAGTTTGGTGTATTTACTGAAACAGAGCTGGAAGCCAGAAGAGAGATTATATTCGAAACATACTCCAAAACTATCAATATTGAAGCTCTTACCATGCTTGATATGGCCAGCAAGCAGATTATTCCGGCTGTAATGAAGTACGCCGGAAATCTTGCCATCAATATCAATGCGGTCTTAGAGGCAGGCGGAGACGCTACAGTTATGAAGGAAGAGCTTAAGGCAATAACAAATGAGCTTACTGCCATGAAGAAAGCTCTTGATCAGCTTAGAAAAGATGAAGAAAAAGCAAGATCAATAGAAGACACCAGGAAGAGAGCATATTACTGCAAGGATAAAGTTGTTTCTGCAATGGAAGCATTAAGAGCGCCTGCAGATCGACTTGAGATGCTCGTTGATAAAAACGACTGGCCGTTCCCTACATATGCAGACCTTTTGTTTGAGGGCTGATTGGGCGGTTTGTGCTGCATTATGTGTTGAAGTTTCTTCTATAATAAATAGTAGAATTAACGTTATTTCAATATTAAGTTCTTCTATATTTAAATAAGCATTTATTGAGATTTCACCTTTCTTTTTCGGGAAGGTGAAATTTTTATAAATTTATGAAAATAATTGTTGACACTATAGGGGTGTAATGATATATTTATATTCGCTCGCTGCGAGTGACTGACCGGAAGGTTTCAGGTAAAACTACTCGATAAGGCGAACGAAAAG
>CAMVLM010000188.1 GCA_947168335.1 uncultured Butyrivibrio sp. | reverse complement strand
CAATAGTTATATACAAGCTCCCTTCCAAGTCCCTGTTTTCTGTATTCCGGGAGCACATCAAGGCCAAGTATCATGATATTCTTCCCATTCGGATTATGAGTACCGGCATCAGTGAAAAATTCATCCCTGAAACAGAACTCATCTGTTGCAATTCCGTTGAGAAAACCAGCAATCTTACCCGTTTCCTTATCTATCGCCACCATAAACAGATCGCCGGCTGCCTTTATGCGCTCTATCATGTTCTCTCTGGAACATGCTTCATTAGGAGGAAAGCATATTCTTTCTATCTCAGCTGCTTCTTCTGTCTCCTCAGGCTTTATTGTACGAAAACTGTATCTCTCATATAAATCATAATCTTTAGAATCGATTTCTCCGAGCAGTTCCCGTGCCTTAGTCCTGCCTGCTTCTGTAAGGTAAACATATTTATATGTTCCCCTGCTTTTCCTTGGATTTACAATATAACCTTCATCATCAAGCCTGTCTATGCAATCAAAATCGTAATTTTTCCATGACATCTCATTAAAAGGATCGCCTTCTCCGTCATTAAAACGAGTCAGATACATGAGCGCCAAAGTAAGTTCATCTATCGCCTGTTTCCTTGTCTTCATCGTCAGTAGTACCTATCCTCTCCAATAATTCTCTATTACGCTCCAGTACATTATAAATACCATCTTCAGAAAGTACTCCTCTCTTCAGCCTGTCCGGAAATTCTCCTTTTTCATCCATTGAAAAATCATCCTTCCACTGCTGGCTCGTGTAATATGATTCCAGCTTCTTTATCTCCAGCTGGAACTCTCTGTATTCTTCAATCTGTTTTTCAAGCGAATCCATTTTTTCCTGGGCCTTGTCCAATATTTTCTCCATCAAGAAAATTTGCTGTGGCACTTTCTCAGACAATAGCCGATTACGATACTGCTTTTTCTTGGAATTATATCGCTGCACTATCTCATGATCAGGTATCCAGATTTCTGCTTTCTCTATCTTGTCCATAACAAGCATTATTGCCTCATCATTAGTAAGTCCTTCCTCAACCTGTTTCTTATATGCAGAATACATCCATTCTGAAATCTTAACCCGTTGCTTTTCTTTCAGCTGCTTAAAGGTTTTATTCATTTGGAGCAGTTGTCCGTTTACCTTCTTATGTTTACTCATATATCACCATAATGTTTTTGTCCCAGTATCCATCAATATGCTTTTCTGCTGTCACAATACCTTCCATATCTTTCCAGGCATCGTACCATTCGTCCGGAATAAGATCATCCAACACTACAGGCCCTACGCCATCCACGTACGGACCTAATTTTTCAAGCGTCTTTCTCAACTTTGTCCTGCCTTTTGTTTTTTCATTATCCCTGAGAAGATCCAGAATATCATTAGCCTGCTCACCCTTAACGCCATCATAAAAGCCATAATAACCGCCATCATCAAAAGGATCTTTCTCATCGACAATACGAGATATCACAATTGGATATTCCGCTACATCAGACACCGCTATAATGTAACGCTCACTCCTTTTATTGGCAACTATTACACCATATCTGACATGTATAAGCGGCCATCTGTCCCCAACTTCAAGTTCATTTTCTGTTAGCCAATCATCCTCTACAGAGACATACTTTTCATTTCCATCATCATCTATAAGAGTAACCGAAACCTTGGGCTTTTCTCCAGGCTTCAATTCTTCACATCCATAGTCTCCATCAAAAATCTGTTTTATCTTCCACTGTATCATTTATATCTTATATCCCCTGCATTCCCCAGAATCAGGACGCTCAATAATAAAATCCTTCGGATCCAGTTCTTCCTCATCTCCGAAGAGATTTATCTGCTTTGTTCCCTCAATCATTTCATCATAAGACTGTTTCTCAGCCTCAGTAAGTTCCCTGATTTGCATACTGTCTCTAATAAACCTCTTTATCCCTGCGTTTATTTACTGTGTCATTCTCCGCGTTTATCTTAGAAAAACACGGACATGTCTCATCATGGTCATTGATGATACCGCAGGCCTGCAGGTGCGAATAAATCGTCACCTCACCAACATACTTGAATCCCCGTTTCTTCAGGTCTTTGCTGATAGTCTTTGACAACCCGTTACTGACAGGAATCTTGCCACCAAGCTTGCTGTGTCCATTATACAGAATGACCTTATTATCAGAATACGACCACATGTAATTGCAGAAGCTTCCGAACTCTTCCCTCACCTTCTGAAAACACTTCGCATTGTTTATTACTGCAGCGATTTTCCGGGGCGACTTTATCATATCATCCGTATTCAGGATCCTCTGAATATCCGCATCATCATAGGCAGCAATCTTGTCATAATCAAATCCATCAAAACATGACCTGAAAATCTCGCGCTTCTTAAGCATCAAATCCCAGGAAAGACCGCACTGCATACACTCAAGCATCAGATGCTCAAACATCTTTTTATCGTCATGCACCGGTAGGTCTCCGTTCCACTCCGGTCGTCGCTAAGCGCACATCCCCCGGATGTGCAGCGACCCATTCATTATCATGGTACGTCTTATTCCGTTCGTTGAAATCAGCCCATCCGCAGTAACCCATGCTGTCGCCTTCCTTTAGTTATGTGCCATGAATAAATTATATCTCAGATACTGACTTCAATATAGCCATATAATTGAAAAAGCTGCCCATCAAGGCAGCTTTTGTTTTAGGGAGGATGCTGTCTGATTCTTCACCAGACAGCAATTATGAAAAAGTGTTTTATCAATATTAACAAGAGTTTCTGTCCTCTTGATAGCTT
>CAMVLM010000187.1 GCA_947168335.1 uncultured Butyrivibrio sp. | reverse complement strand
TTTTTCTTGACTTATTTTGCTTATTTCGCTTGTCTACTTGACAGGTCCCTGTTCATTTTGTAGGAGAGAGCTTTTTCTTTTTTAAACAATGCTTTCTTATTGGGATCAGTAATACGATCTTCCATTAGATTCAGAAGAGCAGTCTGAAAAGCATGGCGCATATAGGGGTAACTGAAGAACTTTACTTTGCGCCAGAAGCCGGTGTCTCCAACACCACCTTCAGATATGAGGCAGTGGATATGAGGATTCCATTCCAAAGGACGACCAAATGTGTGAAGAACAAGGATGTAACCAGGTGTAAAGTTCTGACTCTTGTTGATTTTGTAGAACATCCGGTTAATAACACTGCTGGTAGCTTCAAAAAGACAGTTAAGAAGGTCGCGATCTTCGAGAAAGTAATGGCGTAATTCTTTTGATATGGTGAATACGCAGTGACGGTGCTGGCAGTTTATGAGCTTAAATGACATAGCCTGAGCACGCTTTTGTGAATACATGGCACCACATGTAGGGCAGAATCTTGAATGACAACGAAAGGGAACAAATTTGAGAGTACCACAATCAGGGCAGCCGTACATGGCGCCGCCATAGGCAGGATCCCCGCAATTGATCATCTTATCGATGTTTTCCATTTCGGTCTTGCGGGGGTGAAGAGTATATTGAATTTCTTCATAATGATCGCGGAATAAATCTTGTAGAGTATTTCGTTTCATAAATTCATTATGAATGAGTTGAGGCAAAAAACAACCCCACCCCTCATGAGTGAGGGGGGCAGGGGAGTTGAGGTGCCGTAGGCACTTTTTTATCGAGAGCTTATTGAAATTCGGTATTGATTTATAAATCATTATAGGGTATAGTCTTGTATACACGGAAAACGTTTTCTTAAAGGAGAATATATGAATTTAAGTGCAATATACCATAGAATGTCAGAACAATACTGCTATCCATCAAGACAGCTAAGAACGACGGAGCAAAATACATTATAATCAATATTAAGACCGGATACGACGTTGATAAAGTATATATCTATCATGGAGATCCCTATGATGCGGGTATCATGGGTGGTAATGAGCGCTGGAGCGGTCATAAGGAAGAGATATATTTCAAAAAGAGATTAAAGGATCATATCTGGTGGACAACCACACTTCGCCCTGAGTATAAGAGATGTAAATATTATTTCGAGATTCATTCAGGTGATGAGTGCATCTATTACTTTGAGGATGGATTCCTTACAGATGAGGAGATGAACCAGGAGGGGAAGACTCTTTCCTATTTCATAATGCCCTGGATGAATGCTGCAGATGTCTGCGATACTCCTGCCTGGGTTAATGATACCGTGTGGTATCAGATTTTCCCTGAGAGATTCTGTAATGGAGATGAGAGCATTAATCCCACGAACGTTCTGGAGTGGCAGACCGGTAAGGTGGGCATGAAGGATTATTACGGAGGGGATATCAGAGGTATACGCGACAGGCTCTCATATTTGAAGGAGCTTGGAATAACAGGTATTTACTTGAATCCTGTTTTTGAAGCCCACAGTAATCATAAGTATAATACTTTTGATTACAAGAAGGTGGATCCTGCCTTCGGAACTAATGATGATTTGAAGGCGCTGGTCAAAGAGGCACATGATGCAGGTATAAGGGTTATGCTGGATGCGGTTTTCAATCACACTGGAGCAGATCATCCCATGTGGCAGGATGTGCTGAAAAATGGAAAGGACTCCGAGTATGCGGACTGGTATATGGTAAACAAGTGGCCTGTGGAACAGGGACGCGATACCAGAGATGGAAGATATTATTCCTTTGCTTTTGCGGAGTACATGCCAAAGCTCAACACCAGTAATCAGGCTGTTCAGGATTATCTTTTGGATATCATCAGGTTCTGGATTGAGGAATTTGACATAGATGGCCTTAGATTTGATGTTGGTAATGAGGTGTCTCACTCATTCTTAAAGGCAGTCAGATACATGACAAAGCGCATGAAGAGTGACTTTTACCTGCTTGGTGAGATATGGCATGATTCAGTATCATGGCTGAGGGGAGATGAGTATGACTCAGTAATGAATTATCCGCTTTCTACAGCTATAGCAGATTTCTGGGTTTATAAAAACAGAGGTAAAGAGACTTTTGAATATGATATAAACAGATGCTTTACCATGTATTATTCTCAGGTAAACGATGTACTGTTTAATCTTCTGGATTCTCATGACACTAACAGACTTTTTGAGAAGGCTGAGAAAAATGTAGATATATTCTATCAGCAGCTTGCTGTACTTTTTACAATGCCGGGAAGTCCCTGCATATATTACGGAACAGAAGTTATCATGGATGGAACATATGACCCTGATTGCCGCAGATGTATGCCCTGGGATGAGATAGATGCGGGAAAGAAATCAGCAGAGATTTCTGAAATAAAGAATCTTATTAATATGAGGAATAGCCTGCAGGCTTGCAAGAGCAGGAATTTCCACTTCTCTGATGATATCGAAGAGAAAAGGGTAATAGAGTATTTGAAGATTGGTGAAAATGAAAGCCTTCAGATTTATCTTAACTGTGAGGAAAAGCCTGTGCAGCTTGACATAAAGGATTTCTCAGATATTGTTTACTCAAGAAAATGGGAGATGGACACGGAAGATATTGGAACCTTGGGGGTAAATGGAATTCTTATATTAAGACATTAAGTATTTGGTGGCTGTCACGCTGGTTTTAGCGTGGCAGCTTTTTTATTCAATAGGAAATTCCTTTGGATTCCCTATTGAATAAAAAGCGCTCCGCTAAGGATGCGACTGGTGCGCAGATGAATTTTGCAAGCTAAAGCTTGCGCGCACCAGCGCGCAAAGAGTCGCGAGCGACTCTTTGTTCT
>CAMVLM010000186.1 GCA_947168335.1 uncultured Butyrivibrio sp. | reverse complement strand
CTATGGTATCCTTCACTGCAGCAGCACTGGTAAAGGGGCCGAAGTACTTGGACTTATCCTTTTTCATCAGTCTGGAAAAAAGAATCCTGGGGAATTCTTCGGAAACCGTTACCTTTATATATGGATAGGTCTTGTCATCCTTCAAAAGAGTATTGTAACGGGGACTGTTTTCCTTAATCAGATTATTCTCAAGAACCAGTGCCTCAAGTTCAGAATCGGTCACTATGTACTCAAATCTGGCTATCTGCTCCACCATTCTGTCAATCTGTGGTCCGCGTCCCACAATCTTACGAAAATAAGACCTCACACGATTGTGGAGGTTTACTGCTTTTCCGACATACATGATGGTGTCATTTGCGTCACGCATGATATAGACACCGGGCTGATTCGGTAGTTTTTTCAGTTCTTCCTGTACATTAAATTGTTCTTCCATAGCTTAATTATATATAAATTTGGGCCGCCTTTACAGGCAGCCCAATACTTTCTTGATTATTTTTTGTCGTTAAAATTATCCGGTACGTGGGAAAATCTTCCGCCGCTTACGACTTTGTCATCATCACTTAAGTGATTGTACTGAACTCTGGCATCATTTATCTCTGCCTCGAAGCTTCTGCCCACATTTTCCTCAGGCTCCTGTGCATCCTGCACCGGTAACTCAGGCTTTGTCTCCTTTTCCTTAACCGGAATATTCTCGCCAACAGCAGCTGATTCAGGACGTGTTGCGTAGATTCTACCCCTCTTGGCTGCTTCTTCCTCTTCCTCAGTGGGCTCAGGAATATTCTCAACCTCGCGGTAAATCTTCATGAATTCCTTACCGGTTATAGTTTCCTTCTCAATAAGGAACTGTGCGATCTTATCCATTGAATCAAGATGCTCACGAATGATCTGTTTTGCCTTCTCATAACAGCTTGCAAGAAGTGCCTTAACCTCTTCATCCACAAGGTACTCTGTCTGCGGGCTGCAGTTGAGCACTCTGTTTCCGTCAAGATATCTGTTCTGAACAGATTCAAGCTGCATAAGTCCAAACTTATCACTCATACCGAACATGGTGATCATGCTTCTTGCCATTGATGTAGCTTTTTCAATATCGTTCTCAGCACCTGTTGTTACTGTGTTGAAGATAACCTCCTCAGCAGCTCTTCCGCCAAGGGTAACGATAATATCATCAATCAGCTCGTCCTTTGTCTGAAGATACTTCTCATCCTCAGGCACCTGCATTACATATCCGAGTGCTCCCATGGTTCTGGGAACAATCGTAATCTTCTGAACGGGCTCTGTATTTTTCTGAACCGCACTTATAAGGGCATGTCCAACCTCGTGGTAAGAAACAATCTTGCGCTCTTCCTTGCTGAGGATTCTGTCCTTTTTCTCTTTTCCCACAAGAACCTGCTCAACGGCTTCCATAAGATCCTGCTGACATACATATTCTCTGTGGTCCTTAACTGCATTGATGGCTGCCTCGTTGATCATGTTTGCAAGGTCTGAACCAACAGCACCTGATGTTGCAAGTGCTATTCCCTTAAGATCAACGGTTTCATCCATCTTAACATCCTTGGAATGAACTCTGAGTATCTCCTCACGTCCCTTTAGGTCAGGCTTATCAACGATTATACGTCTGTCAAAACGTCCCGGACGAAGAAGGGCCTTATCAAGGATCTCCGGTCTGTTTGTAGCACCGAGAACAAGTACACCCTTTGAGGAATCAAAACCATCCATCTCGGAAAGCAGCTGGTTAAGAGTCTGCTCACGCTCTTCGTTTCCGCCATACTTATTGTCACGGCTTCTACCGATGGCATCTATCTCATCTATAAAAATGATACAGGGCGCGTTTTTACTTGCCTCTGAGAAAAGTTCACGAACACGGCTTGCACCTACACCAACATAAAGCTCTATAAAATCAGAACCTGCCAGTGAATAAAAAGGAACATGTGCTTCACCAGCAACCGCCTTTGCAAGAAGGGTTTTACCTGTTCCGGGAGGTCCTACAAGAAGAGCTCCCTTGGGAAGCTTGGCACCGATCTTAACATATCTTCCGGGATTGTGAAGGAAGTCTACAACTTCAACCAGTGATTCTTTAGCTTCATCCTCACCTGCGACATCTTTGAAGGTAACTCCCGTCTCCCTCTGCATATAAACCTTGGCATTGTTCTTACCTATTCCAAGAGGTCCTCCTCCCTTTGACATACGTCTGAATACAAAGGAAAGAATGAGCCACATAAGAAGAATAGGCAAAATATAATACAGAGCAAAGGATATTATTGCTCCCGATGAATCCGGGACCTCACTGCTTACCGGAATACCGGCTTCCAGAAGTCGTGCTGTCAGAGTGGAATCATCCTCAGCTTTACCTGTGTAATATGTGATTATTGTAGCTGCACCGTAAATCGGGTTAATCTTGACCTGATCAGAACTTACCTTGGGAATGATGTTTATCCTGTCACTGTCGATTACTACACTCTCAACCTCTTTCTTCTCGATCATCTCGATGAATTCAGAGTAGGTAACCTCCTTTTTACTGGTAGCTGTAATGGCGCGCATGAAATAAGTCATGCAAAGTATTGTAACAAGGGCGGCCACAACCAGAAGCAGTATATTTTGTCTCCTGGGATTGTTTTCTCCGCCGGAGTTATTGTTGTTATTCGGGTTATTATCCATATTTTGGTACTCCTTATCTATATAAATTTCTTATCCGCTGCCCGGTCACTTATATAAATCACTTATATAAACGTAACACAAGAAACGGGAAATGTCGCATATCTCACATTATATGTATATCCACGCCATAAATCAATTGTGCACATGCGAATTTCTTGTGTCCAAAAAATAAAAATTTTATAAATCACACTGGATTTTAGGATATAATAGCTGTATAATCACTTTTTTAAATGTCATATATTTCAATATGCAAATTCTTTTATCAGATTAACGCAGTATGTCAAGGGCGATGTACTGTCTTAACATTCGTTACCTATTTTTCACACCATTTTAGTAAGGAGGAAATATAATGGGCGTAAAGTATGTATTTGTCATGGGCGGAGTTGTGTCCGGACTTGGAAAAGGTATTACAGCAGCTTCTTTGGGAAGACTGTTAAAAGCAAGAGGGTATAAGGTTACAATGCAGAAATTTGACCCTTACATAAATATAGATCCCGGAACAATGAACCCTATTC
>CAMVLM010000185.1 GCA_947168335.1 uncultured Butyrivibrio sp. | reverse complement strand
CCTGAAGCTGCTCTTGTAGCCTAAGCTCCTCTTCTTTAAGTCTCCTGTAGCGCTGCCATGTAGCAATTGCAGACATTTCTCCGATAAAAATAAGCACAGCCAGGATTGGCAGGGTAAATCTAAGATCCTGCTTCTCATCCAGTAGCACAAAAACCTCTTTATCAAGCGGTACAACCATAACTTCTACAATTATGTAACAGATAATATATGACACCGCGGAATATATCGATAAATATAGAGCTTCAGTCCATGACATTTCATACTTGACCGTACATATTTTTCCGGTTACGAAATATTCGAGAAATAGGAAAAATGCAAAAAATATGACCTGCAAAGCCATCAGTATAAACATCCAGTTCCATAGATATTCTACGGAGCCTTCCCTAGAATAATCTATGGATGCGGTAACATAATCCGAAATGCTATTGAAAACGGCAAAATTTATCAAATGCCATACGTAGAATACGTTCTGCCAGAGAAAGAAGACAAAAATGATATGCGGTAATATCTTTTGATTATAAAAATAAAACACTGCAATTATAGTCAGAAGGCTTATTATACTGTACAGACCTTTTGTAGAATATGGAATTGCAAACAACACTATCCCTTCAATCGTGATTATCACTGACAATACAATATTCTTTGGTCTGCTAAGTGTCTCTTTATTTATAAAAAGCTCTGCAAACATTCCAAAGAACAGGCCACGGATCAGTATCATAGATACTCCGTAGATTTGTTCCATAATTCTGATATTTTCCTCTGTCATACTGCCTCCTACAATCGTCAGGATATAAACTCCATGTAAGCCCTTATAAAATCAGCGTATTTGTATTTTGACATTATAAGTGCATCCCCATTATCAACCTGTACCTCTGATCTGGAGTAGCCTTTTATATGCCTCATATTAACCAGATAGCATCTGTGAACCCTGAAAAAACTGTTCCCCAGTTCATCCTCAAAGTCATTCATCTGCCGATACACTTCATGCTTAATTCCCGGCAAATGGACAATTGCTTTTCGTCCCGAGCTCTCAATATATAAAATATCCCGAAGCTTTATATTTATTGTCCCTTTACCTGATTGTATGGATATAAACCTGTCTTCCTCATTTTGATATTTTGTCTCGCATATGAGCTGGGCATCCAATCTCTGAAGTTCCTCAACTGCTCTGTGAAGCTCACTTTCAAATGATGCCTGGGAAACCGGCTTAAGCAGATAATCAAATGCCTTAACGCCAAAGGCATCTCCCATCCTGTCCGGAATGCCTGTTACAAAAACTATAAGTGGCCTAGATGCACGCATACTTTTGCCACTTGCCTCTATGCGCCTTCCAAGTTCTTTTGCTGTTTCTATTCCGTCATTTTTGCCCATAGCTATATCAAGAAAAAGAATATCTATCCCGGCGCCTGCATCTATATCCTTTATGAGTTCATCTCCGCCTGAGTACTCTTTAACATCCGCATCATATTTTGCCTTGCTTACCCAATCATGAAAAATACTCCTTACAGACTCTTCATCATCGCAAATTGCTATACTGTACCTTGTCATATATTACCCTCAATTTTCACTTAGCCAATAACGAAAAAATGCTTAGCACGGACATCCATGTAAGCATTTTCCCTTAATCCCTATATTTATATTATCATCACAGCGCTTTATATTTATATGTTCTTGTCATGAATGGACGGATTATTGTAACGAATGGACATTACAATCTGTTCTTATATCTGACTGTCTACAGTACTACCCTTAACATCACTCGAAAGGAGGCTCAGCTTGTTGAGGATATTTGTAATTTCGGAGTTAACAGCGTTCTGCGTATCCTCCATGGATGCACCCTCAGTAATAATGGTTCGCTGAGCATCTTCTGCTCCCATGGTGTTTGCTTCAGCACGCTCTCTTCTCGCTATTGCCCGTTTGCCATCAGCGCTGGTATGCTGGGGCTCTGCAGCGTGTTCTTTGATGTTCTCTATCATTTCCTGCTGCATTGCCTCTTTTTCAAGCTTCTTTGCTTCTTCCTTCTTTTCTTCTTTCTTCTTTTCAGAAGCTTCCTTAGCTTCTTCCTCACGCTCCTTCTGCTCTTCATCCACGTGGTCTACAGCATCCTGAGTAAGCTGCGCTATAGTGTCAGCATTAGAAGCCTCCAGAATATCCTCCGCAGCATCCTGAGCTTTTAACATATCCTGAGATTTTGCCCGCTCGGATTTCATGTCAGCATATCCCTGAACATTGCCCATCTGCATCGTTTTTGCATGATCAATATCTAAAGAATTCTGCTGGTTTGCTGTCACATAATAAAGAGCTTTCTGCTGATACTCAGACAATTTTGACAGTTCATCATCTGTGGGCTGATTATTAGGGCTCCTCATTCTAAGAGCAAGCTGATCAAGAGCTTTGTTCTCGGGGCTTTCCGGGTCAATCCCATATTCTTCCTGAAGCTCTTTTAACTTGGCATCATTGTTTCTGGTATCAGCACTCTTTTCGTTTATAACATCCTGAAGCCTTTTAATCTCATCCTTAATTCCTTGCATCTGTGCATCAAGTTTCTTCTCACCGCCAAAAGCATCGGACACGACTTTAAGAGCCTGTTTTTTTGCAAGGTTCTGTCTCTGGGAAAGAGGACTATTCTCCTTTATTGCAGCTCCGGATACAGCTACACTGTTTTTATTTTTATGGGTGGATTTTGACGCAGAATTCACGTCTGCCTGATCTTTAATTATGCTGTTCTGCACATCAATGTTCTGCTGTATTCTCATGATCCCCTCCTTGTGAATCAAAACAAGCATAGTTACCCGCGGTTAGACTTAAACTGTTCCATAAACAATTTTGCTGCTTTATTCCCTTCTATCTCAGAAAGCTGTTTATCGTAGTCTTCCAAAACCTTAGCTTCATCCTCACGTTTTCTAAGCCTTTCAGCAGATCGCTCAGACAATTTCACAAACGCAGCATCCAGCGCATCAAGTTCTTCCTGAAGGGTCATCTCCCTAAGTTCACCATTATCTTTTACGAAAGACTTTCTTGTGCCATTTTCATGCCCTTTAACTATGGTATTCATCAAATTCGCATACGCCTCAAGGAGATCTTTACCGGAGTCTTCCACGGAGTAAAAAGACTTTCCATAAGAATGATTTTTAGTTTTCACGAAATTAAGCCTCTCTGAAAGCTCAATCTCATGATCAGCTTCATACTTCCCCTCAGGGTCATATGAATCCATCCAGTTAGGATTCTTTTCAGCATTGTTTGTAATCCAC
>CAMVLM010000184.1 GCA_947168335.1 uncultured Butyrivibrio sp. | reverse complement strand
TTTCTGATTTTGGCTTATTGTAATTCTCTCTTTCTATAATCCCATGCTTCTGCTTCACTTGAGCAATATTCAGGTTTGTTACATGAAATCCGTAGTGCTCCTGCACCCATTCTTCAATCTCTTTATATGTTGCCTTAGCCTCCGCACTTGTAAGATCAAGTTCATCCATATCTAACTTAACATTGACATGATGCTTCGCCTCATGAAGTTTGGACAATAAACATACCGTTTCAACATGTACCGTATTAGGGAACATATCGTAGGGTCTGACCTTTTTGAGCTCATAGCCTCCGTCCACAAGAATTCTCAAATCTCTTGCGAGTGTTGCTGAATCACAGCTGACATAAACGATTTTTGAAGGTGACATTTTCAGCATGGTCTCAAGGCAGGCGCTATCACATCCCTTTCTTGGGGGATCAACGACTATCACGTCGGGATGAAGTGCTGCTTCTCTTCCTATTTCCTCATTAACGATCAGCTTGCCCTCATAAAAAGAAGGTAAAACCTCCTCAGCTTTTCCAACAAAAAACGTAGCATTTTCTATATTGTTATTCTTTGCATTTTCTCTGGCATTATCTATAGCCTGAGGAATAACCTCCACTCCGAAAACATGTCCTGCATTTTTCGCCATGGACAGACCAATTGTTCCGATTCCACAGTAGAGATCCCAAACAGATTCGCTGCCCTTAAGGTCAGCATATTCAATTGCCGTTCCATAAAGTTTTTCTGTCTGTTTCGGATTTACCTGATAAAACGAAAGAGGCGAAATCCTGAATTCTATTCCACAGAGAGTATCTGTAATTGAATCCTCTCCCCAGATTGTGAACAGCTCATCTCCAAGAATCACATTCGTGTTCCTGCTGTTTAAATTTATGGAAATGCTCTTCATTCCGGAAATTGCCGACAGTTTTTCTATCAGCTTTTCTCTTGCCGGAAAAGCTGCGATATTCTTTGCATTTATAATCAGGCAGACCATCAGCTCACCGCTCTTAAATCCCTTGCGGATAAGAACGTGGCGCAAAAGTCCCTTCCCGGTCTTTTCATCATAGGCAGATATCTTATGTCTCTTCATATGATCGAGAACTATGTCCAGAATTTCCTTATTCTCTTCAACCCCCAGAAGACAATCCGATACCGGAATTATTGCATGGGTTCTTCCCGCGTAAAAACCTGCTATAGGCTCTTTTTCTTTGGTAATTCCTATCGGGAACTGAGCTTTGTTCCGGTATCTGAAATGTGAATTGCTATCACCTTCTTCTGTCATTCCGATGATGGGTTCCATTATTCTATCCACAAATTCATCATCAAATCCGCCAAGTCTTATGAGATTATTGCGAACCTTCCCCTGCTTAAACTCAAGCTGTTTTCCATAAGACAGATTCTGTATCTGACATCCGCCGCATGCTTTTGAAACAGGACAGGGCGGAGTAACCCTGAACTCAGACGCTTCTATAACCTCATCAAGGTGTGCATATGCATAATTTTTCTTGCTCTTCATAATGGATGCCTTTACAAGATCTCCGATAACCGCATCCTTTATAAAAAGAGTGTAACCGTCAACTTTTCCGATTCCCTCCCCGTCATTGCCGATGTCATCTATTCTGACTGTGAATATATCTCCCTTTTTGTAGGGAGCATCCTTTTTAACTGCCATATATACTTATTCCTTCCAATGAAGCCTGTGAAGTTCTCCCTCTTCTTCCATTCCGGGAAAACCATTCTGTCTTAAAGCTTCATACAAAACAATCGCTACAGAATTAGAAAGATTCAGAGACCTGATATCATGTCCCATGGGAATCCTTATGCAGTCCTCCTCATGCTCCACCAGGATCTCCTCTGGAATTCCAGCACTTTCTTTTCCAAACATTATGAAATCATCAGGCCCAAAACTCACTTCCGTATAGGATCTTTTTGCCTTGGTTGTCGCAAGCCAGACCTTCGCTCCCTTGTGTTTTTCGATAAAATCCTCATAATTGGTATATCTTGTATAATCAAGCTTATCCCAGTAATCCATGCCGGATCTTTTTATGTCTTTGCCGTGAAGGGCAAATCCCAGTGGCTCAATAAGATGCAGACTGCTGCCCGTTGCCACACAGGTTCTTCCGATATTTCCCGTATTCTGGGGAATCTCCGGCTGATGCAAAACTATATTCATTAATTAAATCTCCTCACCGCTATCCATGGCCTTAGCCTTGGGTATGGAAAAAATAAACTCCGTACCTACTCCGACCGTACTGATACAATTTATATTCTCGCCATGAGCTTTTATTATCTCTTTGACAATTGAAAGTCCAAGTCCCGTGCCCTTTTTATCCTTACCTCTTGAGGCATCGGATTTATAGAATCGCTCCCAGACCATCTTCTGATCCTCTTTGGGGATTCCGATTCCGCTATCCTTTACAGACACGAAAACCTTGCTTTTCTTTTCTGTGGTTTCAATTTTAATGACCGAATCATGGTGACTGAATTTAATCGCATTATCAAGAAGATTATACAGAACCTGCTGTATTTTACTAAGATCAGCATTGACCAGCATCTTATCATCAGTCAGTACAAGCTCTATGGCAATCGTCTTTGCCCTGCAGGTCATCTCGAAGGATTCTGCCGTATTTCGAATTACCTGGTTGATGTCAAAATCATTTCTCTCAAGAAGCATGCCTCTGGCATTAAGATTGTTAAGTGTCAGCAGTCCGTTGGTCAGCTTGGTAAGTCTGTCAGTCTCATTAAGGACTATGCCGAGGTACTTCTCATACATCTCAGGCGGAATGGTTCCATCAAGCATAGCTTCAAGATAGCCTCTGATAGAAGTAAGGGGCGATCTGAAATCGTGGGATACATTCGCCACGAACTTTTTCTGATCATCCTCCTGACGCGCTATTTCACCTGCCATATAAGAAAGGGATGCCGCAAGATATCCCATTTCATCCTCCGATTCCACAGTAAACTCATAGTCCATATTTCCGGAGGCATATTCCTCAGTAGCCTGGGTTATCCTGCGCAGAGGTATGTAAACAAGCTCCGTAAAAAAGATAAGTATAATAAGCGAAAGCATGAACATAACAATCAGCATCAGATATGAAATATTCAGATATCCGTAGGATTTTTTCCTGATCTCACTCACAGGCATATGAATTACAACATAGGCCTGAACCTTATAATTGGCTGTTATCGGTGCAAAGACACTCAGATTGTCCTCAGGGAAATATCCCCAGAAATTTCCTATGGTGTAGTAGCTTTTTCCTGTAACAGTGGGATCAAAACCATCAACAATTATTTC
>CAMVLM010000183.1 GCA_947168335.1 uncultured Butyrivibrio sp. | reverse complement strand
AGTCCACTTTGCAAGATGAATTTAGACTTATTTCAGAAAATCTTTATATTGAATTTCGTTTTTTCTTTCCGAAATTACTATAAAAAAGATGTACACGAGCGTCTCAACTCATGTACATCTTTATGGTTTATCCAATAAACTGATTTTTCATAATCCACCTCAGTCAGAAGCCTTGAAGTTATATATCGGCTTCATCACATCGATTATCTCCACTGACTCCTTGATCACATCGATGATATCTTCCAGTGACTTGTAGGCCATTGGCGCCTCATCGATTGTCGCCTCACAGACAGATGAAGTGTAGATTCCCTTCATGGACTCTTTGTACTCCTCCATTGAGAGGTTGTTCTTTGCAGCAGTTCTGGACATAAGTCTTCCTGCACCATGTGGGGCTGAGTAGTTCCACTCAGGATTCCCCTTACCTATGGCAAGGACTGATCCATCCCTCATGTTGATAGGAATAAGAACCTTCTCTCCCTTGTGAGCTGCAATTGAACCCTTTCTGAGGATCATCTCCTCTGTGTCAATGTAGTTATGGATTGTGTGAAAAGACTCCCAGGCTGAGAGACCGGTCTTTTCCAAAAGAATCTCTGCCATTTTCTCACGGTTTCTCTTAGCAAATCTCTGACATATCTCCACGTCATGAAGGTAGTCCTCAAGGTATTTGCCTGATCCCAGGCCAGCTCCCTTCGCTCATCATTGGATATATGCTTTTTTCCCATGCTTCCCCCATTATTCATGATGCAAGTATGTCAGAAATCTTATCGCCTATACCTTCAAGCGCCATTCCTACTGCCACAGCTGCAAATGTCACAAGAAATGCAGCAAAAGACATCGCTGCAGAGATAGCTACAGCTCCCCACATCTGCTTGCTGACATACATGATGATTATTGCAAGCATAACTAGGTAAAAGAGCCCCAGGATTACACAGCCAATTCTGGAAAGCACCTCAACCCTTGTCCTGATGAAGCAAACCATCAGGAATACCGGTAACAATATGATTTTCACTAAAAGCTTTAATATAAACATAATCAACCCTCCATTAACTCGTCATAGTCTGTATTGTTATTGTTGACTGCCACATGCCGATAATTGCTCTGTGCACCTTCGTTACATTCAGCCTCAAATTGCATATCCGCTGTTCCTGACACATTAAACAGCATTGCCAGCAGATATGCTCTGGAATTTTGCGGTGCCTTTTTCAACTTGGACCAATTCTCTATAACCGTTTCAAGCTGGAATCTGTTAAGCTTCATAAAGCGCCCTTTAACGACATTCAGTTCCCTTTCTTCTCCGGAAATAGTGATTGTCCTGCGTTTTGACGTAAGCACATCAACAATCAGGTCTTCAAGTCCACGAACTTTGCTTTCCCAGTGTGGATAAGCATCGCAGATTGCGTCAGTACCTATGTCTTCCCTGACATAGAGCCTTGTTGCTGTTTCATCATCCGATCTCATCCCATCCATCTGCGAAGCCATAGTATTACTGTGATAGATATGGATAAGATTTTTATTATAAATATTTTTATTAATATTATTTTTATTAATGCGTCCCAAATCGTAAACTTCTTGCGTGTTAGAATTTGGTACTCTAGAATCCCTATTTTTAACATTCTTGAAGTTTAAATTTTGGGATTCTGAAACTTCAGTTTTTTCCTCTGAATCCCAATTTTTAAACTTCTGAACATTATCATCTTCCTCTGCCTCATACTCATCATAGAGATACTCCTGTTCTGCTTCGACTATTCTCATAACATATATTCTGGACTGTCTGCCCTGCCCCATTATCACGCGCTCTATTAGGCCAAATCCAGTTGCCACATCCAGCTCTTCCAGAAGTTTAAAAACTGTGTTTCTGCTCTTACCTATATCCCTGCTGATATCCTCCCATTTGTAGTAAATATAGGTTTTTCCGTCTTTATCAACCTGTCCTTTCAGCGCTGCAAGCTTCATTTTGTCCAGCATGAGCCCATAGAGATACCTGGCTTCACAGGATATCTTTCTCAGTTCTGGATCCATATGCAGGCATTTAGGCATCGGGAAATAGCAATTTGATGCTGGTTCCCTGCCGTCAAAATACTCAAATTTCATGCTACCTTTACCTCCCCTTTCTTATTTCAGAGATGCGATTTTGGCATCTCTGAAACTTCTTTCTTCATCTTTGTAAATAAAGTTCTTAACATAAATAATGTTGGGCTTCCCCTGGCCCCTGACTACTATGTCGATAATTCCAATTTCTTCTAACTGTTTAAGTCCAGCGCTTATGACCTTTGTTGAAAGTCCAATATCCTTACGCATCTGTTCAAGTGGGTAAATCACGTACAGCCTTCCGTTTTCATCTCTCCAGCCATTTCTGCCGGCAAGTTTTATTCTCTGGAGTAAAATCCCATATACTACTTTTGCTTCTATAGATAATGATTCAAAGGCATCATCCAAAAACATAAGAAGAGGTATCTCGACCATTGCGTACTGCATGGCCTGTCTTCCATAATGATAATCAAGCTTCATCGTTAGCGCCCTCCTGTTCCTGTTTCCACTTTGTAAGAAGATCAATAATTATGTCTGTTCGCTCCTTTGCACTTATATGTGACGGAAAGAACTTATTCAGCCTCTTTGCAGGGAGAACAACCTTTCCATTTACTTTTGGCTCAGGAAGCGCATCATTCATGAGCCTGATTACCATGTACTGTGTAAGATTCTCAAGGTTTTTCTGGCTCTTTAATGCTTCTATCTGCTCCATCTTCAGAAATCCGTTATCGCTCCTGTACTCAAATATCCACCTTTGTACGTCTTTGTCGAACGCTGCTATCTCGTAGCCGATATTGACCGATATTGACTTGTCATCAACCATTTTTAAAAGTTCTGGAATAAGTTCTGTTAATTTGACATATTTATTAACCTGTCTAGCTTTTAATCCAAATGATTCTCCAGCTTCATTTGCAGATCTCTTGTCACGTTCAACCGGAGGATCATTTTCAGACTTTGCGCACTCAGTGCGCAAGGTATCCTCATCCGACTTTGCGCACTGAGTGCGCAAAGATAAATCGCTCCTTGCTCCCTGCCTACGTAATGATTTCATTTTCATCTTCAGCGCAAACGCTCTTTCACTCGGAAGAATCTCTTCCCTTTGAACATTGCTATCAACCATGATTATGGTAGCTTCATCAATATCCATTTCCTTTACAATTGCTGGAAGTGTTTCAAGACCAGCGAGCTTAGCCGCGTGCATTCTTCTGTGTCCTGAAATCATTTCATAACCACCATCATTATCAGGTCTTACCAGT
>CAMVLM010000182.1 GCA_947168335.1 uncultured Butyrivibrio sp. | reverse complement strand
CCGGCAGGATGATGAAGACCGATGTCAGGGAAAAAGATGACAACTACGAAGTAGAGATCGATCTGCCTGGCTTCAAGAAAGAAGAGATCACTGTAGAACTCAATGATGGCTATCTTACCATCAACGCTGCTAAAGGCCTTGATAAGGATGAGAACGACAAGAAGGGTAAACTCATCAGACAGGAAAGGTACGCAGGATCAATGACAAGGAGCTTCTACATTGGTGAGAATGTTCAGAAAGAGGACATTGAAGCTAACTACAGACACGGAGTTTTAAAACTATCCATCCCTAAAAAGGCAATGGAAAAAGTCCCTGAAAAGAACCTCATAGCCATTGAAGGCTAACAACATAATAATCACGTATATCCCTCCGCTGTTCATCATCACGAATGGCGGAGGGCTTTTTATTTCCCTAGTGGCGAAATATGGGCGTTTATTTCACGTAAAATAGTATTTTTGATGAGAACGCCTTATCATATAATCATTTCATCAGATATATAAACAAACATTTTATTAATAGAAAATCCAGGAGGTGGAGCTTATGATGACAATTTTATTCTTTATTCTTTTCTTCATGATCTTCGGTAAACTCGTTGGCTTCGCATTCCGAGCTACATGGGGCATCATGAAAGTAATGCTTTACATTGTATTCCTTCCTGTTATTCTGGTGGGAATGGTAATGGGCGGACTTATCTATATCGCACTTCCAATCCTGTTAATTGTTGGATTGTTGAGCCTTTTAAAGACTGCATGATTAGAGCAATTAAATAAGGGACTAAACAAAGACAGCCACAATTCTACGAAGAATGTGGCTGTCTTTTATGAAAACAGTTTTATCATGGAACATATGGACCTTGCTCCAACAATTCAATCATGAGGTTTTATGGATTATGACTTTATTAACTTCACTGATTCAGGTGAATAATAGCTTCTGACAAATCCAAAGTATTAAGCCGTATTTTGGAAAAACGCATATCTATAATCATGCATGTTTTTTGAAATCTTTGGCAAGGTCTGGTTTCTTCTCTTCAAATCTCATAAGATTATCATTTTCTATCCTATTAGCCGGTGCATAATTTTCATACTTCTTTTTTTGATGTGGCTGCGATTTCCAAATCTCATCGGCAACAGGGGCCCACTTGAGAGCATAGTCATCACACTTTGCACATAAATGCTCTACACTCTCCTCCGATTCTTCATTTGTGCCATGTGCATTTGATCTTTCCACCATCTCCCTTAGAAGTTTTGGGTTTTCGAGCATCGGACACGGTCTTAAGTGATTTTTATTAAAGGGCTGTCCCTTATGATATTCCATGAAAAGCGGGCTCTTTAGCATTTCCAAAATAGAATTGTCATGTATATTAGTGTTTGAAAAATGGATGAAAACGCAAGGTTCTGCATCTCCGTGTGAGTTAATGTGGAAATAATTCCTTCCACCTGCAATACATCCACCTACAGCTTCTCCGTCATTCTGAAAATCCATCGGAAAGAAGCCTGTATCACATTCGTTTGAGCGAATCCATCTGATACGTTCTATCATCAGCTTTCTCTGCTCTACGGTAGGCATCAGCTCCGGTACCGCATTATTTCCAACCGGCATATAGTGGAAGAAAAAGCCAAATCTCGCACCTTTTTCTGCAATATACTTTATAAATTCAGGATTTGTCACGGCTTCAATATTATTTCTTGTATAGCAAATAGATGTCCCAAAGAGAATCCCGTATTTTTTGAAAAGAGACATTGCATTCATCACTGCATCATAATGACCGTTTCCTCTTCTTGCATCATTAGTTTCAGGTGTTCCCTCTATAGAAAGCATGAATGTAAGATTTCCCAGCCGTACAACCTCTTTGCAAAAATCATCATCCACAAGAGTTGAATTACTATATATTCCGAACTGCACATCATTATGCTTTTCTGCTAGCTTAAGTATATCTGCCTTCCTGACAAGGGGCTCTCCACCTGTCATCATATAGAGATACACACCCAGCTCTTTTCCCTGAGTTACTATCTTATCCATATCGGCAAAAGACAAATTATTCTTCGGTCCATAAGTGCCTGACCAGCATCCCTCACAGTGCATGTTGCAGGCAGAAGTAGGATCAAAAAGTATAAGCCACGGTATGTTACAGCCGTATTTTTCCCTGTTCTTCCGTATAGTCCTTGTTCCCCTGAAGAAAGCCTCGTACCCCAGATTGAGCATGGTCATTTTGGCTACATGCGGATCAGTTTCATCCACTACTCTGTTTATAAAGTTTACCCAGCGGTTATCCGGATCCTTAAATGCACGTCTAACAGCTTCCAGTTTTTCAGGATCAGCAGCCTTCTTTCCCCAAAAGCGTTCTGCTTCATCAACGAGCTTTAAGTATGTTTTGGTGCGATCATCAGTCTTATCAAGATGGCCAAGGAATTTGTCTATCAGGACACTAAAAGCTTGTCTTTGCGCTGCATGTGAAATATTTGTAAATGTGTTCATATCGTCTCCCAGTATTTTTATGTATATTGACAAAACATCTGTCTGATAATACATTTATATCATCTATACAAATGTCAAACAATATGTTGTGCGTATTTGATACACAATTTTACAAAATGTCGTGACAATACAAATGGAGGCCAAAATGTCCACAGAGCTTGAAAAAAGAAATATACGAAGAATGTCAAATAAGGAGTCCAACAGAATTACTAAAGAATGCATCTGTGATGCGCTGATCGGATTGATGAAAGAGCATCCGTACAAAGATATAAATATGACCATGATAATAAAAAAATCAGGAGCTTCAAGAGCTTCTGTCTACAGAAATTATCCTTCAAAAGAGGCTATCATTCAGGACATTACAAAAAACATAACTGACGAGCTCAGCGCTTCTCTAACAGGAGTGTTGCAGAAAAGTAACACATATGAGTGGTTTTTAAAGGTGTTTTCAAGGCTGCACTCCGATAAAGACATGTGTGTACTTATCTGTAATTCAAATATTTCTTTTACTGATATGTTCTATAATGCCTTGTGTATTGCTTCAGACAGCGAATACGCTTCCCAACATGAATACATTGCCAAAGGTATTGCTGCCGGCTTATGGGAAGTGTCGCTGACATGGATAAAAAACGGTATGAAAGAATCTCCTGAATATATGGCAAGGGTATGCTCAGAAACCTTAAGATTGAAATGAAAATTACTGTTCATGGAGCTTATAATCTATATCTTCATCTATTATTTCAAGCATTATTGAAGCAAACCTTGGATCAAACTGAGTTCCAGAGCCTTTGTGCAGTTCTTCTTTTACCACATCCTGCGG
>CAMVLM010000181.1 GCA_947168335.1 uncultured Butyrivibrio sp. | reverse complement strand
ATCATCTGGGCAATCCAGTTCATGTAGCTCTGAGTAAAATCTTTGGATGAAAGATATCCCATTGCAAGTGAGCAGAGAAAAGATACAACAAATACCGCTATCAGAAATGGCTTTTTAAGCTTTACTGCTATTATGCACAAAGCAATATATATCATAGCAAGTCCAATGCACATGCAGCTTACAAATATTGCTGTGCCTGTAAACACAGGTGGTGCAACGGATAGCGCAGCGTTTTTGCCCTGTTTGTGAAGAAGCATTGCAAGTATGCCTATTCCTGCCAAAAGAAATCCAATGGACTGAACCGGAAAGAATATATCATTCAAAGGCCTGAAATCACAGATTCCTGCGGCATAAAGAAGCTTATAGAGTGCTTTGGCAACTCCTGCACAGATTATATCAATTGTGCCCACAGCAAAAAGTGCGAAGGCGCCTTTGCTCATTTTGTTATACAAATTCCTTTGTAACATTATTGCTGCAACAGCAAAAAATATAACCGGTATAAAATCTATGATTCCCATTGTGATTGAATAATTTTTCATATGTAACCCCCATGATGTCACTTATCAACTCGTTTTTTTATTCAGATGATAAATAGGAATAAAAGGAAGTATGATCGGTGTCTTATCCGCATAATGATTATATGCAGCGTCATTGCCATAGCGTGCCATTTGGCGCTTTTCAAGGCGCTGAGCCCCGTTGAACATGATATAAACGATGCAGACATATGCTATTATGGCCATAAGCCACTGTCCAAGTCCCTGATAAGTTGTGATTCCTGCAACAAATACCCCTGTCCAGAAAATAATCTCCCCAAGATAATTCGGACATCTGACAATTTTGTAAAGTCCTTTGGTTGCTACCATATCAGGTCTTTCCTTTTTCTGGTCTGATTTCTGTTTATCTGCAAGTGACTCGAGTCCAAGACCAAAAACAGAGATCAGCATACCAATTACAGGAACCAGAACATCCTTTGATCCGTTTGCATATCTAAAGAGCATTGGGCTCACCTGTGCTGTATAAAGAATAGCAACGAATACCCAGATTGAAATGCTTACAAACACAGGTATTTTCTTGTCATTTCCTGTTGCTTCCTTCAATGTCTTGCGATAAGCCGCATTTTTTATCTCTCTTATCAAAAGAAATCCGGACAAACGTGCGCCATAGGCAAGAAACAAAGCAGCCTGTAAAATAGCAAGAACAACAACTCCTTCTGACCAGCCATACTTCAAAGACATAATTAAAATAGTTATGCCGCCACCGGCAATTGCAAAACCATATCCAATAGACAGAAAGTACACATATTTATAGAAGCCCACTGCACTTAGTACAGCGCAGACAAGGCAGATTATAAGTAATGAATTCCAATACATAAATTATTCCTCCAAGTGAAAATACCTGCCACTTTCATCAGACGGCAAAGTTGTCTTTTATATATTCAGCAAAGCTCATATCTCCATATTTGGTTGAACCTACCATATCCTGAGATAAAGTAAACTTTGAGAAGCGGATGATTGCTTCTTTTCCGTTCTTTTTGAGCTTATTCACAAATGCAAGTACATCAAAAAGCCAAGTCGGAGCCTTCTTTATTACCGGTTCTTTTCCAGCTGCCTTAAAGCACATTGTTGCAATTTCTTCATATGTGTAAGTCTCTTTTCCGCCTACATCATAAATCTTGTTGTCATCAAGCATATGCTTTACGATGAAGTCTGCAAAATCCTCAGTTGAAATAACGTTGCAGCTGACAGGTGTATTTCCAAGAAGGGTAACGGCGCCCTTCTCGACCATTGGTCTGAATACTTTTACAATGTCGTAAAAATAGCCTGTTGGTCTGTGAATAACATATGAGAGGCCGCTTTCTTTCAGCTTCTGCTCGAAAAGATATTTTGCGTGTACCATAGGTACTTTTTCAGGAGCCTGGTCTGCTCTTATTACTGAAATATAGGTAAAATGCTTAACTCCCGCTTTTTTGGCTTCATTTAATATGTTGAGATTCCCCTGATAGTCGATATCATAGTTGGAAATTGTGGCAGATCCTTTGGTGAGGCCTACTGTTGTAATGACTGCGTCTGCGCCATCGCATGTTCCCACAAGTGTTTCAGGTTTTGTCACATCTACCTTGGTAAAAGAATATTTGCCATTAAGCTCAATATCTCTCTGCATCATGTCAAGAGCAACAACTTCATGTCCTTCCTTTAACAGAGCTTTAAATATATCTGCGCCCAAATTACCATAAGCGCCTGCAAGTACAACCTTCATTTTTTATCTCCTCCATGTCATGAATTATTTTTTCTTCTTTTCCTGGGCACGCTTGTCATTGATTATCTTCATGTGCTCCTCAGTTACAAGTTCAACGTTATTCTCTCTTGCCCACTCAACACAGCCCTTAAGAGCAGCAGGTAAAAAGACTCTTGGAACACCCAATAGGCACTTAAGTGCATCATCAGTAAACTTTATCTTGTCATCAGCTCTTTCTGCAGCATAACGAACAGAAGCAAGTGACGCTTCGCGAACCTGCAAAAGCTCTGCTCTCATTCTTCTCTTTCTGTGGAACCAGAAGTTCTTTGAATCCCTGTAACCGTAATCTACAGGAAGTGGCGGGAAATCTCTTGCTGTCACGCCGTTTATTATGGCATCGCGATATTTCTTTTTCATAAGGATCTTGTCGATTCTTAAGATAAAGTGCGCACCAAACTTACTGGTTATTCCGTTGAAATCGTGATATGGACCTTCATAACCTTCAAGCTGTCCCGGAGCATCGTTCGAAGCTCCATCAAGCTCTCTCATCCATGTGCACTCGATCACTTCTATTGCGTCTGTCATGACCATTGGGCGCAGATCCTCTGGATTTTCCTCCTGAATAAGGCTCTTTTCCAATTTGAAATTACATTTTGGCATCTTTTCGGATGGCTTATCGCCAGGCCATGAAAGCTTCACTGCCTCATGAAAGTTTTTGGGATTGTCATCGATAAAGTTGATCGCACATTTTCCTGTGCGCAAAATATTCTGTGCTGTGTTAGATGAATTACGACAATTAAGAAGCATTGCGTAATAATCCTTACCAGCGACATAATATGGCTGGATCAGGGAATAGGGTCCCAGATTAGTTGAGCCGTCTTCGCACAAAGTGCTGATAAGAACGGTAGGCATCAGAAAAAACAGTGATGTCTGATAAAAATTGTCTACGATTCGCAAGTTTTCAAAGCTACTCATTTCATACCCTCCGTTTTTGTAATATATAGCTAAAAAAGACGTTCCCCATTTTGCGCCTTTTCAAGTCTCACTTTTAATTTATATCCGCTGCAAAA
>CAMVLM010000180.1 GCA_947168335.1 uncultured Butyrivibrio sp. | reverse complement strand
CTTTCCCGTGGAACCACTATATCTTGTATATTTACATCATACAGGAAGCTCCTTTGATTACCTACTTTTAATGTTTACTATATCCTCTTTGGTTATACAAAACAATTTCCGGATGCTCCCAGAAGAAGCACTGAAACCCCAGCCACCTTAGCAAGTCCAAACTCCGAGAATTTTCCAAAGCTTTTCATATTTCCGGTAGCTACAGTACATACCAGTCCTCCAATCGGAAGAGCTATCATAGGATCTACAGTTATCCCTACAATTGGTCTGAGTGCAAGGAGCACAATTACCACAAGTGGTCCAAGGCAATGCACCTGCCAATATCCCGGATGAAACTTTCTTATTATGAGTACTATGGCAAGTGCCATACCTATTAATGCTCCAATTGTCGTAAAATCGTACATTTTATTTATACTCCTATCTTGTCAACATCAGTCTCATAACCTGCTCAGCCGTTGCCGCAAGATTATTCTGAGCATTTAACTTATCCATAGCCTCCTCAAGTGTTGTTATACCTCTGACTATAGGAAAAAATGCATCTATTCCGTTCTTGTTACATTCTGTTGCATCCTCTGTAACTCCGCCTGCAAAAGCGATTACTGTTTTTCCATATTTTTTTGCAAGCTTTGCTACACCTATGGGAGCCTTTCCCATTGCTGTCTGAAAATCAAGTCTACCTTCTCCGGTAACGACTAAATCAGCATTTTTTATATAGTTTTCAAGACCAGTTTCTTCCAATACTATCTTTATTCCAGACTGCAGCGTTGCATTTGTATATGTCAGGAATGCGAAGCCCATTCCTCCTGCTGCGCCGGTCCCAGGGTATTTAGGATCAGCCTTTGGATATTTTTCTCTCGAAGCTGCTGCATAATATGAAAGCCATTTATCCATGTCCATTATCATTGAAGGAGTCGCACCTTTCTGCGGGCCATAGACAGCGCTGCATCCGTCAGACCCACACAGCGGATTTGTCACGTCACAGGCGATCATGAATACACATTCTTTTAACTCAGGTATAACATGCTCATCATTGATGCATTCCAAATCCTTCAATCCCTTTGCTCCAAACGGAATCTGTTTTCCGCTCTTATCTAAAAAACCATATCCCAAGGCCTGAAGCATTCCAACACCACCGTCATTTGTAGCACTACCGCCTATCCCGACAATAAATCTCCTGCAGCCCTTACTTATGGCATCTCTGATAACTTCACCTACACCATAGGTGGTTGCATCCAACGGATTAAGTTCATTCCTGTTTACAAGAGTAATTCCGGCTGCTCCACTCATTTCTATTACAGCTGTCATAGACTCTCTTATTATTCCATAAGCACATTTTACCGGAGAACCCAGCGGTCCTGTTACCAATGCCTCTACCCGCTCTCCGTTCATTCCTGCTGTAAGTGCTTCTACAGTGCCCTCTCCGCCGTCTGCCAGAGGTCTTACCTCAACCATCGTATTCGGATTTGCTCTCCTGAATCCTTCTGCAACAGATAATCCTGCCTCAATGGAAGTCATGCTTCCCTTAAAAGAATCAATTGCTGTAACCACTCTCATCTCTTTTACCTTAGGCCTTTCCGACTATCTCAAGTCTTTTAATCAACTTATGAAATGATACATTTTCACTCCCTTCTTTCCATATATATTCATGAGCTGCGCCGCTTCTTCCTTGAATCTGAACTCAGTATATCTTTCAAATCATCTTACCACCGAAGAATTCCTGTAGATATAGAACTCTTCCTGACTGGGCATCCACTTTTTTTCCTTTTCAGGAAATCCCTTGTCAAATTCTTCAACTGCTTTTGTATCCTCACAGCAATCAGCAGCCGTGCTTGGAATATACATCCATTCCTTTCCGTCAAGCACTCCGGGAATCAGTTCACATACAAGAAGTGCCGTAGGAAAATTTCCTTTCTGAAAACAACTGACGTTCTTCTTCTTGCAACTGACAAAGCCCCGGCTGACGTAATTGCCCGGATTCCCGAAAATGATGTTTACGTCATAACCCATTCTTCTCGCAACATCAAAAGAATGCTCTATGAGCAGTTTTCCATATTTCTGCCTTTGATATTCCGGTGCCACACACAGTGGACCAAATGAAACGATTTCTTTCCTGTTCCCGTCCTCATCTACAAGCCAGGCTTTGGTATACATGATATTGCCGACTATCCTGCCTTCTTTTTCCAAAACAAAAGCAAGCTCAGGAATAAAATCAGGATGCTTTCGCATGGAATGAACGTAATAGTGCTCATCCGCTCCCGGCTTATATACATTCCAAAATGCATCACGAGTCAGTTCCTCAACCGCACGGTAGTCCTGCTCCGTCTCTGACCGAATGATAACATTGTCCATAGCATAAATCCTCCTTTATAATTTTTGTTTTGGAACATCTGCCTCTTTATTCTCTCGTCCATCTAAATACACCTTCTAAGGAATCGCCGCGACCCGGTTAAGAATTGCGGCATTTCTTTTGTTACTTATTTCTTGAACAATCCGCCTGCAAGATCCTTGAGATCTCCAAGGTCAAGCTTTCCATCTGAAACTGCAACCTGAACCTTCTTGATGTCGTCTTCGCTCACATCAATGTTAGCCTTCTTAAGAAGTGCTACGCCTTCCTTCGGGTCAGCCTTGGCAATCTGAGCCATAAGTTCTTTGTTACCATTGATCTGTTTGATGATGTCTGCTACGTCCAAAATACTTCCCATTTGTTTCTCCTCCAATCTTGCTTTTTGGTTTATTGTTCGTTAAAGCGTCTCCGCTCAAACTTCTTCCAAATATCTAACCTTCTTGCCATGTGACAGCGCGTTCCCAGCTGCGCCAATGCCTCAAAATGAATAGCTCATTCTATTATATGCCAAAAAAATACTCAAAACCTACCGTAAACCTGCTTTTTTCAAAAGTCGGATAAAAAAATTTCCCTTGTATCTACCTCATAAGGGTAAAAACAAGGGCTAAAAACTCTATACCTAATGTTACATGTGATTTATAAAATCAATGTCTCTTGTCTGCTCGTATTCTATCGCATCTAAGTGTTTTTGAATCTTAGTATTATCAGTGTCTGCTTCCTTTAATTCGACTGAAGCGTGCCACCACAAAGGTCGTATACATTTATAAAGAAGAGGAGCCGCTCTCTTTTCTAAATCAGAAAACGAATATACCTTCTTTGCGATATCCAAAGCATGAAGCACACGCTTAAGAAAAGTGTCATCTTCCTCCAGTCTTTCGTAGGTTTCGGCAGTGGAAACATACGGAGCCTGTCGGATAATATAGTTTATGTAAACTTCCCTTCCGCCTATATTGAAATCATAAACGCCCTTGAAATTACCGT
>CAMVLM010000179.1 GCA_947168335.1 uncultured Butyrivibrio sp. | reverse complement strand
TCAGTGTCCTTGGGGCTTTAAGCCCCGGGTACACGAGTTTTATTTAGGAGGCGGTAAGTTATGAAGAGATCAATAATCAGTCTTTTTATAGCATTCGCTGTTGCAATTACCATATTTGGAACTACATCTGTGAACACTTTTGCATACAATAGCCAGTGTGCTAAGTCCGGATGTACCAGAAAAAGAAGTACCGGAAGCATTTACTGCTATGAGCACAAGAGCGGGACTTCAAGCAGTAGCTCATATTCAAGCAGCAAGAGTTATTCTTCTACCACAAGCACAAAGCACTGTGCAAAGGCAGGTTGCACAAGGAAGAGAAGTACCGGAAGCATCTACTGTTATGAGCATAAGCCGAAGGATACAACGAGTAGCAGTTCATATAGTAGCAAGAGCACATCCAAAAAGAAGAGCAGCAGCTCCGGCAAATCAAAGAAGAGTTACGATTATTACGGAGTTCATGATTATAAATCGGCCCAGGATTTTGCTGATGACAAGTATGAAGAGTTCTATGACTACGAGGACGATTACGAAGATGAGGACGAGGCATACGATGCAGCAGAAGACTACTGGAACGACAACCACTAAGGAAAGTTGAGGTGGATTATGGGATTATTCGGATTATTTTCAAGTGATGATGAACATGATGTAAGATTGACTGATAAAGAAATTGAAAAGCTGACCAAGAACATGACGCGTTCTGAGAAAAAGGAGTTCTGGCGCAGACAAGATGAGATGGAAAGAGATCGCGCGGATAAGGAAGCGTGGCTCTGGGCCATGGGCGATGATGACGATCTGTAAAGGAGAGAAACGATTCTGATAGATTCAGTACATAGTAGCGGAGGTATGTTGTGAGAAACATTTTCTTTTCAAAAATGATAGGCTCTGTAACTCTGATAACAGCCTTACTATGCGCAAATTTCCTGGGGACATGCGCTGCAGGTGGGGATAAAACAGTTGATACAACGATTCCTGCTTACAGCGGCAGCCCTTCTGTTGAGATAAATGATAATAAGCCGGAGTTTACAAAGAGCGAGATAACAAAGGTGTCCTTTGAAAGCTATGGTGAGCTGGATGATCTTGGCAGGTGCACCCCTGCGATGGCAAGTATTGGTAAGGATCTCATGCCCACAAAGGACCGCGAGTCCATAAGCATGGTAAGACCGACCGGATGGGATCAGGAGAAATACCCGGGACTTGTAGATTCAGATCCTCCGTATCTCTATAACAGATGCCATATGATCGGATTCCGGTTGACCGGCGAGAATGCAAATGAGCAGAATCTGATAACAGGCACAAGATATTTCAATGTCGAGGGCATGCTGCCTTATGAGAACGAGGTTGCTGATTATATCAGAAGCACAGGCAATCATGTGATGTACAGGGTTACTCCGATATTTGAAGGAAATAATCTTCTGTGTGATGGTGTTAAAATCGAGGCATTGTCCGTTGAGGATGATGGTAAAGGCGTTAGCTTCAATGTGTTCTGCTATAACGTGCAGCCCGGTGTGATCATCGATTATTCTGATGGATCAAATAAGCTGGATAGGAGTTATAAGGCAGATCAGAGTAAAGTGTTAGAACAAACAGATAAGTCTGATGAAAAGGTTGCTTCTGATAATGGCAGCCAGAATGGGAAGACAACGTTTACTCTTGAAGAGTTTGCTACTACCGGAAGCGGCGATAATACGGAAAATGTTTCAAGATCTGCTACGGAGAAGACTTATTCTTATATAGGGAACCGGAATTCTCATGTATTCCATTACCCGGATTGTGACAGCGTGAAGGAGATGAAGGAGAAAAATAAGGTTTATTTCGAGGATGCGACGAGGGATGAAGTAATAGAGCAGGGATTCAAATCCTGTGGGCGGTGCCATCCCTAGATAATAATGTAATAGACAAATCAGTGCAAAGCAGGCTGTTATGAGTGTATCATGCAGTCTGCTTTTTCTTGTGTGGTATATATACAATCAGAAACATACAACAGACCACGTGGCAAAAAGATTACTAAAGAAAGGGGGATCCATTATGAGATTTCACGATGTACAGGATTTAACAAAGACTATAAAGAGCGAACAGAGAAATGCAGCTTATAAGAGAATGCATGATGCGTTCCTCGACAGACTCTCAGTATTCAACAGTAACAAGATAATGACAGTATTTGGCGCTACATTTATTTTCTGATGAGCGTTGGAACGGAACATAAAATACTAAGCGTCAGAATCTTTGTACTGAAGGTTTTGGCGCTTTTGTTTCGTTATCTATAATAGAGGATTACAAATATTTATTTTGCGTTCTTTGATATACATAATAACGTTTAGTTTTTTGTATCATATTCTTACAAAGAGTAATCGAAAAGCGCATGGTTATTGGAATGTAGACATTTGTTGGACTAAGAGTGATAAAACTGTGATAGAAGGATTGATAAGATTGCAGCATCGAAAAGATAACAGCGAAAAACAGTATTTGAGTGAGGCATCTGAAATGAAAAAGGGGAGCATGATGGTAAAGAGAATAGCAATGGTAATTGCAGCAGTTGCAATTGTTGCAGGCGCTGGTATTAGCGGGTATATGACGGCAGAAGCAGCAAAGACTCAGATGATGGAGATCAGCTGCCCTCATTGCCATGAATACACCACTGTGGATGTGATGCAGGACGATGTTGAATGCGCACACTGCTTTGAAAACATTCACATTGATGGCTGATCATAACTGTTACAATGTCCTGATTAAAGTAATGGAGGAAAAAACTATGCGTAAGATTTTTGAGAGCTTTTTGGAAGAATTTGGTTTCATAGATAATTCAGCTACATACAGAAAGCCTTTCGGCAGACTGGATGCTTCAGATTACAGCAGGATTGAGGCAGAGCTAATAAGATTCGCTGATAGTGTTGTAGCAGGCTGAAAGGTGCGGGATCAAAATGGAAATATGGACATATTAAAAGCCAGGATCTTTTCGTGAAGACCCTGGCATATTTATACACATTTTTTAATATATTGATTACCAAACGAAGGTTACTGCGTTAGCAATATCTTCTGTGATAGTGTTATCTTTTACAAGCTTTCTAAGCCATTTCTCAAGGTTATCTACCTTGTGGTTTGTCTGGATAAAGTGAATGCTCTTGCCTTCTACGTCATTTGAAAGAAACAGTTCGTACATATACATAAGAGAAACCTCCATTTAATCATCTTATTTTTGTTTCATTCGTATTGGCCATTTGAATGTTCCTTGTCGCTTACAGGAAATATATCGATAGGTGGCAGAGATTACTTTATAGGGAATTTTAATGATGTAGGTGCCAAAAGTCACATTTATACGTGACCTTGACATATATTTTGA
>CAMVLM010000178.1 GCA_947168335.1 uncultured Butyrivibrio sp. | reverse complement strand
AAGGTTCTGGGAAAAGAGGTAAATCCACTTATTGAGCATGGAAATCAGATTGGATCCTCACTGTGCAAGCGGATATGCAAGAATAAGTGGTAAAGTCGGTGTCTGTGCCGTTACAAGCGGTCCCGGCGCAACAAATCTTATAACAGGTATTGCAACAGCTTATGCAGACAGCATCCCGCTTGTATGCATTACAGGACAGGTTAATTCAGAGCTCATCGGAAGTGATGTTTTTCAGGAAGCTGATATTACAGGAGCAGCCGAGTCTTTTGTAAAATACAGTTATCTTATACGAAATGTTAATGATATTCCTCGTATTTTCAAAGAGGCATTTCACATTGCAAACACCGGAAGAAAAGGACCTGTACTCATTGATATTCCAATTGATGTACAGAAACAGACTATTTCAAAGTTTTCATATCCCGAAAAGGTTAATATGAGAACCTATAAGCCTACCGTTGAGGGTAATGCAGTTCAGATCAAGAAGGTTGTCAAAGAAGTATCTGAAGCAAAGCGCCCCATAATCTGTGTTGGTGGCGGTGTGCATTTATCAGGTGCCGTTGCGGAGATACAGAAATTTGCAAAAGAAAACTACATTCCTGTGGTTTCCACAATGATGGGTATCGGCGTAATGAGCTCCATGGATCCTTTGTATTTCGGAATGGTGGGAAATAACGGAAGACCTTACGCAAACAGAGCTCTTAATGAGTCAGACCTTCTGCTTATGGTTGGTGCAAGAGTTGCTGACAGAGCAGTAAACAGACCTGACCTGATTACAGAAAACAAGATTATGATCCACATAGATGTAGATCCTGCTGAAATCGGTAAGAATGTTGGACCTACAATACCTCTTGTCGGTGATATCAAACATATTTTCAAGAAGATCAATGAGTTTGAAGATAAGGAAGATCTTATCCACAAGCGCCAGGATTGGATTGATACGCTGAACAGATACAGAATCGAAATGGCAGAGAAAAGGCCTGAGATCGACACTGAGAAATACGTTGATCCAAAAGACTTTATCAATAAGCTTTCTATCAGACTTCCGGAGGATGCAATCTATGTTGCTGATGTAGGTCAGAACCAGATCTGGTCATGCAGATGGCATCTTGTTAAAAAGGGAAGATTTTTGACATCAGGCGGAATGGGAACAATGGGTTATTCTATTCCTGCTGCTTTTGGAGCAAAGATGGCAGCTCCGAACAGAAGGGTTGTTGCCGTGATGGGCGATGGAGCTTTCCAGATGTCAATGATGGAGCTTTCTACCATCAGACAGTACGGAGTTAATGTAAGTGTAATTGTATTCAGCAATAAATATCTTGGAATGGTAAGAGAGTACCAGCACTACAGTCTTGATGACAGATACAATATGGTAACTCTCCACGATACACCTAAGCTCTCCAAGATAGCGGAAGCATATGATATGAAATATCTGAGAGCATCAAGTCAGAAAGAAGCTGAGAAGCTGATTGACGACATGCTTAAGAATGATGAATGTGTACTTGCTGAAGTAGTTGTTGATCCAATGGATCTTGCAAAATAAATGGAAGGTAAATATCTATGAAAAGAATTTATTCTGTATTAGTAGAAAACCACGCCGGAGTTCTTTGCAAGGTTGCCGGTCTTTTCTCAAGAAGAAATTTCAATATTGATTCCCTTGTTGTTGGTGAGACAAATTCAAGGGATGTATCCTGCATGACAATAGTTTCAAGCGGTGATGAGCGCACAATCGAACAGATTGAAAAGCAGCTCAACAAGAAGCTTGATGTCATTAAAGTAAAAACCTTTAAGGAAAGCATGAGTATCTGCAGGGAGCTGACCCTTATAAAGGTCAGATATAACAGGGAAAACCGCAGGGATATTATGGAAAACTGTGATATCATGAAGGCGCAGATTGTTGATATGTCAAAGAATCTCATGATGATCCAGATTTGCGATACTCCTGAGAGAGTTGAGCTTTTTATTCAGATGCTGAGAACAATTTCAATTGTTGAGATTGCAAGAACAGGAACTGTAGCTCTTACCAAATGCGGAGAGAACGACAAGTAATTTGTGCAAAAGTTTCAAATTTTTCTCGCATCAACTTATTAAAGTGTTAAAGTTTTCGTTGACTTTAAGGCTTTAAGCTAATATAATTGCTATTAAATTGCACGATACAAGGCATTGTATTATCGGAGGAATATGAAAAGAAAAGTTTTTCAACTGTTGGTTGACAATACTTCCGGTGTTCTTACCAGAATTTCAGGCCTTTTTGCTCGAAGGGGATACAATATCGAGAGTATAACGGCAGGAACAACCACAGATCCTAATTTTACCAGAATAACAATTGTAGCATCCGGAGATGACGTAATCCTGGATCAGATTGAGAAACAGCTCTCAAAGCTCATCGATGTAAGAGATATACACGAACTTGAGCCGGAGGACAGTGTTTACAGAGAACTTGCTCTTATTAAGGTAAGAGCCGGTGAAAAAGAGAGAGAGTCAATAATGACAGTAGCCAATATTTTCAGAGCCAACATTATTGATGTAACTCCGGAATCTCTAATTATTGAAATTACCGGTAACCAGTCAAAGGTTGAAGCACTTCTTAAGATGCTTCAGGGACAGGAGATACTGGAACTTGCAAGAACAGGTATCGCAGGCCTGGGTCGTGGTGTTGATAAGGTTGTTGATATCACGGAATTAGATTAAGCATACTCCGAAAAGCCAAAGGCATTTTCGCTGTACATATTTTAAAACAAATTTACGGAGGTAAGGTAACATGTCACAGGAAGCACGTATTTTCTACCAGGAAGATTGTAATCTTTCACTTTTAGAGGGTAAGACTATTGCCATTATTGGTTACGGTTCACAGGGTCACGCTCATGCTCTTAACCTTAAGGAGTCCGGATGTAACGTCATTATCGGTCTTTATGAAGGATCCAAGAGTAAGGCTAAAGCAGAGGCGCAGGGTCTTAAAGTTTATCCCACAGCTGAAGCAGCAAAAATGGCTGATGTAATCATGATCCTTATCAACGATGAGAAGCAGGCAAAGATGTATAAAGAGGACATTGAGCCCAACCTTGAAGCAGGCAACATGCTTATGTTTGCTCATGGTTTCAATATCCATTTCGGTCTCATTCAGCCTCCCAAGGATGTTGATGTTACTATGATCGCACCCAAGGCTCCCGGCCACACAGTAAGAAGTGAGTATCAGGCTGGTAAGGGAACTCCTTGTCTTGTAGCTGTATATCAGGATGCTACAGGTAAGGCTCTTGATAAGGCACTTGCTTATGGCGCTGGTATCGGTGGCGCAAGAGCAGGTATCCTTGAGACAACTTTCAGAACAGAGACAGAGACAGACCTCTTCGGTGAGCAGGCTGTACTTTGCGGCG
>CAMVLM010000177.1 GCA_947168335.1 uncultured Butyrivibrio sp. | reverse complement strand
ACAACGCGCGTAATACGAACGAAGAAAGAAAGAGGGCTTTGGAATATGAAAAAGACTCTTTCTCTAATGTACAGAAGAGATGATCTTATCAGGTTTTCAAATAAAGAACCCCATGGAAGCAAGGTTGACATCTGGATCCCCAGAAGAGTAAAGAGACAGAGTACGGTTTGGAAGATATAACGGAGAAATTAAATGGAAATAATTGTTATAGATGATGATATGCCTACCGTCGACGTGATACTGGCGGAGTTGAACTGTGAAAAATTCGGCATTACCAGGGCGCACAGCGCATATAATATCTCATCGGCAAAGAAGATTTTTGAAGAAAACAATATAGAGATAGCCATCTGTGACATCGAAATGCCCATGGGCAGCGGACTGGATCTTTTAAAGTGGGTCAGAGAAAAGGGCTATGGCGCGGAGTTCATTTTCCTGACTAGTCATGAGAAATTTGACTATGCCAGACAGGCTATCGAATATGATGCTTCCGGCTATATGGTAAAGCCCTTTAATGCAGACAGAATGGAGGCTGAGCTTACAACTGCCATACACAGGCTTCATGAGAAAAATGAAAGCCGAAAGGCATCCACTTATGAGGAATGGTATTCCGGAAATCTGGAATATGTTGAGGCAGGCTTTTGGAGTGACCTTCTGATGCAGAGGATTCTTGCTGATAAAGAGGTTATAGCAAGAGAGATTGAGCACAGAAGGCTGAACATTGACACTGAGAACAGATACAGAATATGTCTTGTTGCAAGCGGAAACACCGAGCAGGTGGAGGAAAGCCGTGGCAGAGGAAATGCCGGACAATATGAGAAGGCTATTGCAGAATATCTCGCGAATCAGATATTGAAAACACAAAGCCTTGGAAGATGTATCAATTACCATGTTAAAAATTCGATTTATACGGCCGTTATTTACAGCGAAAGCTATTCGCCGGATATTGACAGCGATTTCCCTGTAAAAGCCGCAGAAGAGCTAAAAAACACGATTACAGTCTATATAAGCAATCCCTATGCGATAGACAGACTGTGCGAGGCAAGAGCGCATCTTGAAACCCTGGACCGAAACAATGTGGCATCAAAGGGTAAGCTTTTCAATGAGGATGACGAGATTGTAATGAGCTCTGAGAAGGGGCATACCCTGGATCAGGAGCAGATAAGGCTTTTGCTGAATGAAAAGAAGAAAAAAGAGTTATTGAACCTGCTTAAATTCAGTATGGAGAGTCTCGCAGCCCAGAAAAAGCTAAATGCTGCGGTTCTTGATGAGATCAGGCAGGACCTTCTTCAGACAGTACTGGTATATCTTGACGGTAAGGAAATACAGGCCACACAGCTCTTTGCCAATGAGGCGGCAGTGACTCTTGAGAGGCAGGCAACAGATTCTCTTATGGACATGATGCGCTGGCAGGTTTACTACATATCCCAGACAATTGACTATGTCTCAGAGGTTGAAAAGTCGGATTCCATAGTAAACAGGGCTAAGATTTTTGTAAGTGAGCATTATAAGGAAGATATTTCCAGAACTGAAATAGCCGCCAGTGTTTTCCTTACGCCGGAGTATATGGCAAAGATGTTCAAGAAAGAAACGGGAATCAGCTTAAAGCAGTATATCACTGATTTCAGAGTGGGTAAGGCAAAAGAGCTTCTGGCCAATCCATCCGTGAGAATAAGTGATGTTGCTTCTGACGTGGGCTTTGATAACTTTTCCTATTTTTCAACGGTATTTAAGAAAACAACCGGATATTCACCCGGTGAATATCACACAATGGTTATGGAGCAAAATCAGTAAACCTTAAAATTGAAAAACTAACTCTTGTTTTTAAAAGAAAGTAAGACACTCCGCTTTATATAATTACAATATCTTAATCCAAAGTTTTTAAGCAAAATGCTTAGTTAAAAGGGAGGTCAATATGGCAAAGAAACTATTAAGTATTTTACTTGCAGGAGTTATGACACTTTCACTTGTAGCATGTGGATCCGGTGATTCATCATCTGATGCCGGAACAGCTACTGAGTCAGGAAGCGAGTCACAGGCTGCAGATGGTGAGTACACAGAAATCACCTATGCATTTGTTACATTCAATACTGTTCCTGATGATACTTCTGAAGTAGAGGAAGCAATCAACAAGATTTCAAGAGAGAAGATTGGTGTTGAAGTACATCTTATGCCTCTTTCAATCGCTGATTATACACAGCAGGTAAGTCTTGCAGTACAGAACGGCGAGATCGATCTTTTCCACACACTTGGCGATCTTGGAAATGATATCGCAAGTGATATGTGCTATGACATCACAGATATGATAGATACAGATGCTCCTGAGACAAAGGCTCTGTTCGAAGAAGAGTGGCTCAAGACCACAATGCAGGATGGAAAACTTTATGCTATTCCCACGCTTAAGCCCTTCGCACTTCAGCCCATGCTTATCTACAGAAAGGATATTGCAGAGGAGCTTAATCTTGATCTTGACTCAGTAAAGTCTGCTGAAGATCTTACAGCTATCTTTGCACAGGTTAAGGAAGCTCATCCCGAGATGACACCTCTTGCTCCTGTTTCACAAGGTGACAGCGGTCTTACAAGATGGATTCCCAACATTGACTGGCTTGGCGATTCCTTCGCATCACCCGGCGGATGCCTTCAGGGCGAGGATATGACTGTTACAAGTTATTATGATCTTGCAGATTTCGAGAAGTATGCAAAGCTCGTAAGAGACTGGTATCAGAACGATTACATCATGAAGGATGCCGCAACAACAACTTCTGCAGCAGCAGAGCTCATGTCATCAGGTAACTATTTTGCTTACTCAGCTTCATACAGCTATCCTCTTGAAGATACAGCTGCTTCACTTTCAGCTCCTTCAGGATACGAGGTTGGTGCTATTTCACTTGGCGATGCTTATCTCGACACATCATCAATGAACGCAGTTGCACAGGTAGTTGCTTCAACATCTGAGCATCCCGATGCAGCACTCAAGTTCCTCAACCTTACATATACAGATCCTGATGTTATCAACACAATGCTCTATGGTCTTGAGGGTGTTGATTATGTAAAGAACGATGACGGAACAGTTTCCTATCCTGAGGGACAGGATGCTTCTACAGTACCTTATACAGCTCAGCTTTCCTGCGGTGTTCTTGGTAACTTCTTCATCCAGTGGCCTTTAGAGGGTTCAGGATCAGAGGAGTCACTTAAGTGGGAGGACGAGCAGAACCACAACGCTCCTTCTTCACCTGCAATGGGCTTCAGCTTTGATTCATCTTCTGTTCAGACACAGTACACAGCTGTAAGCAACGTAATCCAGCAGTATCTGCCCGGTATTGCATGCGGCTCTGTAGATACAGATACAGCTCTTGCTGAGTTCAGACAGGCACTTAAGGATGCAGGTTATGATGACATCCTTGCTGCAAAGCATACTCCTCTGGTATATGCTTAAGGCTCTTTGTAAGGATGTTAATCTCATGACAAA
>CAMVLM010000176.1 GCA_947168335.1 uncultured Butyrivibrio sp. | reverse complement strand
CAGTCTCATTGGGAGTTCTCTCATCTTTTCCAACTGACAGTAAGTTTACGCCGTCCATAGGTTCGTTGAAAAAAGACAAATGAAATGGTATTATATATAATGAAATCTCTATATGGGTAAATTGATATACAGAGATTATAAAGAGGATTGAAATTCTATGTATGAATACTTTGATGTAGATATAGAAACTGCTGAATTTGAATGGGATGAGGATAAAGAAGCCAGTAATTTCAGTAAGCACGGAATACGGTTTAAGACAGCTATTAAGGTTTTTAAGGATGAGAATAAACTGATCCGATATGATGAAGAGCATACCCAGGAAGAAAGATATGATGTATTAGGATGTGTAGGGAAGGTGTTGTTTGTCGTATGTGCTTTTAAGGAAGATAATATTATCAGGATTATATCTGCCAGAAGAGCAAGCGAAGAAGAGAAAAGGAGGTATTATAATGGTCCGGGTGAAGATGAGTGATATAGATGGTAATTTGACTGATGAAGAAATAAAGGAAATAGAAGAAGCTGAAAAGAAACCTATAGTATACGATGAGGATTCTCCCCAAATGACCTCTGAAATGTTAAAGCAGTTTCATGCATTTGATGCTGTTCCTATTCGAGTATCCAGGGAAACAATAAAAAAGGCCAAGTCATATGACAAGGACTATGCAGGCTTCCTTTCGAGGTTGATTGAAATAGCCTTTGCCGATAAGGATATATTGAAGAAGTGTATATAGTATTTGGTTGATGCTGAGGTACGATTACGACAGCGCTGGTTATTTGCCTGGCAGATGTGGTAATACAAATCCGAGAACGTGTATGATATGATATATACTTATAGGCGTCTTTTTTAATTATAGGTTTTGATATGGAAAAAACAGAGAATTTATTTAAACTGCACAGTGAGTACCAACCAACAGGCGATCAGCCCAAGGCTATAAAGGAGCTTGTGGATGGATTTAAAGCAGGCGACCAGTTCCAGACTCTGGTAGGGGTTACGGGTTCCGGTAAGACCTTTACCATGGCTAATGTGATAGCAGCCCTTAATAAGCCCACTTTGGTAATATCGCACAATAAGACCCTCGCCGGCCAGTTGTACGGAGAATTTAAGGAGTTCTTCCCCGAGAACGCGGTGGAGTATTTTGTATCCTACTATAACTTCGCTTGATATTTAGTTTCATAGAGTCCATGAAATGCCCGTTTTATCCGGATTTCGTGGACTCTTTATTTTTTGTCAGGACTAAAAAACACTATCCGGACGTATAGTATTTGTGACCTTGAGTGGTATTCTGAAGGATTTCTGCGTGATTGTCCTAAAAGGTTATGCAGATATTATTTGAAAAATAGATTGAGTATTCCGAAAAACAAAATAAGGTAAAGACAAGACAGGAACCTGTACTTGCATGATCAGGGCTGCCAAAGCCATCCGAAAGGGTGGTGGAGGCAGTCTTTTTTGGAGCAAATACACGTATAACATTGTGATAACAGGCTGTAAAATTGGAGAGAATTTATATGATGTACCACATTGAATGCCAGTCAACTTCGGATGGCAGTATACTTATACGGCTGGTGGATTATAACCTGCGGATCGGTTATGAGTACGCATTCCATGATAAGAAAAAAGGCTGTGTAAGGATAGAATTCCCGAGATCGGCATTCCTGATGCTTGATAAGGGTGGGAGGACTAAGGTGTCTGACATGAAGGTGGAATACTGTCATGGAGAAGAATCCCTTAAGATCAATATACCGGTCATGCATGTGCAGGCGTATTCCATGGATGAGATATTTGAAAAGAAGCTGTATTTCTTAATACCCTTCTATACCATGAGGTTCAAAAGAAAGATAAAACAGATAATAGGGGATAAGGAAAACACGTTGGAAAGCAAGGTTAAATATGATAAGATAATATCAGAGATGAAGGTATTTGCGGACCGCCTGTATAAGGCGTGTGAAGATAAAGAGCTGTCAGAGGATTATACAAGAGAACTTGGAAATATGTATCGTGACGTAGCAGAAGCGATGGCAGCCGGATTGGATGATGACAGAAGAGAAGGGATGGTGAATACAATGGGAGGAAATATACTTAAGCTCCAGGCAGAGATATGGATGGAAGAAGGTATGGAAAAGGAGAAGGTCAATACAGACCGCGAGAAAAAGCGCGCCGATGAAGCAGAGAGGCAGCTTGAAGAAGAACGCAGGAAACACGAAGAAGAGAACAAGGTGTTAAGGAAGGAGATCGAACGCCTTAAGGCCGCAGCCAATTAAACAGTCAAAATCACCCGCTCGTCGACAGATGAGCGGGTTTATTTTTTAGAAGAACTGATTTCTCTGTAATATGCAGATAATCGCTTAATTGTTTCAGCTTCTGCATCTGAGCATTCAACTACAAGATCAAAAAGCGGTTTATTATCTTTTTCATATATGATCACGTAATCCGGAGACATATCTTCTGTTTTTCCATAAAGATAATCCGATGATGTTCCAAAACACCTCGCGATAACTTCAATGGTTTGTGGAGAAGGTATTCTCTCACCATGTTCATATCGACTATAACCAATGGGAGACATATTGAGACGTCTGGATGCCTCTGTCATTGTTATTCCCAGCTTCTCTCTTGCCTTTATTAATCTGTCAGGATAGAAATTTTCTTTCATAAATATAATATGACTTGACATTAACCAATGGTTAATCTACAATGTTTATAACCATTGGATATGCTAACATATTTGTGAATTGAAAGCAATAGATGAAAAATACAGACAGCGTGTAAGGAGGCCTGAAATGAATGAGACATTAATTGATTTGTCAAATGAAAGAAGAAATAAATATATTGACATACTTAGCAGAAAACTAAATAACGATTTTCCGGGAGAAAAACTGGAAAACGGAGATGCAATTTATGATGTTGAAGTACAGGGTACGACATTTACTTGTTGCTATTCTGATGATGAGATCAAAGCAATGATTGGCTATTCTGTAGATATATTGGAGGAACTCAGGAAAATTAATGATGATGGATTTGACAGGAAATCCAGAAATAAGTTTATTAAAGAAAGGGGAAAACTTTTTCGAGATGATGAGGATTTGAATGAATTCTTTAGGGTTTCGGAATTATATAATAAGTATAAAACTGACAGACTATCTAGAATTATCGATGAAAAAATACCAGATACATGCAGGGTAGGAGGGGCCTGGTGGATGATTCTGGCAAGGCCAACCATAATCAGTACATTAGATGCTGTTTATGAGGTTATTGTAGATAAATTTGATGATGAAGAACTGTATATCAGCTCCTGTTATTTTGTTCTTAGAGTCATTATGCATTCACATTCAGTTGATAAAACAGTAGCATAAGAATAAACGGCAGGAGACGCTGGAAGAAATCAGTAGACTGAAGTCCGCAGCTATTTATTCAAGCAAAATCCCCGCTCGTCAACAGATGAGCGGGTTTTTGCAGTTTGCGCGCCATGGGCGCGCTCTAACGGGTGAAAGTCCCGAGTA
>CAMVLM010000175.1 GCA_947168335.1 uncultured Butyrivibrio sp. | reverse complement strand
ATGCGGGTTTTTGTATTGATAATAAGCGGTTGACATTTATTTCATAGATGGTAAAGTAAAAATACTTGACACATATCGAATTATGAGATAGTATATGATTCGTGCGTAAAGTCTGATACTGAAACTATGTGTATTTGAAGGTTGTTTTTATGGAGAAGATTGTAGAGCAGGGGCTTTTGTATGATTTCTATGGAGAGCTTCTGACAGACCATCAGAGAAGAGTATATGAGGATGCAGTCTACAACGATCTGTCTCTTATGGAAATCGCCAAGGAATACGATATCAGTAAACAGGGTGTACATGATCTTTTGAGAAGATGCACCAATTCACTCGAGGGTTATGAGGCCAAGCTTCATATGATCGAGCGCACAGACAAGATCAGAAATCAGCTGAGTATGCTTTTATCAGCGGCTCAAAGTGACAATGCGGATATTGATTCACTGAAACAGAGCATCAGCGATGCAGTTAATGCTATTACAGAGGAGTTGTCATAATACATGGCTTTTGAGAATCTTTCAGATAAACTTCAAAATGTATTTAAGAACCTTCGCGGAAAGGGTAAGCTTACTGAAGATGATGTCAAAATAGCCATGAAAGAAGTAAAAATGGCACTTCTTGAGGCGGATGTTAACTTCAGAGTTGTTAAGTACTTTGTAAATAAGGTACAGGAAAGAGCTGTTGGTGAGGACGTTATAAACGGACTTAATCCTGCTCAGATGGTTGTAAAGATCGTTAATGAAGAGCTTACTGAGCTCATGGGCCATGAGACCACAGAGATTCAGTTCCAGCCGGGCAAGAGCATCACGGTTATCATGATGTGTGGTCTTCAGGGTACAGGTAAGACTACCACGGCAGCCAAGATTGCAGGCAAGGTTAAGCTTAAAGGTAAGAAACCGCTTCTTGTAGCATGCGATATATACAGACCCGCTGCTATAGATCAGTTAGAGATCAATGCAAAAAAGCAGGAAGTTGATTTCTTCTCAATGGGAACGGATGTTAATCCCGTTGATATTGCCAAAGCCGCAATTGAGCATGCTGAAAAGAATAACGAGAATGTGGTTATTCTGGATACAGCCGGACGTCTACAGATTGATGAGGACATGATGCAGGAGCTTATCAATATCAAGAATGCAGTAACTGTTCATCAGTCACTCCTTGTTGTTGATGCCATGACCGGTCAGGCTGCAGTAGATGTGGCAGTTCAGTTCAATGACCGCATCGGAATTGATGGAATAGTACTCAGTAAGATGGATGGCGACACCAGAGGTGGTGCTGCACTTTCAGCAAGACAGGTTACCGGCAAGCCTATATTGTATGTTGGTATGGGAGAGAAGCTTTCAGATCTCGAACAGTTCTATCCCGACAGAATGGCAAGCCGTATACTTGGAATGGGCGATGTGCTCAGTCTTATAGATAAAGCTGTTGAGGCTAATCGCGAGAGAGATGAACAGAAGGATCGCGAAATGGCCGCCAAGATGAAGAAAGGTAAGCTCGATTTTGAGATGTACCTTGAATCCATGAAGCAGATGCGAAACATGGGAGGTCTTGGAGCAATCATGGGAATGCTTCCCGGAATGGGTAAGATCAGTGATGATCAGCTTCCTGATGAGAAACAGCTGGCGAGAATAGAAGCCATTGTATTATCAATGACACCTGAGGAGAGAAAGAATCCCAAACTTATGAGTCCTCAGCGTAAATACAGAATCGCCAAAGGTTCAGGTAATGACATTGCAGATGTAAACCGCTTCATAAAGCAGTTTGACCAGATGCAGAAAATGATGAAGCAGATGCCCGGAATGATGGGTAAAAAAGGCATGAGAGGCCTTGGTGGTCTCGGCGGCTTTGGAAAGGGCGGCTTCGGTAAATTCTTTTGATATATAGGTTCGGTTTTTTCCGGATTTTATGTATATGATATCTATTTTAATTTATTTATTTTATGGAGGATTTTTAAAATGGCAGTAAAAATTAGACTTAAGAGAATTGGTAAAAAGAAGGTTCCTTTTTATCGTATCGTTGTTTCTGATTCTAAGTTCCCTGTAAACGGCAAGTTTATCGAGGAGATCGGAACATATGATCCTAACACAGATCCCAGCACATGCAAGGTAAACGAGGAGCTTGCTAAGAAGTGGCTTTCAAACGGTGCTCAGCCTACAAACGTTGTTAACAAGATTTTCAAGCAGGCAGGAATCACAAAGTAATCACTTAGAGGATTATTTTCGGGCTTAGTGTATTACTTGGTTCTGGAATGGGCTTTTTGCCCGGGAGCAGAACTTTATATAAAACTAGGGGAAAATTCATGAAAGAATTGGTAGAAGTAATTGCAAAGGCTCTGGTTGAAAATCCCGATGAGGTCGTTGTAAATGAGAAAAAAGACGGCCGCAATATCATTTTGGAGCTTCATGTTGCGCCTGCCGATATGGGTAAAGTAATCGGAAGACAGGGAAGAATTGCCAAGGCAATCCGCTCTGTAGTTAAGGCTGCATCTACCAGAGAGAATCTTAAAGTTGACGTTGAAATTGTTGACTGATACAGAAATAATTAATCTGGGTCATTTCTGACCCAGATTATTTTTTCTTATATCTGAGCAGGACGCAAAGTGGTAAGATATTGCGAAGAGAAGCCTGCTTTATACTTGGGAGAATTATGAATTTTTATATTATGACTCTTTTTCCCGATATGGTTATGTCAGGGCTGCGTACCAGTATTCTGGCAAGAGCTCTTGGTAATGGATATATAAACATCGAGGCTGTAAATATCAGAGATTATGCGGGAAATAAACATAATAAAGTAGATGATTATACTTACGGCGGCGGAGCCGGAATGCTTATGCAGGCTGCACCGGTATTTGATTGTTATAATGCAATAGTTGAAAAGATAAAGAGCAGAAACAGTGATGCTAACCCCAGGGTAGTTTATGTTACACCCCAGGGATCAGTTTTTAATCAGAATATGACAAGAGAGTTTTCAAAGGAAGAGGATATTATTTTCCTTTGCGGACACTATGAAGGAATAGATGAAAGGGTACTTGAAGAGATAGTAACAGACTATGTTTCTATCGGAGATTATGTTCTTACCGGCGGTGAACTTCCTGCAATGGTAATGATAGACGCGATTTCAAGACTTGTGCCCGGAGTACTTAATAACGAAGAATCAGCTCAGACGGAATCCTTTGATGACGGACTTTTGGAGTATCCACAGTATTCAAGACCTGAAGTCTGGAGAGAAAAGAGAGTGCCCAAAGTGCTTCTTTCAGGTAATCACGAGAACGTTGACGTATGGCGTTTTGAGAAATCTTTGGAGAGAACAAAAGAAAGAAGACCTGAGCTATATGACAAGTATGTTCAGGAGCATCCGGAACAGTTCACAGGAAAAAGCTTAAAGAAGAGAAAAAGGATACTTGATAAGATCGCAGAAGCGGAGCAGACATAAAATCTGTTTGTGAAAAGGAGCTTCCTGTATGATGTAAATATACAAGATATAGTGGTTCCACGGGAAAG
>CAMVLM010000174.1 GCA_947168335.1 uncultured Butyrivibrio sp. | reverse complement strand
TGGAGGGAATGTATGAAAAGAAAGAATTTAAAAGCAGAAGACCTGGCAAGAGAAATATGCCGGCAGGAAAAAATCGGTTATGAAACTGTACATTTTCTTGCGGAGGCACTTCTCTGCAGATATGCCAAGGGGAGCGGACTGGCACTTAAAGGTCCTAATAACATGTCAAAGGAAATGATTGCAAAAGAAAAGCAGAGAATCAGGCGAAGGTATATTGAAATCATCGGGGGAATACGGCACTTTACCAATGAAGAATACGAGAATTTTATCTGGGATGTTGTCAGATGCAGGTGGTTTATGGACAAGGCAGATATGATCCTTGATAGTATAGAGGAAATGGTAGATGGCAAAGTTACCACAACTCCGTATAATCCACGACAAGAAGGAGAAAACAAACTGCAGGGGAAACAGCTGAAGACCATCTTAAGACTGGCATTTTTGAATGGAGAAAACCAGATAATGAGCAAACAGGAAATCTGTTCAGAGATGGAAATATCAGAGGCAACATTTAACAGGAGATATCCTGTCGCAGTTGTATTATTTGGAATTCTGATGTGGATCTATGCCAACAGACGTGAGCAGGAAGATATCAATGCAGGGATTGTAGACAGACCGCCGTATTATAAGGAGAAGGAGGGAGTTTGCTGAAAGATTAGTAGACAAATTATTCAGCAATATTTATAATATGACTAAAGAAAATGCTTTTATCGGAGGTTATATTATGCCAGTTATCAAACCTATTTCTGATCTTAGGAATTATACGGAAGTTACAAGAGATGTAAGTTATGGAAACAGAGTATATCTGACCAAGAACGGACATGGCGATATTACCATGATTGATATGCATGAGCTTGATGATATTGAGAAAGAGCTGGCTCTTTATAAATTTAAATATGAGATGGCCATTGCAGAAAAGTCAATTAAGGAAGAAGGTACTGTTTCTGAAGAAGAACTGGCTAAAGAGCTGGGGGTAGAGCTTTGAGAAAAATTGAGTATTCTAAAGTAGTCCAGCGAAAACTCAGAACATTACGAAGCGAACTTATAGAGAAGTTTGGATCTGAGACATCAACGGAGACCATGACGAAAGTCATGCGTGATATCCATCATCTTGGGGAAAATTCTGAAATCGGTGTAAATATAGCCAAGATGTATGATGTAGATACGGATTACTGGTATATCTTTACAGCTCATAATTACTTTATATACAGGATAGAAGAGTCTTCAATTGTCGTGATCAACATGTTTAATGAAAGAGAAGACTTTATGTTAAAGCTTTTCGGCGTGTCAGGCAGAACACAGGAGTCAATTGATTATTGGGGAGAATAATTGGAACTAAGCAGCTATGGAGCAATCTGTAGCTGTTTTTATTTTTCTATTTTGATTGAAATCTGATTGGAATTTGAAAGAAACTTGATTGGATGCTGATTGAAAAATGATTGAAAAAAGATGATTTTGTGATGAAAAAACCGCATTCTTTTGTGTTATTATGCTCACTGTTGCAACGAAAATAACTCATGAGTGTCCACTATATTAAAGGAGAGGAGAGGTGTACCTATGAATTTAGCTGCAGGAGCTACTGTTGGGGACAGGTTAAAGGCCCTGCGTGAAAGCAGAGGACTCAGTCAAAAGGATGTATCGGAGGAGTTTGTTATAACCGGCAGATCCACACTGGCAAACTATGAACTGGGGCTTCGGGATGTTCCGGTAAGTATTCTTTTGCTGTATTCAAAGAAGTTTAACGTGTCAACGGACTGGATTCTTAAAGGCGATACAAGTTCCGGTAACAGCGAGATTGATGAATTAGTCAGAGCGTACAGTTCTATAAATAATGAAGTAGTCAAGAAGGCTGTAATCAGACAGATTGAAGGACTTAAGAGCTTTTGAGGTGTCACATACTGTGACACAAACGACACGATAATGACATTGAAGCTCTGTGTTTATGCGGTTTAAGATAGTAGATGGGGTTACAATTATTGATTGTTACAGGCTTTCCAGAGAGGGGGATTTATGGCTGTAGTGCAAAGTATTGTAGACAAATATCGAAGAGCTGACATAGATACCAGAGTGGATATAATCCTGCGTAACTATGCAAGGTTCAACAAGCTGGTTGATGGTTATGAGAAGTGTCTCAGCATTGTGATCAGAAATGAACGTGAGCATAAGAGACGCAGGGAAAATGGAGAGCTGGGCGTGAGGGTCCAGACATCAAATATAAGTGATGTGACTGCAAATACTGCGGTTGAAAATGTTTCCATTCAGGAAGCAATCCATGAGGGGGATTATAACGCAGCACTTAAAGGCTCCGAAGAATACTTCATACACAGAGCAGAGATCAAGACACTGCTTGATATGAGGGATGACTACGAAATTGTATGCAGTCAGGTGGAAAGCCTGGATGATGACGAGAGAACTTTCCTGGAAAGATACATAGTGGAAAGAGAGAGCTTCTTTACTATCGCAGATGATGTAAATCTTTCTCCTGAGGCTGTGAAATCCAGGATCAAGCGTACAAAGAAAATAGTCAAAGAAGGAGCCATGCTGTTTCTGGAACAAAAATACTTCAGTGATGAAGTGGAAATTGAGTTAAAGATAGGAGCATGAGCTATGGGAAGATTAAAAAGACCAAGAGAATTTGGGGAACCTGATTATATCAGAATTGATCAGGCCATGTTTAAGTTTAACTGCTGTGAAGATACAGTAAGAAAGATTGCAAATGCATGTGATGCACAGAGAAAAGTAGATGGGGCTGTTTATTATAACTATGCCAGAATGAAGAAATATTTTGACACAAGCCCAGCATGCTAAAACGAGTCAACAGTGGTGTTATAAGACATGACATGCCATGAAAATAGATTGCTTTATCAAAGAATCAGAGTCATAATTATAAGTGATGAAGCCCTATGTTTGAGCATGCCATGTCTTCTATATTAATTAGGAGATTATATGGAAGCAAGAAAAGACAATAGGGGTCGAAGGTTGAAGAAAGGTGAGTTTGTCCGGAAGAGTGATGGGCGATTCTGCTTCTCCTATTCAGATGCTCTTGGAAGAAGACGGTACATATATGACCGGGATCTTCTTTCGCTTAGAGAAAAGGAAGAAGAAATCCAGAGAGATCTACTTGATGGACTTGATCTGTACCAGAGAAAGACAGCAACCCTTAATGCAACATTCGACAGATACATGAAAACTAAATACGGTCTTCGCGGTTCCTCTGAAAAAGGGTACTATTACATGTATGACCATTTCGTGAGAAACACTATCGGAGGTAAGCTTATATCAAGTTTCAAGTTCTCAGATATTATGCAGTTTTATTTGAAACTGCTTAAGGAAGACGACATTGAGCTAGCAACGCTTGATAATGTGCATTGTCTTTTACATCCAACATTTCAGATGGCAGTAAGAGACGATATAATCCGGAAAAATCCCACTGATGGTGCAATGGCTGAGGTATGTAAGTGCGGAGGAAAGAATAGGAACTCAAGAGATGCGCTTACTAAGGATCAGCTTAGAATGTTTATGGGATATGTAGCATCACATCCTATATTCTGCTCATGGTGGCCAGTCTTCGTAGTTCTTTTTGGAACAGGCTTAAGGGCGGGAGAAT
>CAMVLM010000173.1 GCA_947168335.1 uncultured Butyrivibrio sp. | reverse complement strand
CTTATTGCAGAGAGATTGTAGAAGAGTTCGAGCGGTTCTCCTCAACATAAGAAAGCATGCCGCAAGGCTTACAGGAGAGAGGAGGGAAAATAAGTGAAAATAGAGCATATTGCCATGTATGTGAATGACCTTGAAGCTGTAAGAGACTTCTTTGTGAAGTTTTTGGACGGGCATTCTAATGATGGTTATCATAACAAGACTACGGACTTTCGCTCTTATTTTATATGCTTTGATGGCGGAGCAAGATTAGAGATAATGACGAAGCCGAAATTGGAAGACTGGGATAAGCCTTTGAACAGAACAGGGTATGCCCACATAGCTTTTTCAGTCGGAAGCAAAGAAAAAGTGGATGAACTGACTGAGCGGCTTAAATCAGATGGCTTTGAAGTGGTAAGCGGTCCTCGAACTACAGGTGATGGATATTATGAATCCTGCGTTGTGACGATCGAGGGGAACATGATTGAGATTACAGTATAATCAACTGCTGAGGTATGACTATGGAAGTAATGAAGAGAGATTTTCTCACGGTAACAGATGACGGAGAGAATATATGTATGAGTCTCGACACTGCACATGAGGACGTGCAGAAAGTTGGAAAGAAAATGGCGGAGATTCGGACAGGACTTAAGATGGATGGAAAAGGCTGGGAGGCTTTCCTTAAGTATTATCTTGATGCCAATAATCCTGCGCTCCTTAAGGATCTCATATGGAATTCAGAGGGAGATGATCTGAAAGCGTATTATAAGAAGACATCAGCCTTTACGAGAGCGAAAGGAATTTCACTCGGAAAATATGTAATGACACTCTTTGGAGAGGCAGAGGGTAAAGGACTTTATTGCGTTATCAGAGATGAGGGGGATTTCATAGACTGGTAAGGAGCGATTTTTATGAATGAATCAGTAAAAGAATCAGATTGGAAACTGTTTCGAAAAAACTTCCGGGATGGCAGGAAGCCTATATGGGAAAGCTGACTCAGGAGTATGCAGCCATTCTGGCCGGCCCTGGCCTTGCCTTATAAAAGTGTAAACCATTACGAAGCATTCGCTCATAAAAGTGCAAATAACGATTGAATGTTCGCTCATAAAAATGTAAAATCAAGGGGCGAAAAGATGTTTTCATGGGAGGATACGCTTTGGAACGAAGTGCATATCAAAAGTTGGTAGACTGGAAAAATAGTTACAGGCGTAAACCGCTTATTTTGAATGGGGCACGTCAAGTAGGAAAAACCTGGCTGTTAAAAGAATTCGGACAGCGAGAATATGATAATATTGCGTATATTTCATGTGATAACAATCCTGTGATTCAGGGAGTTTTTACGGACTTTGATGTTCGAAGATTAATTCGTGTATTTTCAGCATTGACGAATGAGCAGATAAAGCCTGAAAAAACGTTGATTATACTGGATGAAGTCCAGGAAGTTCAGAGGGCAGTTACTTCGCTGAAGTATTTTTCTGAGGATGCACCGCAATATCATATTGCGGTTGCAGGCAGTCTGCTTGGAGTAACGATGCACACGGGAACGGGATATCCAGTTGGAAAAGTCAATGAAATAACGTTATTTCCTATGACTTTTATGGAATTCCTGAAAGCAATGCATCAGGATCTGCTGATTGATCAGATGAAGGAGCATCAATGGAAAGAGTTATGCTCCATGAGCAGTAGATTTGAAGATTTACTCCGTCAGTATTATTACACCGGAGGAATGCCGGAAGCGGTAGCGTGTTATATAGAAACTCAAAATCTTTTAGAGACAAGGGCAATACAAAAAAGAATACTGAATGATTACAACCGGGATTTTTCGAAACATATACCTGCAAGTCAAGTTGCAAAAGTTCGAATGGTCTGGAATTCTATTCCATCACAGCTTGCGAAAGAGAATAAAAAATTTATATATAGTGTTTTGAAAAAGGGAGGCCGCGCAAAAGAATTCGAAGATGCAATTCAGTGGTTGGAAGATGCAGGGCTGATATGTCGTGTGAATCGTGTAAAAAAGGTCGCTGCGCCATTGAAGTTTTATGAGGATTTCGGAGCATTCAAGTTGTTCATGTTGGATCTCGGTCTTCTTGGTGCAATGAGTGATGTGCAGGCAAAGGATATTCTCATTGAGAACAGCATTTTTTCTGAGTATAAAGGTGCTTTTACTGAGCAGTATGCTGCGCAGCAGATGATTTCGACAGGAGAGAAGCTATATTATTATTCAAAAGAGAACTCTACTCTGGAAATTGACTTTCTTTTACAGAAATCCGAGCTGTACCCGATTGAAGTAAAGGCTGAAGAGAACGTAAGAGCTAAAAGTCTGAGACAGGTTGTTGATCATAATCCTGGGATGACTGGATGGCGGTTTTCAATGTCTGGTTATGTGGATCAGGAATGGATGATAAATATTCCGCTGTATTTTGTCGAGGAGTGGGTTTCGAGCCATTAAGAAGGGCTCTGGTATTATCACGGGACCCTATGGACCCCGGGTATAAAGATATGAAGGAAATTGAGCAGGATGATTATGCAAATGTCGATGAGAGCTGGAAAGCTGAAATAGACGCGCTGCGCCGCATCTGCAAGAATTTGAATGTGGATGCTGTGGTGGAACGGTCAAGATCCGGCCGGGGCGCTCACCTGTGGATTTTCTTTAAGGAAATGATACCGGCAAGGCGGTTTGGATTTGCGCTGCTCGAGAAAGGAGCGGAATCAGTAAACCTCACGTCTTTTAAATATTATGACCGCATGATACCTGCACAGGATGCACTTCCGGAAGGAGGCCTGGGGAATGTAATCGCATTGCCACTGCAGGGGATGGCCTTGAAAAATGGTAACAGTGCGTTTGTTGATGAGAATTGGAACGCATATGAGGATCAGCTGAATGTGCTTGCCGGCACGCGACGGCTAACAAGGCAGGAGATAGAAGATTATCTTGCCTGGCAATAGTCATTGACGACCCCGAACTTGCCAGAAAGGTCATGGTCTTCAAGTCGCTCGAGGAGGTTGACGCTGAAACAGATGACGATACAAATAAGAGGAAGATTTAATGGAATATATAATTGATGTGGACGAACTCCGCAGGGATATGAAGGAAGAGTATGTGGCAGCCATGTGCTGCGGATTTCCGATGGCGGCCTGTGACCTTACTGATGTGGAACATCTGCCGGACCGGGAGCTGGTTGAATTGGCTCAGGAAAACGGAGTGGATTTGAGGAAGTATATAATTTGCCAAATTTAGAAGAAATACCGTCAGGAGAGTAAGAAAGCCTGACGGTATTTTTATATAGGGGGCTATTTGCCTACATTGTGATTAGCAGAAGACTTTCTTGCTTCCATATTTGCCCTTGTAAGATTAAAATAATTGGAGGAATGTGTGGAAAAGAAGAAACTTTCAAATGCCGTTTCAGATTATCAGGATTGATATTACAAAAGCAGAAGCAGGCGGGCAGTGGGAATACTGAATCGGATGGGATACTCTGCAAAGAGTATTGGTGGAATCACAGCCTATGATTTTTATCTAAATGTTACTTGAATCTAAGTAACTTTGATACATCGAACGTGACGAGTATGAGTGACATGTTCAGTAGCTGCACCAGTCTTACATCTTTGGAAAGGCTATTCAGACGGT
>CAMVLM010000172.1 GCA_947168335.1 uncultured Butyrivibrio sp. | reverse complement strand
GAAGCAGAAGGCGATACAGGCAGAGCTGTTTTAAGAGTTGGTATGGAATGTGCATATGCACCTTTTAACTGGACACAGGATACAGATACTACTCCTGATGGAAGTAAGGCAGTTCCCATTTACGGATCAAACTACTATGCATACGGATATGATGTAGCGATGGCACAGATGATCGCAGATGAACTGGATATGGACCTTGAGATTCATAAGGTTGAATGGTCTTCTATCGGAATTTCAATGGATGCAGGCGATTATGACTGTATTATTGCAGGAATGGGAAGAACAGAAGAAAGACAGCTTGCTTATAACTTCACAGAACCTTACTACTACAGAGATAACTGTATTGTTGTTAAAAAGGATGGCCCTTATGCAAACGTAAAAGGACTTTCAGAGCTGGATGATACAGGATGCGTCCTTACAACTCAGCTTGGCTGCGGATGGATTCCTCTTCTAGACCAGGTTAAGGGAGCAGTTACAGGAACAAACTTTGAGACTACATCCGAATGTTTCATGGCTGTATCAAACGGAGTTGCTGATGTATTTATCGTAGATGTACCTACTGCTGAATCAGCTCTTTTGACAAATGATGATCTTCTTATGATCAGACTTGATGAGAATGATACCTTTGTTGGTGATGATGACATGGTTAATGTCTGCATAGCTACAAGGAAGGATGATACAGAACTCAGAGACAAGATCCAGGGTGCTATGGACAAGATTGGCTGGGGCGATAAGGAAAAGATGGATGAACTGATGGATAAAGTTCTCACACAGCAGCCGGCAGCTAACTAAAATACTTTTTTTCACGAGGTAGCGTTATGGTTATGAGTTTATTTGCTTCACAGGAACCGACAAATTCCATAGAGTGGACAGTTTTTCTTGCAAGGAAGTATTCGGATATGTTCTTACAGGGAACATACCTTACATTATATACAGCAGTTATCGGAACACTTGTAGGATTTTTGTTGGGATATCTTATAGGAATGGTTCAGGATCTTTCGATAAATCCTGAGGACAATATTATAAAGAAAACACTTACCAGAGCCATTAAATGGATTTGCAGCATCTATGTTGAGATTTTCCGTGATACACCCATGATTGTGCAGGCCATGATCATATATTACGGACTCAGACAGGCAAATGTGGAAATGACACCGGTTTTTGCAGGAATTCTGGTAACGGTTTTGAATACAGGTGCATATATGGCTGAAACAGTCAGAGCCGGCATTGGTTCAATTGACATAGGCCAGAGAGAAGGAGCATTTGCAATGGGCATGTCACCTGTGAAAACGATGCTGTATGTGGTTTTGCCGCAGGCCTTTAAGAATATTATTCCTGAGATGGCAAATACATTTTTAACCAACCTGAAGATGACTTCGGTGTTAAATGTTATAGCGGTTCAGGAGTTGTTTATGGCAGCTAAAACCGCAGGCGGAAATTACTACAAGTATTTTGAGTCTTACCTTGTTATTGCAATTATTTACTTTGTTCTTTGCTTCGTATTCAATAAGCTGTTTGGACTGTTGGAGGCAAAGATGCAGGGTGACGAGGATTATGCTCTTGCAGTTGAGTACATGGATAATCAGTGAGGTGAAGGATTATGGGAGAAGCCATTTTATCAATTAAGGATCTGGGAAAGTCCTTTGGAAACCACGAGGTTTTGAGAAAAATCGATATTGAGGTAGATAAAGGCGAGGTGATCTGCATAGTAGGTTCTTCGGGCTCCGGAAAATCCACGTTATTAAGATGCATAAACAGACTCGAGAAACAGACCCGAGGAAAAATATACTTTCATAATAAGGAAGTAAAAGATATTCAGAAGGATATAAATGATTACAGATCAAAGGTAGGCATGGTTTTTCAGTCATTCAACCTGTTCAACAATATGACAGTTCTGGAAAACTGCATGCTATGCACCAGGAAAGTCCTTCATATTTCCAAGGAAGAGGCTTTTGACAGAGCAATAACACATTTGAAGGAAGTCGGAATGGCTCCGTACATAAACGCTAAGCCATCAATGTTATCAGGTGGGCAGAAGCAGAGAGTTGCTATTGCAAGAGCGTTGTGCATGAATCCGGAGGTGCTTTTATTTGACGAACCCACCTCTGCTCTTGATCCTGAGATGGTGGGAGAGGTTTTGTCAGTAATGAAGGAACTTGCAACTACAGGTCTTACGATGATCATCGTTACTCATGAGATGGCTTTTGCAAGGGATGTTTCCACCAGAACCATTTTTATGGATAACGGATATGTTGCTGAAGATGCAGCACCTGAAGAACTTTTTGGAAATCCCAAGAATGCAAGAACAAGAGAATTCCTTTCTAGGTATCTTGCCGGATAAATATTATGGATTGGAGACATTGCATATGGAAAATTATGTTGTGACCTTTGCAAGAGGGTTCGGGACCGGAGGCAAGGCTATTGCGTCGAGACTTGCCAAAGAATTAGGAATACATTGTTACGAGAACAGAATACTTACACTTGCCAGTCAGATGAGTGGTCTTGATGAAAAGCTCTTTCAAGAGGTTAATGAAAAGCTTGGTAAAGCTAATGGTTTTTCCAGTTTTTTAAAAGGACTTCCAAGATCATATAACTACATAGCAAGGAATGAGAAATTTGTTTCCGATGATAAACTTTTCGAGTATCAGAGCAGGATAATAGAAAATCTTGCGGATACGGAATCCTGCGTAATTGTAGGTAAATGTGCCGATTATGTTTTAAGAGGACGTAAGAATGTAGTGAGTATATATATAGAAGCTCCGAGGTCATTTTGTGTGGAACGTACCATGGAAAACATGGGAGTTTCGGAAGAAGTTGCACATGCAACCATTGAAAAGACCGACAAATACAGGGCTGATTACTATAAGTATTACACTCACGGTAATTATTGGACTAATCCTGTTAACTATGACATGACACTTAACAGTGAGAAAGTAGGAATTGATAACTGCGTAAAGATCATTGAAGAGTATCTGGTTATAAAAGGGATTATTCCTGAGAGCAAAATTAACAGAACTAAACATAGCGATACCGAGCTAAAGCTCGTGCAATAAAAACAAAGAGGAGATGAAGGTTATGAAATTAGCAGATACAGGTTATACAGCAGAAGAAATCAAGGAAATGGCAGATAAGTATATGATCTCAACTTTTGAGAGATATGATTTTCTGGCTGAAAGTGGTAAGGAACAGTATTTATATGATGAAAAGGGGGAGAAGTATCTGGACTTCTATGCAGGTATTGCAGTAAACTCAGCCGGAAACTGTAATGAGCGTGTTGTAGATGCTGTTGTTCAGCAGGCAAAGACACTTATGCAGACATTTAATTATCCCTACACAATTCCCCAGGCACTTCTTGCAAAGAAGGTATGCGAGACCATTGGTATGGACAAGATTTTTTATCAGAACTCAGGAACAGAAGCCAATGAAGCAATGATCAAGATGGCCAGAAAATATGGTATTGAGAAATATGGTCCTAACAAGTATCACATTGTTACTGCCAAGATGGGATTCCATGGAAGAACCTTCGGTGCCATGTCCGCTACAGGTCAGCCCGGTAACGGTTGTCAAGTAGGCTTTGGCCCTATGACATACGGCTGCTCTTATGCTCCTTACAATGACCTTCAGGCATTTAAGGATGCATGTACAGAGAA
>CAMVLM010000171.1 GCA_947168335.1 uncultured Butyrivibrio sp. | reverse complement strand
AGATCTGAACTGAAAACAGAAGTGCGCATCCAAGCAAGAGAGTATCTGCGAAAGTAAACATAAAGGGCTTGCCGGATGCAGCCGGTATACCGGAAAAACACAAAAGATAAAGTCCAATAAGGGCTATAACTACCGATACCCAAATGAGTTTTGAGCATTTTCTTCCGATAAAAATACCGATTATGGGCACCAGAATGATGTAAAAAGCTGTAAGGAAACCTGCTTCTCCGGCTTCTGCACCATTTGCGATTCCGGCCTGCTGAAGTGTGGATGCAAGAAAAAGAGCAGCTCCGCAGATAACGCCTCCAAGAATTTTATTGGAAGGAACATTAAGTGGAGAAGTGCCCTGTTTATGTATAAGGGGAAGCAGGCATAAGCCTCCGATCAAAAAACGTATTCCGTTAAAGGTAAGTGTACCTATGGATTCTCCTGCCAGGGACTGGGCAACGAAGGCGCCGCCCCATACAACAGAAGCCAGTAAAAGAAGTAATGCACTTATTATTTTTTTATTTTCTAATTTCAACATTCCCACATTATAGCATGAATACTATTATTTTAGGCAATATCTGATCAAAATAATTATGTGTTGACACATACCCCTATGGGGTATATATTGTTAGATATAGGTAACAACTTTTTATGGAGATTAACATATGGCTAAAACATGTTGTGATAAATGTGAAACTACAAGAAAAAAGGAAAGAACTGAAAAAGAGTACAAAGACCTTATAAACAGACTTAGCAGAATAGAAGGACAGGTGAGGGGTATACGAAATATGCTGGAGCAGGATGCATATTGTCCTGACATTCTCACCCAGGTAAGCGCAACAAAATGTGCACTTAACAGTTTTTCCAAAGTGTTACTGGGGAATCACATAAAAAGCTGTGTAAAGAACGATATTCAACAGGGAAATGATGAAGCTGTGGATGAACTGGTAGAGCTTCTTCAAAAGATGATGAAGTAATGGTTTCAGGAAAGGGTATAAATGGAACAATACAATGTTACAGGCATGAGCTGTGCTGCATGTCAGACAAGAGTTGAAAAAGCTGTGTCCTCAGTAGAAGGAGTAACTTCGTGCTCAGTATCACTTCTTACAAACTCCATGGGAGTTGAAGGAAATGCTGATCCTTCTGCAATAATAAAGGCAGTAGAGGATGCAGGATACGGTGCAACAAAGAAATCAGGTAATGATCAGCATGCAAAAGGGACAATTACATATTCTGAGGATGATCTTGCTGATAAGACAACTCCTGAATTAAAAAGAAGACTTTTGGCGTCACTTATTTTTCTGATAGTCCTCATGTATTTTTCAATGGGACACATGATGCTGGGATTTCCGCTTCCCAAGTTTTTCGACGGTAATCATGTAGCCATGGGAATTATGCAGATGGTTCTATCCGGAATTATTCTCGTAATAAATCAGAAGTTTTTCATAAGTGGTATAAAAGGCGTGATTCACAAGTCGCCTAATATGGATACTTTAGTTGCCATGGGATCAGGTGTTTCATATATTTACAGTCTGGTAATCCTGTTTCTGATGACAGATTCTGTTGTTAAAGGAAATGAAGAGCTGACAATGAACTATATGAATGAGTTCTATTTTGAGTCAGCTGCAATGATCCTCACTCTGATCACTGTTGGAAAAATGCTTGAATCGATCTCAAAGGGCAGAACAACAAGCGCACTTAAGAGTCTGATGAAGCTTGCACCAAAAACTGCAACTGTTATAAGAGACGGAAATGAAACAGTAATTGATGCTGCTGATGTTCTTATAGGCGACGTATTCACGGTAAAACCAGGTGAAAGTATCCCTGTTGACGGTGTTGTTATTGAAGGTATATCTGCAGTTAATGAATCAGCACTCACAGGTGAAAGTATCCCTGTTGATAAAGAAGAAGGCTCACATGTAAGTTCGGGAACAATGAACCAGAGCGGATTCTTAAAATGCAGAGCAACCAGAGTAGGTGCAGACACAACACTGTCACAGATAATTCAGATGGTAAGTGATGCTGCTGCCACAAAGGCACCTATTGCAAAGATTGCTGACAGAGTTTCTGCTGTGTTTGTGCCTGCAGTAATTTCTATAGCTTTTGTGACTTTTATTATATGGATTCTTATAGGAGCTGATTTCGGATTTGCTCTTGCAAGAGCGATCACTGTTCTTGTAATAAGCTGTCCCTGTGCACTTGGACTTGCTACACCTGTTGCAATAATGGTTGGAAACGGAGTCGGAGCTAAAAACGGAATAATGTTTAAAACCTCTGCTGCCCTTGAAGAAACAGGAAGAGCAGGAATCGTTGTACTTGATAAAACAGGAACAATAACAAACGGCAATCCTGCAGTTACGGATATTTATCTGCCAGGAATAAACCGGGCTTATAAAGCATCAGAAATAGCCCTGGCATTAAAGAAAGATGTTGCACTTAAGGAATTCATAACTTTATGCGCATCTGTAGAGGCAAAGAGTGAGCATCCTCTTGCAAAAGCTGTTTCAGACATCGCTAATGAAAACGGACTTAGAGCAGATGAAGCAAAAGGTTTCAAGGCGCTTACAGGTAGTGGAATACAGGCAGAATACAGAGGCTTCAGGGTTACAGCAGGAAACATTAAGTTCATAAGAAATCAGACAGAAGTTGATACAATAATCGAGCAGAAAGCGGATGAGTATTCAGAATCAGGTAAAACACCTCTTATTTTTGCGGACGATAAGAAGGTAATTGGAATAATTGCTGTTGCAGATACAATCAAAGAAGATAGTGTCCAGGCTATAAAAGAGCTTCAGGATATGGGAATGAAAGTTGTAATGCTTACAGGCGACAACAAACGTACTGCCATGGCTATTGGAAATGAAGTAGGCGCCAATGCAGTAATAGCTGATGTACTTCCTGACGGAAAAGAAAAAGAGATAAAGAAGCTTCAGGAATATGGCAGGGTGCTAATGGTGGGAGACGGAGTTAATGATGCTCCGGCACTTACATCAGCAGATATAGGTATTGCAATAGGAGCGGGTACTGATGTTGCAATCGATGCCGCAGATGTTGTTCTTGTTAAGAGCAGATTAAGTGATGTTCCGGCTGCGATCAGGTTAAGCAGGGCCACTTTGAGGAACATTCATGAGAATCTTTTCTGGGCATTTTTCTATAACCTGATTCTGATACCCCTTGCTGCAGGAGTTTTTATAAAACTTACCGGCTGGTCGCTAAATCCCATGCTGGGAGCAGCGGCAATGAGCTTATCAAGTTTTTGCGTGGTTACAAATGCTCTCAGACTTAATCTTTTTGATATAAGGAGCACAAAAAGAGATGCTGCATATAAAAAGAAAAAGACCACAAGGGAGTTTGTAATAGATGATAATGAAAATGAAACGGAGGAAAAAATAATGGCAACAAAAACAATAAAGATTGAAGGAATGATGTGCATGCATTGTGAGGCTACTGTTAAAAAGGCACTTGAAGCACTTGATACTGTAGAAAGTGCTGAAGTAAGTCACGAGAAAGGAAATGCAGTGGTAACCTTAAGCGCTGATACTGAAGATGCTGTTTTGAAAAAAGCAATTGAAGATAAAGATTATAAAGTTATTGAGATTGCATAACTGTAATTGAACAAAATCGCTGCGCGATGGCCTGCCTAGGCTGTGTGCAGTGATTTTCT
>CAMVLM010000170.1 GCA_947168335.1 uncultured Butyrivibrio sp. | reverse complement strand
GCTGTGTAATTGCCCGTTCCACAATGACAAAACTCCAAGCATGAAAGTTGATATCCGATATTACTGCTTTGGTTGTGGAGCAACCGGGGATGTAATTGATTTTGTGTGTAAGCTGTTTGGATTGTCACCACTTGATGCTGCTAAGAAGATCGCAATGGATTTTAACATCAGCACTACGAATCTAAACAACCCAAGTATTAACAAAAGATCTACTCCTGTAAACACAGACAATATCATTATCCAAAGAAACAATGAATATCAGCTGATAAGAACATTCGACACTTATGTCCTCGATGTTCTTTTTTCTTTGCACCAATACAAAGAAAAGTTAATGGCTTTCAAAAGAGATTATGCTCCAGCATCAATTGATGAGCTTGATACCTGCAATCCTCTTTTTGAAGAAGCCCTAATGAACCTTAGCAAAACTGATTGGATGATTGAAGAACTAACCTTCGGATTCAGAGATGAGCAACTCACATTTTTAACTAATTACAAAGGAGAAATTGAATATGTCAAAGCAAGACTTTCAGAACTTAACTAAAGAACAAATGGAGAAATTACAAATACTGCTAGGAGAACTCCAACCATCTTCAGTAACCGAAGAGATTCCCCTTAAAGAACCACCGCTTTCTGAACTATTTACAAGAGACGAGAAGGGAAAAATACTGCAAAGCAAGAATAACTGCCTACTTGTCTTAAATCATGATCCTCTTTTTGCAGGGAAGATCAAGTATAACGAGTTTAGCGATAAGCTTGATATATGCGGTGACTTCCCTTGGAAAAGATATAGCATAACTTATTGCGATAATGATCTACGCCATATAATCCTTTATCTTGAATCAGAATATGGTCTCAAGAAGGATGGTGACATTGCAACCGCCATAAATATCGCAGCTTACGACAACAGCTACAATCCGATAAAAGAAAAGCTTTTATCACTCAAATGGGATGGTATAAGCAGATTACCAGATGCACTTCATCATTTTCTTGGTGCAGCAAAGAGCAGACTTAACACTGAAATACTAAAAGTATTCATGCTTGGCGCTATAGTAAGAATATTTGATCCGGGACACAAGTTTGAGTATATGCCCGTCCTTGTTGGCGGCCAAGGAGCTGGTAAATCAACATTCCTCAGATTACTCGCCATGGAAGACCGCTATTTTTCCGATGACATTAAAAAACTTGATGATGAAAAGATTTATGCAAGGTTACAAGGTCACTGGATAAATGAAATCCCTGAAATGCTTGCTGTAAGCAGTGCTAAAGCAGTAGAAGAAACCAAGAAATTCTTAAGCACTCAAAGCGATATCTATAGAGTCCCCTATGAAACTACTGCCATGGATCATCCCAGGCAGTGTGTCTTTGCAGGAACATCAAACAAAATCCAATTTCTTCCAATGGATAAATCCGGTAACAGAAGATTTCTTCCCGTAGAGGTCCATCCTGAAGATGCTGACTGTCACATTCTTGATGATGAAAAGGCATCACGAGCATATATCGAACAACTTTGGGCGGAAGTAATGGAGATTTACCTTGCAGGTGATTATTCTCTCGTACTTCCCGACGATTTACAAGATGAGCTCCTTGCAGTACAAGACAAACACTCTCCCGAGGATCCAATTGAAACTTCTATAAGAAACTTTCTGGATGACCATTCTCCTGACTATGTATGTACGAAGATGCTCTTCAAAGAAGCTCTTGGGCATATAGGGTACGAAAATCCAAGTGCCTGGGAGTGCAATGTCATATCAGAAATCATGGATCATAAAATGACAGATTACAAAAAGATATCTTCCCATAGATTCAAAGAGTATGGCACTCAGAGAGCCTGGAAGCGTATTAATGAACCAGTATTCCGGGATATCCCTACAGGAATGGAGTCAGAAATCCCATTTCTTACTAAAACCTAATAGATTGTAAACAGTGTAAACGGATAAACACAAAATATTTAAAGTAGATTTTGAGCTATAGAAAATAATTCGTTTTAAACGCGATGTTTACAGTTTACTTTGCTTACCTTATCGGGCAGTTCAACTGCTCTTTTTTATTGCCTGCAAACAGGTATTACAACTAAACAGAATCATTCACAAGGCACTTGGTGCGGAACATTTCCGTATCAGGTGCCTTTTTCATTTGGAGGAACTATGAAAAAAATAAGCACCAGAAAACTCACATGTAATATCACTGACATTGAAAAAGAAGAATCAAGAAAAATCACTCAATTGAAAAATCTTGCTAAATCTGATAGTCTCGATTCAGGCGAGGTCGGCGAATTAGGTAAAATGATCTCAAAAAAGAAAACGATACTTGTAGAAAAAATCTACAGAACAGCACATCCCAGAGCAAAGGAGGAATTGTTTTATAAACTGTCAGATGGCAGATGGAAAAGCAACAATCCAACTTTTGTTGCTAACAGTCGTGAAGAACTTGTAGAAAAACTTTATGACTACTTCTTCTCTCATACTTTCGAAGAAGTATATCTGGAGTGGGTTGATATGCGTATCAGCCATGGTGTAAAGTCCAATAAAACCATCCAGGAAGATCTGTCTATGCTAAGAAATGTCTTCAAGAACGAGCCAATCTTTGATATGCAGATAGCAGAGATTAAGAAAAAGGACATCAAGTATATGTACGAGCGTTGGACCGGTCAGGGACTTATAACCAGAAAGGCCTTTGTGAATCGTAAATCAGCCTTAAATGGAGTTTTTATCTATGCAGCTGAAAATGAGTATATCCCATTCAACTTCATTCCATCTATAGGAACATCTGAACTTAAGTTTAAGGAACCCAATCACTATAATAAGGCTCTGCACTTAGATGAGCGTGAAAAGCTTCTAAATCATCTAAAAACAGTCGAGCCTGATGGTTACTCACTAGCCATTCAGCTTGCCTTATATTCTACTTTCAGAGTTGGTGAACTTAGGGCAATCAGGTATGAAGATGTAAACGGAAATATCCTGACTATCAAACATCAGCTTGTAGAAGAATCATTGTTTTCTGTTGATATGACACATCTAAAGGTAAAGAAGACTCCCAGGCATATTAATGAAAAACTTCCCAAAGGTAATGCTCACTACTCTGTAAGAGATATCTATCTTGTCCCTGAGGCTGTAGAAATCATTAAGAAAGCTCACGAGATTAACCCTGATGGGGAATATCTCTTTATGTGCCATGGTAGAACCATCAACAATGATACCTTTAATGAACGTCTTAGGAAATACTGTAATGATGCAGGTGTTCCTTACAAATCCAGCCACAAATTACGTTTCACTGTTGCATCAACATTGAAGGCTGCCGGTGTAGAAACTGCATATTTGCAGAAAACTTTGGGACACTCAAATAGGGCTATGACGGAGCATTATATCAATGAAACAGTGGAAGAGCCTAAGAATATTGAAGATCAGCTCATGAATGCATTAAGCATCTGCTAAATAAATATACACGTTTTATGTATATCATTGTATGCAATTCAAGTCATTCAAATGCTGATATCTTCTGACTTGTACCAAAATTGTACTGATTTGTACCAAATGTATAAAATAAAGAAAGAGGCCGCAAACTCAGATAATCTCTAAGCTTACAGCCACACACATTACTGCCGGCGACCGGGATCGAACCGGTACGGGTATTACTACCCACGGGATTTTAAGTCCCGGGC
>CAMVLM010000169.1 GCA_947168335.1 uncultured Butyrivibrio sp. | reverse complement strand
ACAAGAGTGAACTAATAGAAATCCTTGAATTTACGCACTTTTTCGAGCATTTCACGTTTGATAAGACTGATTATTCTGAGCGTGGAAAGCACATGAAAAAGTATATTCGGGTAGTTGTAGCTGTCGAACTCGTGACAGTAGGTGCAAAAATAGAGCCTACGTCGTGACAGTAGTGCACTACTTGAATATGTCTGAAATAAACAAAATAAGAATCGTCGGAAGACGCTTAACTTACAGCATTTCCTGTGAGTTAGGCGTCTTTTTTTGTTTTATTCCAAATCTAAGAAAGGAGGAACGCCAGTGGATTTTGATTATTTTTATGGCAGAGGGGCAGATCAATTTGCTTTTTATCAAATACCCAAGATTTTGATCACGGATGAGAAATTTGCGGGAATAACGATGGAATCAAAAATTCTCTACTCCTTAATGCTGGACAGAGCATCTCTTTCAGCAAAAAATGGATGGCTTGATGAAGATGGCAAAGTGTTTATTTATTACAAATTGGATCGGATTATGGCAGATATGCACTGTGCTAATCAGAAAGCAACGAAGATGCTAAAAGAGCTGGAGGATAAAGCCGGTTTAATAGTAAGACAAAAGCAAGGTCAGGGTAAGCCAACAAAAATCTATGTAAAGGACTTTGCTACCGGATTGCATGACTATGGGCCTGACAGAAGAATAATTCAGACTCATGAAAATCATGATTCTGAGACTCATGAAAATCATGAATCTAGAAATGTGATAATCACAGGTCCGGACTCATGGAAATCATGCACTAATAATACTAATTATAACAACACTGATTTTATTAATACCAATCCAATCAATCTATCGGCGGAATCAGCATCTCCGAAGATAAAGGTGGTACAGGCACAGGAAAAGGAAGATTCGATGAGATTACGAGAACAATATGAGGATTATCTTAGAGAAAAGCTGGAGATAGACATAATGACTCAAAGGAATCCTTACGAAGTCAGAAGGATTAATGAAATTCTTGAAATCATGGTCGATGTGCTTAACAGCAAGGCAAAGACAATCCGGATATCTGGGGAGGATAAGCCAGCAGAGGTTGTAAAAGCACAGTTTATGAAATTGGATTCAAGCCATATGGAATACATCTTGGATTGTTTTAAGAATCAAACATCGGATATCCATAATATCAAGCAGTACTTACTTACCACCATCTACAACGCACCGCTAACCATTGATCACTATTATACAGCCAAGGTCAGTTATGACATGGCAAATTGGAAGGAGACAGTATGAAAAAAGAAGCAACAATAATTGCTGTAGTTAACCAGAAAGGCGGCACAGCAAAGACAACAACAGTAGAAAATTTAGGTATTGGATTATCAAAACAGGGGAAGAAGGTGCTTCTAATAGATGCAGATCCCCAAGCATCACTTACGATCAGCCTGGGGTATCCACAACCTGATGATTTGGAACTTACACTCTCAGATCTTCTGAATGGAACAATAAGTGAAAATCCAGTGGCGCTGGATGAGGTGTTGATCCATCAGCAGGAAGGTATTGATTTAATCCCTTCAAATATTTCTCTTGCAGGGCTAGAAGTATCACTTGTGAATACTATGAATAGAGAGCGTATTCTTAAGCAGTTTCTAGAGACACTCAGAGAAGATTATGATTATATTCTTTTGGATTGTATGCCGAGTCTTGGAATGCTAACTGTAAATGCTCTTGCAGCTGCTGATGCAACTTTAGTTCCCGTTCAGGCAAACTACTTATCAGCAAAAGGCTTAGAACAACTACTTGCAACAATAAGCCAGGTTAAGCGTCAAATTAATCCTAAGTTATGCATTGAAGGAATTCTAATTACTATGGTAGAAGCTAGAACGAATTATGCCAAGGATATCAGTAATTTAATTCGTGATACCTACTGCAACAAGATAAATGTGTTTGAGACAGAGATTCCAAGATCAGTTAGAGCTGCTGAGACGAGTGCAGAAGGGAAGAGCATTTTTGCTTATGATCCTTCAGGCAAAGTCGCTGAAGCTTATTCATCATTAACACAGGAGGTGCTTAGCTATGACCAGAAGAGGAACTAATATTAGCTTAAAGAGCTATGAAGATATTTTTACAACTGAAGAAAAGAGACAAGAGACTGGCGAGCAGGTTGTTATGATTCCGGTCAATCAGATTCATGAGTTTAAAAATCACCCATTCAAGGTGCTTGATGACGAGGATATGAGAAAAACTGTTGATAGTATTAGAGAATACGGAGTACTCGTACCTGTAATAATTCGTCCTGATGGTAATGGAGAGTACGAAATGATTTCTGGTCATAGAAGAAGGTATGCTTCTATCTTGGCAGGAAAAAAAGAAGTCCCTGCAATTATTCGTGAAATGGACGATGATACAGCAACTATTTTGATGGTTGATTCTAATCTACAGAGGGAACATATTTTGCCAAGTGAAAGGGCAAAGGCTTATAAAATGAAGATGGAGGCACTAAAGCATCAGGGAAAGCGAACAGATCTTACTTCGTGTCAAGTTGGCACGAGGTTACGTGCAGATGAAGAGCTGGCAAAGCAAACCGGTGAAAGTGCTAGAACTGTGCAGAGGTTTGTAAGGCTAAACAATCTTATTCCAGAGCTTCTTGATCTTGTAGATGAAAAGAAAATAGCTTTTAATCCTGCAGTAGAGATTTCCTATATGAAGCCGGAAGAGCAGAAAGAGTTTTATGAGGCAATGGAAATAGCACAGACTACTCCGTCATTATCACAAGCACAGAGATTGAAGAAATCTAGTCAGGAAGGGAATTGTACTGCAGAACTCATAGAAAGAATAATGGACGAGGAAAAGAAAAATCCTCTAAACCGTGTGGTGTTTGACAGTAGCATTCTTCAAAAATATTTCCCTCAGAAAACAACAGCTAGAGAGATGGAAATGCAGATTCTACAGCTATTGGAGCAATGGGCAGGTAACAGAGCGTAAATAATAATTGTCATGATTCCAGGCTCATGATTTTCATGAGTCTGGATTTTCAAAAAAATTTCATGTCAGAAATGCTGACATAATAAAACAAATATGTTATTATGAAGATGTCAGAAATGCTGACATGGAGGCGCGTTATGGATAAAACTATAGCTGATAGATTAAAAGAAGCAAGAAATAAGGCAGGTATGCATCAAGAGGATGCTGCACGTTCTATGGAGATGTCACGTCCAACTCTTAGTGCGATAGAGTCTGGCAAGAGAGTAGTATCTGCAGAAGAAGTTCGAAAGTTTTCTGCATTATATGATGTGTCCAGTAATTGGCTACTCTATGGCGATAATTCAGAGGAAGAAGCCAGAATGAGGAGATTAGGCAAGTATTATCAACTTTATTCTAAGCTGAATGCTGCAGAACAAAATGAAGTAATTAAGTTTATAGAGCAGATATTGAATAAATAGGGGGTGAATTATGATGGCATTAAGTTTATTCGGAAGCTTCATCCGTTTAATATTGAAAATACTTCTTTTACCGGTCCAGGCTGTTTTAACAGTCCTTATAGCTATGGTTCATTTTGCAAGTGGTGTGCTTGGGCTGGTTTGTGGAATAATAGGCGGCCTCTTTGTGTTATTATCTTTTACCTATTTGTTTGCATCACCGATTGACTGGAAGATGTTTTTAGAGGCATTGATATTTGGATCTATAATAGGAG
>CAMVLM010000168.1 GCA_947168335.1 uncultured Butyrivibrio sp. | reverse complement strand
TACATCAACAAGAAATGGCTTGATTTCCTCGGACTTCAGACACCTACAACAGTTGATGAATTCGAAGAAGTACTTAAGGCATTCAAGGAGCATGCTTCAGAGCTTCAGGCTGAGTTTGGTATTGAGGGCGACATCATTCCTATGTCATGCATCATGAACGATCAGGATCCAAGCCTTCTTATTAACGGCTTTGGCGAAGGTTACGGTGACAATGATATCGGACAGCACATTGCAGTTACAGATGACAAGAAGGTTATCTGCACAGCAACACAGGAAGGCTTCAAGTCAGGTATGCAGTGGCTTCATAAACTCTATGAAGAGGGACTTATCGATCCTGAGTGCTTCACACAGGACTGGTCAACTTATGTAGCTAAGGGTAAGTCACACAGATATGGTGTTTGCTTTACATGGGACGTTGCTAACATTGATAACCTTGAAGATTTCGTTCCACTTGCAGCTCTTAAGGCTGATGTTAAGAATGTAACTCCTATGAACAGCTCTTTCACATCGGGTTTTGATCGTGGCAGATGCGTTGTAACTTCTAAGTGTGAGAACCCTGCATTCGTATGCGCTTGGCTTGATAAGATGTATGATCCATTCCAGTCACCACAGAACAACTGGGGAACATATGGCGAGGATGATGAGTTTGATATCTTCGAACTTTCAACAAATGCAAACGGCGACAAGATGCTCAAGCATGCACCACTTGGCGATGCTTCTCCTGTAGAAGTTCGTGAGGCTGAGTGTGTTGGTGGTCCTCTTGCAATCCTTGATGAGTACTACGGCGTATATGTTACATGCCCTGATGATGCGCAGTACCGTCTTGACTGGATCAAGGAGTACTATACAAACGATATGAACTGCAAGTATGTATATCCTAACGTATTTATGACAGCTGATGATACAGAGGCTCTTACAACTATCCAGACAGATCTTATCAGCTATATCAACTCCAGCAGAAGTAACTTCGTTATGAACGGTCTTACAGATGCTGAGTGGGATGAGTATCTCAAGCAGGTTAATGCATATGGTCTTGATGAGTATCTCTCTATCTACCAGAAGTATCTTGATGAGTTCTATAAGTAATTCATATGACCGGAAAGGCAGGGAGGAGATTTTCTCCTCCCTATTTAAAAATTAAGCTTACAGATGCTTTGGCAGAAAATGTAATGATTTACGGTAAGTGAGGATAGAAATGAGTGATAAGTTAAACAAGGCACGTGAATATGAAGAGAAAAAGGAAAAGATGATCGCCCCTGAAATGAGGCCTCTTTTTCATCTGACACCAAGATGTGGATGGATGAATGATCCTAACGGTTTTAGCCTTTATAAGGGTGAATACCATCTCTTTTACCAGTATTATCCATATGAGACAGTATGGGGACCTATGCACTGGGGACATGCGGTTAGTAAGGATCTGATCACTTGGGAATATATGCCTGCAGCGCTAGCGCCTGACAGTGAATACGATCAGAACGGATGCTTTTCAGGAAGTGCTATAGAGATGGAAGATGGCAGACAGCTCCTGGTGTACACAGGCGTTCAAAAAAAGGAAGATGAAGATGGCAACATCAGAGAGGTTCAGACCCAGTGTGTTGCTTTTGGTGACGGCAAGGATTATGAGAAGTATGCCAATAATCCTGTAATTGACAGCACTATGCTTCCTGAGGGCGCCGGCAAATATGACTTCAGAGACCCTAAGGTATGGCGTGAAAATGGCAAATATTACATAGTAGTTGGCAATAAAACTGAGGATATCGATGGACAGATATTACAGTTTGTAAGTGATGACGGTATTAACTGGTCCTATGATAAGACTGTTATCAAAAACAACCACAGATTCGGTGTAATGTGGGAGTGCCCTGATTACTTTAACCACGATGGCAAACAGGTCCTTCTCACAAGCCCGCAGGATATGCTCCCTGAAGAGCTTGAGTTCCACAACGGAAACGGCACCTTGTGTGTGATAGGAAGTATCGATGAAAATGGAGAATTCTGCGAAGAAAACTGTCAGGCTGTTGACTATGGTATTGATTTTTATGCGCCACAGACAATCAAGACTCCTGATGGACGAAGAGTCATGATCGGCTGGATGCAGAACTGGGATACATGCGGAATCAGGCGCGATGACTTCCCATGGTTTGGCCAGATGAGTATTCCAAGGGAAATAACTATTAAGGATAACAGACTTATTCAGCGGCCTGCCAGAGAGATAGAGAATTATTACGGCAAAAGAATCAGCAGACAGAATGTACTTATTTCTGATAGTGCTTCACTTTCAAGTATTGAGGGCAGATGCGTAGATATGACAGTAAGAGTCAGATCTACACAGGCAGAACTTTCATATAAAAAATTTGAAATTCGTTTTGCTGATAATGGCAAGGCTTATTCAACGATTGAATATAATCCTGTTGACAATATTGTTAAGATAGACAGAAAGCATTCAGGAAGCAGAAGAGCCATTGTTCATCAGAGAAGATGTAAGGTTGCAGGAAATAAGGGTGAGATTTCATTTAGACTTGTTCTTGACAGATACAGCATGGAGCTCTTCATCAATAATGGACAGCAGGTAATGTCTATGGTAATCCTTACAGATGTCAGAGCTGAAGGTATCAGTTTTAAGGCAGTTGGAGAACTTCTTATGGATGTTACTATGTATGAGCTTGAGAGGAAATAACTTATGAAAAAAGATGTAGTTGCGCTGGGGGAGTTGCTTATTGATTTTACAGGAAGCGGAGACAGCAACCAGGGAAATCCTTTATTTGAGGCTAATCCAGGCGGAGCACCCTGTAATGTGCTGTCTATGCTTCAGAATTTAGGCAACAGCACAGCTTTTATCGGCAAGGTTGGAAGCGACTTTTTCGGAAGGATGTTAAAAGAGAGAATTGAAAAGCAGGGTATAGACTCTACCGGACTTGTCTTTGACGAGGAGGTAAATACTACCCTTGCATTTGTAAACAAGCTTCCAAATGGAGACAGAGATTTTTCTTTTTACAGAAAGCCCGGAGCAGACATGATGCTGACAGCAGAGGATGTTGAGAAGAATGCTGATCTTATCAGGAACGCAGATGTATTTCATCTTGGAACACTGTCAATGACAGACGAACCTGCAAAAGAGGCAACTGTCAGAGCTGTTACAATAGCTAAAGAGAGCGGAGCAGTCATATCTTTTGATCCAAATTACAGAGAACCTTTATGGAAGAACGTAGACGATGCAATAGATGCTATGAAATATGGCTTTGAAAACTGTGATATCCTGAAAATTTCAGATAATGAGATTGAGCTTTTTACAGGCCTTAAGGATATAGAGGCAGGAGCAAGGAAAATAAAGAGAGACTTTGGTATTCCAATCGTGTTTGCCACACTTGGATCTGAAGGAAGTATAGCTCTTTACAAAGATATGGTGATCAAAAAAGACGGGTACAGAAATCCTGCTACTATAGAGACTACAGGAGCAGGCGATACCTTCTGTGCCTGTGCCATAGATTACATCCACAGAAACGGACTTGATAATCTGACGAAGGACGGATTATTTGAATGCCTGTCGTTTGCAAACGCTGCGGCATCTATTATAACCACCAGAAAAGGTGCACTTTCTGTAATGCCAACCCAAGAAGAAATAACAGCTTTTCTAACAAACAAGTAATGATAAGAACAAAGATTCTATCATGAGCAACACAAATGTAAAAAGGGAGATATAAAATAACAGAATTTATTTTTAGTCCATCCGTTTCCAGCATTTTTCTTTAA
>CAMVLM010000167.1 GCA_947168335.1 uncultured Butyrivibrio sp. | reverse complement strand
TGAACCCGCAGATTTCATTCCGATTCTGGAGGATGCTAAGCTTATTTACAAGCTGGATCTGTACGTGACCGAGCAGATACTTAAGAAGATGAAGGATCAGGAAAATGCGGGACTTTATGTGGTTCCGGAGTCTGTTAACCTGTCCAGATCTGATTTTGAGTCCTGCGATATAGTTGAGGAAATAAAACGCAGGGTTGATAATGCAGGCATTCCAAGAGAAAAACTTACTATAGAGATTACAGAAAGCATAATCGGTAATGATATTGAATACATGAAGGAGCAGATAGAGCGCTTCAGAGATATTGGATTCAAGGTATGGATGGATGATTATGGAAGCGGATATTCTTCGCCCAAAATCCTTCAGATCATTCCTTTTGATACCATTAAGCTCGATATGCAGTTCATGAGACAGTTCTATAAGTCTGACAAGAGTAAGATAATTCTCACAGAACTTATCAGAATGGCTATGGGACTTGGAATCGAAACGGTTGCCGAGGGCGTTGAAACAGAAGAGCAGGCTGATTTTCTTAAGGAAATCGGCTGTACCAAGCTGCAGGGATTCTATTATTGTAAGCCTGTTCCACTTGAAGAGATTATTGAGAGAAACAGAAGAGGAATACAGATAGGCTTTGAAAATCCGCAGGAGTCAGAATATTATTCATCATTAGGACGAATTAATCTATACGATATAACGATTAATACCGGAAATGATGAGTCTCTTCAGAGCTATTTCAACACCATGCCCATGGTAATTGCTGAATCAAACGGTAAGGAACTGGTTCTTGTAAGATGTAATAAATCCTACAGAGATTTTATGAAGAAGAACATATTCCATCTGGAGGATACTACAAGAATAGACTATTCCAAGGCAACAACTGTCCACAGGAATGCCTTTGTTAAGGCGGTTGAACAGTGCGGAAAAGACGGCAGACCGGTGGTAATGAACGAAAGAACCCAGGAGGGTAATGCTGTTCATCTTTACATCAGAAGAATTGCGGTTAACCCGGTTAATGGAGTCATTGCGTTTGCTATAGTGATATTTGATACATTTGAAGAGTCTGTTCCTAATGTGGGACTGACTTATGCTTATATTGCAGAGGCTTTGTCTACGGACTACATAAGTCTGTATTATGTAAATCTGGATACTGAAAAATTCATAGAGTATAGTTCTGAAGCGAATTTTGCTGACCTTTCTCTCGAGAGGCACGGTGAAGATTTCTTTAGTAATGCAATAAAGGAAGCGCAGTTCAGACTCTACAGTGAAGATATAGAACTGTTTGTTGAGATTTTTACCAAGGAAAACATAATAAATACACTCAATCAGTACGGAAGTTTTACGCATACCTACAGGCTTTTGGTAGCAGGTGAGCCTGTTTATGTACAGATGAAAATTGTGCGCATAAAGTCCAAGGGCAATCATATAATGATTGGTGTCAACAATGTCGATGCCCAGATGAAACACCAGGAAACCCTTGAGAGGGTTAAGGAAGAACGAATAACCTATGCCAGAATTGCTGCATTGACAGGTGACTATTTTTATATTTACACTGTTAATCCCCGTACGGACAGATATATGGAATACAGTGCAAGAAGAGATTATGACCTGTTGGGGCTTTCCAAGTCCGGAGTTGATTTCTTTAAAAATATCCGCAGGGTATGCAAGAGATTTGTTTATATTGAAGACATTGACATGTTCCTTAAGGAATTCACCAAGGAGAAGGTTCTCAATAAAGTAGAAACCAACGGCGTTTATTCCATTACATATCGTCTCATGATAAATGGTGAGCCTGTTTATGTCCTTCTTAAGGCTGCAATGGTTGAGGAGAAGGATGGAAATGAGCTTATAGTAGGTATAAGTAACATTGATGAGCAGGTTAAGCGCGATCAGGAGTATGCTTATAATCTTACTATTGCCAGAAATGAGGCAAATACTGATGTTTTGACCGGTGTAAAAAATAAGCATGCCTATGTTGACATGGAGATGCAGCTGGATAAGCTTATTGAAGAGGAAAATGTTCAGGATTTTGCTCTTGTGGTGCTTGATCTTAATGGACTTAAAGAGATTAATGATAACCTCGGACATCAGGCAGGAGATGAATTCCTTAGAAGAGGCTGCTCCATTATCTGTGATATATTCAGGCACAGTCCGGTTTTCAGAATTGGGGGCGATGAATTTGTAGTCATTACACAGGGTAATGATTATAAGAATATCAACAAGCTTATGGAGCTTCTTAAGGAAAGCAATATCAAAAATATGAAGCAGGGCGGAGTTGTTATAGCGGGTGGAATGGCACGATATCAGAACGATATAAGTGTTGCCGATGTTTTCAACCGCGCTGATGTTGAAATGTATAGAAATAAAAGAATGCTTAAGGATATGTAACAGGCTTGAATATGAAGAGTGACAGAAAGACAGATTCATTTATATTTATGATGACCATGGCAGCTATAGGATATATGCTGCTCATGATCATTATTCTGTCTGCCGTATGGCTGAATACGACGGCGACTCTTGAAAAAAACGCAGGGGCAACCCTGGAGCAGATAGTGGATATATATGAATATGAGGTGGATGGAGTTTTAAGGGCTAATGAGCAGGCCCTTTCCACCATCCTTCAGAACAATGAAGATATTAAGATTTTTGAGTACGGTACAGAGACACAGATAGCAGCAGCTTCACAGAAAATGCTCCAGACATTTCGAAATGCCGCTCTGGCAGGCTCGGATATAAGTAATCTTGTTTTCTATGATCTCGTAAATGGCAATTATGTGGCCAGACTTTCCGAGAATACTTCCTATGACGAAAGCGTTCAGATTGAAAATGCAATACGTAAACTGAATGAAGAATACCCTGATAATATGCCGAATAACTGGTTTTATCATGAGATTTCAGGAAAAAAATATGTGATAAGACTATATAAAAACAAAAAGAGGCTTCTGGGTGCGCTTGCTCCTGTAACCAAAATCAGAAGTGAAGTTCTTAATGAAACCGTATCCTATACTATTGCAGATGGATGGGGAAACATTATTGATCAGTTTGGTGATGATGATTATCCCGATGCCTTAGCGGTATCTGAGGCAGTGACGGGGAAATCAGTATGGGCAAATAAACATGGGGTATATATAACGAAGCTCATGTGTAAGAGGGGGGATTTCGCCCTTTATGCCAGTATGACAAGAAAAGAAGTTTACGGCGGTTTTGAACTAATGCAGATAATTATTATCCTTCTGGTAATTTCTGCAATTATCATGCTTGTTGCAATTGTAGTGTACACAAGAAGAGTGGTTTATGCACCTCTTTCAGAGCTTCTTAATGCGATGAACAGGATAGAAAACGGCGATCAGGAGATAAGACTATCAGAAGATGCCAAAACGTCGGAATTCAGGCGTATAAATACCAGCTTTAACAGTATGATGGATACTATAGTCAATCTCAGGATGAAGTCCTATGAGGAGAGAATACAGTTTGATGAGGCGACCTTAAAGTACGTTCAGCTTCAGATAAAGCCTCATTTTTTCTTAAATGCGCTTACTACAATCCATAGTATGTCCTATCAGGACAGGGGAGATGATATAAGAGAATATATTGAGAGGCTGTCCCGCAATGTAAGATATCTGTTCAAGGCGGGGCTTCATACGGTGCCGCTTTCTGAGGAAATCGATCATGCCGGAGATTATATGGCTATGCAGGAAATGCTGTATCCCGGATGTGTTTTTAACTTTATTGAGGTGGATGATGAGCTGAAGGACTATGCAGTACCTCAGCTGATAATACATACTATTCTTGAGAATATTTACAAACATGCGGTTTCCGTGGATAATATGATTTCCATACTTATTTCAGCACATTCTGAGGATATGAACGGGGAGAAAATGTGCCATATCTGTGTTGAGGATGATGGTGAAGGTTTCCCCGAGGAATTCCTGAAGCAGATAAACAACAATGAAATGAGTGTCAAGGAAAATGGCCACGGAATAGGGCTTTGG
>CAMVLM010000166.1 GCA_947168335.1 uncultured Butyrivibrio sp. | reverse complement strand
CAACTGTTGTAGGTGTCTGAAGTCCGAGGAAATCAAGCCATTTCTTGTTGATGTAAGTGAAGTTATTGCCTACTGTCTGGATAGCTGTCTTGTTAGAACCAAGCTGCTCAATCCATGGAAGTGCCCAGATGTGTCCCTCGGAGTCCTCACACATTGTGCGGTACTCCGGGTACTTATCAAATACTGCCTTAAGGTTAGGCATGTTGTTGTCAATGTACTCTTCTACAGGAAGGATAACTCCCTGATCAGCATATCTGATAAGGTCTGAGTTACTAAAGCCTGCATTAAATACAAAATCTGTAAGTGTGTTCTTGTTAGCCATGTTGAGCTTGATCTTGTCGCCCCACTGATCATTTGAAATAGCTGTCCAGTCAACATGTACGTTTGTCTCTTCCTCAAGTCTCTTGAAGATTGTTCTGTTGTTAGGTTCTGACTCAGTTCCTGACGGATAGCTGATTGTACCTGTGATAGTAACCTTGTTTTCCAGCGGAAAGCTGATATCTTCCGCTGAAACTGATGCTGCCCCACTGCCTGAAGCACCTTTTCCGCAACCTGTCAGAACACTGGCTGACATTGCAAGAACAAGTGCTGCTGAAAATAACTTTGTTGTCTTCTTTTTCATTTTCCCTCTCCTTATAAAAATTCATTATTATCTCCTGTTGCCAGGGGAAGTTCTGATGGTTTAAGCCTCTCAGCCCTTAACTGAACCAACCATGATCCCTGAATCAAAATACTTCTGGAAGAATGGATACATTACTATAAGCGGTAAGCTTGAAATAATGATGGTTGCATATTTAAGAAGTTCTGCAAGCTGTGCTCTCTGAGCTGTACTCTGCATATCTGCTATCATTCCCGGATCTGGTTCATTCTGGATAAGGATAGCCCTAAGCACCAGCTGAAGAGGCTGCTTATCTGCTGAATTCAGATAGATCATTGCATCAAAGTAGCTGTTCCACATTCCTACAAACTGCCACAATATCAGCACTGCTATAAGTGGTGTGCACACAGGAAGAAGTATTCTGAAGAAAAACACCAATTCATTAGCTCCGTCCACATCAGCAGCTTCTCTAAGTTCGCTTGGAATACCTTTGTAGTAAGTTCTTGCGATGATCATGTTCCATACGCTGAATGATCCCGGAAGAATTACAGCCCACATGGTATCAAGAAGTCCCATGTTACTGATAAGAAGGTATGTAGGAATCAGTCCGCCGCCAAAGAACATTGTGATAATAAAGATTGCGTTAAAAAACTTCTTGCCTTTAAAATCATCTCTTGACATTGGATACGCACACAAAAGTGTTATAAATACTGAAATAACCGCAAATAATACGGAATAAATAATAGCATTTCTAAAGCCAATCCATATCTGAGAATTGGTCATTACTCTCTCATAAGCTGTAAGAGTCCATTTGCTGAAATCAAATACAATTCCCTTATTCTGAAGTGTTATAGGATCCATGAAGGAGGCTACAATAATGTAAACTACAGGACCTATGATAGCCATTACAAAGGCCGCAAGCAGAATATAACCAATCAGAAGAAAGGTCTTATCTCCAATGGAAGCTCTGGCAAATTCACTTTTTTTAAGTTTGACTGTCTGTTGCATTTCGCTCCCCTCCTTATAGTCCCTGACCGTCGTTAAGCTTCTCAACAACCTTATTAACCACTATGAGAAGAATTACATTTACGATCGTATTAAATAATCCAACCGCTGTTGAATAACTGTAATCACCATTCAAAAGACCTTTTTTGTAAACATAAGTAGCTATGATCTCAGATGAAGCAAGGTTCATATCTGACTGAAGTGCATAGGCCTTTTCAAAGCCGATACTCATAATGTTTCCTGCCTGAAGGATGAATTGGATAACTACCATATCCTTGATAGCCGGCCACTCTACTGCCTTGATCTGTTGCCAGATATTGGCTCCATCAATCTGTGCTGCCTCTTTGAGTTCCTTGCTGGCATTCGAAAGAGCTGCTGTGTACATGATCGATGCCCAGCCGGCGCCTTGCCAGATACCACTTATGATGTAGATTGGTCTGAATGCTGCAGGGATTGTCAAAAAGTTGATGTTCGTTCCCAAAAGCATATTGAATGGTCCTGTAACCGATAAAAGAATCCTGACCATACCACAGAGGACTATGACAGATATGAAGTTAGGCATATACAGAACAAGCTGTATCTTCTGTTTGATCCTGCTACTGGCAATCCTGTTAAGTAGAAGCGCCAGTATTATCGGCATTGGAAATCCCCATAACAGACCAAAAATACTCAGTTTAAGTGTATTTGCAAGATATTGCATAAAATCGGGTGATGATAAGAACTGTTTGAAATACTTAAGTCCTACCCATTCACTTCCCAATATTCCCTTAAATGGATTGTATTTCTGGAAAGCAATCAGAATGCCTCCCATCGGAATGTACCTGAACACTATTGTCAGTAACAGTGCCGGCCCCAGAAAGAACACATATAGTTGCCAATGCTGTTTAACATATACCAGGGTGTTGTGCAACGAATTATCTTTTACCTTTGTGTTCATGTAGCCCCTCCCAAAGTTTTACATTTGCACAATTCTCATTTGCATATGTAAAATATAGCACCCATATATTCAGCTGTCAACATATTTTTTTACATTTGCACAATAAATATTTACATTTGACACTCTAATTTTTACGTTTTATAATGATATAGGTGTCAAAAAGTCATAAATACCTACTATCTGGGGCACACCCATCTTTTGACACATTCATCTTTTATTTTAGAAAGTGGAGACTACATTATGCCAGCAAAAGTCACCTTACAGGATATAGCAGATGCTCTTGGAGTATCCAGAAATACCGTATCCAAGGCTATAAATAACACCGGAGTTTTAGCTGAAGCTACCAGACAGAAAGTTTTAGAGAAGGCTATCGAAATGGGATACAAGCAATTTTCTTATGCCAATTCCATTTCAGACATTACAAATCCTTTCAGTTCCCAACCCAAGGCTTCAGGAGAGATTGCTCTCTTTTCAGGCAGTTTCCTTAATAATTCCCACTTTGCTTCTACCATGCTGGATAAATTTCAATATGAAATTTCTCTGCTTGGCTATAGCCTGACAATGCACCGGGTTGATCATCAGAATATAGAGTCAAGAACTCTTCCTCTCTCATACAGACCGGATAACACCAAGGCTATTGTATGCATCGAAATGTTTGATCACTCCTATTGTGAAATGTTGTGCAGCCTGGGATTACCTGTTCTCATGATAGATGCTCCCGTTGCAAGCTACTGGAGACCATTAAATGCAGATGTTCTGCTCATGGAGAATTTTTCCAATATATATACAGTCGTTAATGACATGAGCAAAAAGGGAATTACCAAGATAGGATTTGTAGGCCAGGTCACACATTGCCGTTCTTTCTACGAGCGATTCATAGCCTTTAGGGAGGCAATGTATATCAACAATCTGAACTTTGACGAAAAATATTGTCTTACAGAGGTTCATCCTCACGGATTAGAATATAGAGAATACTTATTCGAAGCTCTTACGAAGATTCAAGAAATGCCCGAACTCTTTATTTGTGCCAACGATTTTGTAGCTCTCGATCTGATATCCGGCCTCAAGAGAATGGGAATAGAATGTCCACGTGATATCAAGATATTCGGTTTTGATGATTCCCCCGAGTCCAAGATCATGTCTCCTTCTCTCTCAACCAGCCACATACACAGCCAGATAATCGGTTATTCAGCTGCCCACCTTGTAATCTCCAGGATTGAGCAGCCTGATCTCAATTACAGGATAACCTATACAGAGACTGATCTTATTTACAGAGAATCAACACAGATGTAATAAAATGTAAAATAGAATGTCGCTCGCGGCATTCTCGCGCCGAGCGCGGTTGACAAGGTCAACATAATTCCAATCGCGCGAGTGCGCATCCTTAGCGGAGCGATTTTTATGTAGTGACTGCTTATCAAAGCCCTCTTTTTTCATCCCCATCACGCCGCCGGCTCGA
>CAMVLM010000165.1 GCA_947168335.1 uncultured Butyrivibrio sp. | reverse complement strand
CTTATCCATTCCAAGCTTTTCGCAAAGCTCCATGTTTACAGGGATATTAGCTGCAGAACTTCTTGTAAAGAACGCTGTAACACCGGATTCCTTAAGGCATCTGAATACCAGCGGATAAGGGTTGGTCTTCAATGTGATTGCTGCAAGCAGCGGATCAACAACAAGAGCAACTACCAGCATGCATCCTACAAGCAGAATCAAAAGTTTTCCGTAATCTGTAAAAATTGAAAGACCGTTAGTTGAAACGTTTGTATAAACAAGACCCATAATTCCGAAAGGAGCAAGGTTGATGATCCACCTTACAGCCTGAGAAACAATATTAGAGATATCCTCCATCATCTTCTTTGTATTATCACTTGCAAGTTTCTTAGCTGCAAGTCCAAATACAACAGCCCAGAAAAGAATCCCTATATAACGTCCTTCAAGAAGTGCTCCTACAGGATTGGCAACCATGTTAATCATAAGATTTGAAAGCACTTCTCCTACTCCGGTAGGTATCGTATCTGCCTCTGCTACTTCTGCCAGTTTAACTGTCTGAGGGAAAATAAAGCTGCCAACAACAGCAACAACAGAAGCAAGCAGTGTACTAATCATATATAGAGCAATTACAAGGCCAAATCTGCTGTCGAGTTTATCATTACCCTGGGCGAGTGCTGAAATAACAAGAACAAATACCAGCACAGGTGCAACTGCTTTAAGAGCTCCTACAAAAAGATTTCCTAAAAGCGGTATTACCGGAAGATCTTTAAAAATCACTCCCAAAACTGCTCCGATAATCAAGCCACAGATAATCCTTAAAATAAGACTAATACTGTTATATTTTTCTACAATCTTCATTCTCTTCCCCCTTCATGTGTTTGTGAATCTCTGAGAAATAATAAGAACACATTAATGATACCATTTATAGCCCTTGTAGTACACAATATTGTGTTAAATTCTTTATTAAAAAACATAAAAACTGCCGCACCGGAAATCAGTGCGGCAGCTTAGAGTATTTTTGATTCTCTCTATAAATCAATTCATCGCTTATTAATGATCATGCCTGCTGAATATTCTGAAGCATTTCAATAGCTGTTTTGCCTTCTGCTACAGTAACTGTCATTGTAGGGGCTTCGTATTTGCCAAGAAGTCTATAACGCATCTCTTCCGGATGGTTATACAGCTGATCCATAATACGATCAAACGCTTTCTTCCATTCCATATAAACTATCTCCTATCTATCCGCAGGTCCCCACCTGGCGGCAACTGACGTACTCCCCCTATAGACGTCTCGTTTTTAGATGCAAGCATTATATTAAAGCATCCGAAGATAGTGTTCAAGAGACAAATACTTAAGTTTTTATGAAAATTCTGTTATTTCTTTGTTGAAAATGCCCTAATAACAAACAGGGTCACAATCGTCAAAACTATTGCTATCGGAAGGCTTATAGCCCAGTTTGCAACACTTCCGCCAAACTTATACACTATACCACTGATTATATAAGAGACACAGGAAACCCCTGCAGCGGTCAGCGCATAAGGAAGCTGAGTTGATACGTGCTTGATATGATTACACTGTGCTCCTGCACTTGCCATTATAGTAGTATCCGATATAGGTGAGCAATGATCACCGCAAACGGCACCTGCCATGCAGGCAGAAATTGAAATGATCATAAGTTCATTGTTAAGATCTGCATTAAATACACTTACAACAATAGGAATCAGAATACCGAATGTTCCCCATGAAGTACCTGTTGCAAATGCGAGAAATGCACCGATCAGGAATACTATAGCAGGAAGAATGATCATAAAACTGTCATTACCGTTACCTGCCAGATTTTCAACTATTCCGGCTACGTAGCCTGCTGCTCCCAGTGAATCGGTCATAGCCTTAAGTGTCCATGCAAATGTAAGAATCAGGATTGCAGGAACCATACTCTTAAAGCCTTCAGGTATAGCATTCATACATTCAGTAAATGTAAGAACTCTTGTAGCAACCATAAATACAATTGTAATTACAAGTGCTACCACAGAACCATAAACAAGTCCTACAGAGGCATCTGAATTTGAAAAAGCATCTACAAAGCTTGCACCTTCAAAGAATCCACCGGTATAGATCATACCCACGATACAGCATACAATAAGTGCAACTATCGGAAGAACAAGATGTATAACCTTACCTTTTCCTGAAACGGGCGGATGAGGCTGATCCTCAGCACCTGTCATACTGGAATGTTCTGAATTGCTATCCTTATTATTTGCAAAAGATGAGCCACCCTCTTCAGCCTTTTTCATCGGGCCATAATCAAACTTTCCCAAAGTAAGTGTCAGCATCATCACAATTGTAAGAAGTGCGTAGAAGTTATAAGGAATTGCTCTGATAAACAGTGTAAGACCATTTGCACCGTCAACAAATCCTGTAACCGCTGCAGCCCATGATGAAATAGGAGCTATGATACAAACAGGAGCTGCTGTTGCATCAATAAGATATGCAAGCTTTTCTCTGGAGATCTTATGCTTATCAGTAAGAGGTCTCATAACAGAACCAACTGTCAGACAGTTGAAATAATCATCAATAAAAATGAGACATCCCAGAACAATTGTTGCTATCTGTGCTCCAACCTTGGTTTTTACATGTTCGACAGACCATCTTCCAAACGCTGCAGATCCACCGGCTCTGTTCATCAACATTACCATACTTCCCAGGATAACCAGGAATATCAGGATTCCCACATTCCAGGCATTGGACAGCTGACCGATCATTCCATCCACGAAAACATGCTGCATGGTGGCAGCAAGATTAAAGTTGGAATAAAGAAGTCCGCCAACGAGAATTCCTATGAACAGTGATGAGTACACTTCCTTAGTGATCAGCGCAAGTGCAATGGCAATAATTGCCGGCATTAATGCCCAAAAAGAATCAACAAACATCTCAAAACCTCCCTCACTTTTTTATTTACTATTATACACTAAAGTACCGCAGTGATATACATCCCTGCGGTACTTTCTTAACTAAATATCATTTTTTCTCGCAGAATTAAACGATACCCTGTGCCTTCATAGCCTCTGCAACCTTAAGGAAGCCTGCGATGTTTGCACCTGCAACGTAGTTGCCTTCCATGCCATACTTCTTAGCAGCATCGTCAATATTGTGATAGATGTTAACCATGATCTGCTTAAGCTTTGCATCAACTTCCTCGAATGTCCAGTGAAGTCTCTCTGAGTTCTGGCTCATCTCAAGAGCTGATGTAGCAACACCACCTGCATTTGCAGCCTTACCACCAACAAACATTACCTTGTTAGCCTGGAAGTACTCTGTAGCATCGATAGTTGTAGGCATGTTAGCACCTTCACATACAGCCTGAACACCGTTAGCAACAAGCTGCTTAGCATCCTCAAGCTGAAGCTCGTTCTGTGTTGCGCAAGGAAGAGCAACATCACACTTGATGCTCCATACACCTCTGCCCTCATGGTACTCTGCTGACTTTCTTGCAGCTGCATACTCTGTAAGGCGAGCTCTCTTAACTTCCTTAACTTCCTTAAGAAGTGCAACATCGATTCCTTCGGGATCATAGATCCAACCTGTAGAATCAGAACATGTAACAACCTTGGCACCAAGCTGCTGAGCCTTCTCGATAGCGTAGATTGCAACGTTACCAGCACCGGAAACTACAACTGTCTTACCCTTGATATCAGAGCCATTGCACTTTAAGAGCTCCTCTGTAAGGTAAAGAAGGCCGTAACCTGTAGCCTGTGTACGAGCAAGTGATCCGCCATATGTAAGGCCCTTACCTGTAAGAACGCCTTCGTAAGAATCACGGATTCTCTTGTACTGACCGAATAAGTAACCGATCTCACGTCCGCCTACACCGATATCACCTGCAGGTACGTCTGTGTCTGCACCGATGTGTCTGTAAAGCTCGTTCATGAAGCTCTGGCAGAATGCCATAACCTCTCTGTCTGACTTGCCCTTAGGATCAAAATCAGAACCACCCTTACCACCGCCGATAGGAAGTCCTGTAA
>CAMVLM010000164.1 GCA_947168335.1 uncultured Butyrivibrio sp. | reverse complement strand
CTAAAATCCGAACAGAAAAAAGTGCTATATATAACACATATAATCCACATGTCATATATAGCACATATATTTATCTTTATATACCTTACTTAGTCTCTACAGAAACGTCTGCGCCTGTAATATTGATATTCTTATTGACCTTTGCATCATATGTTCCGGCTCTCATGATCTCTGTAAAGTCAACGCCTGTAGCTTCTGACATTGTATCAAATACCTGTTTCATTACGATTGGCATATTTCCTGAAATCTGGCTTGCACCATTTGTTCCATCTCCGGTTCCATAGATATTGATCTTGTCAATCTGTGAAAGAGGTTTTGCAATTTCAGCAGCCATCTGAGGCATGATCTTGATCATCATCTCAGCCATAGCAGCACCGTTGTACTTCTTATAAGCTTCTGCTTTCTTTTCCATTGCTTCTGCTTCAGCAAGACCTTTGGCCTTGATAGCCTCAGCTTCCGCACGACCTTTTGCAGCAATACCTGCTGCTTCAGCATCGTATTTTGCCTTGATACCTGCAGCCTCCTGCTCTGCTGCGAATTTCTGAGCTTCAGCCTGAGCCTTCTTTGCATCAGCTTCACGCTCCTGCTCATACTTTGCAGCTTCAGCTTTTTTCTGGCGCTGTACCAGCTCTGCTTCAGCTTTTTTCTCAGCCTGATACTTTTCAGCATCAGCTTTTTTCTCAATCTCAGCAGCAAGTTCCTGCTGTTTAACGATTACTTCCTTCTGCTTCAATTCAGCTTCGCGTTCAGCCTTTGCAATCTGTGCATTAACTGTTGCGGCCTGAATTGACTTCTGCTGTTCCTGTTCCTGGATCTGATAAGCTGCATCAGCTACAGCGCTTGCAGTATCAGCTTCCTTTTTCAGTTCAGCCTGCTTAATGGCAAGTGCGTTATTCTTTTCTGCGATTTCAGTCTGTGCAAGAACTCTTGCATCGTTAGCGGCTTTATCAGCTTCAGCCTTTGCAATTGCAACGTCTCTGTCTGCCTGTGCCTTAGCGATTGCAGCGTCCTTTTTGATCTTGGCGGTGTTGTCCATACCAAGATCAGCGATAAGACCGTTTTCATCAGTAACATTCTGGATGTTACAGGAAAGAATCTCAATACCAAGCTTGCTCATGTCCTTTGAAGCTTTTTCCATAACCTGATCAGAGAAGCTGTCACGGTCAGTGTTGATAGCCTTAAGAGCAAGTGTACCGATGATCTCACGCATGTTACCCTGTAATGAATCCTGCAGATCCAATGTGATCTGTTCAGGGTTCTTATTAAGGAAGTTCTTCGCTGCCAGCTGTATGGCATCGGGTGTTGTTCCGATTCTTACCTTGGCAACTGCATCAACATTAACATTGATGAAATCGTTTGTAGGAACTGACTGCTCTGTCTTAATATCAACTGTCATCTGTCCAAGATATAATTTGTCCACTCTCTCAAAGAACGGAATCTTGATTCCGGCGCGTCCTATCAGGATGCGGGGCACCTGTCTCATACCGGAGATAATATACGCTCTGTCCGGAGGAGCCTTAACATAACCGGCTGCTAAAATCCCCAGTAAAATAGCAATAACAACAACAGCAACAATGATTGTACTAATCTGTGTAAACATACACACCTTCCTTCCCGAACCAATTGAATTGTATTGGTTCCTTATGAAATAATCATATATTTCACCGGGGAAGAAATATATATCGGCTATTACGAAAAGACATTATTTAATTGACGATTTTGTAAAAATAAAAATATCATGGTAAGCTAATAAAAAAGATATATTTACTCAGGGGGATTTTATGGGTGACAATGCGCTTTTTAAACAAATGGACAGCTCTTTAAGCAACTACCTTTTTAAGCAAAGGGAGGATAACTTTGTTCATGCGACTTTAAGTCAGGAGATGGAGCTTTTTTCTATAGTTGCTTCAGGCGACGTTAAGACTGTCGAAAAAAGAGTGGCACGCCACAACACCGGTAATCTTCCAACTTTGTCTGATGATCCTGTTCGCAACCAGCAATATTTATTTGTCTCATGGCTTTCTACCGCTTTTGCCAAGGAAGTTGGTGTGCCTATTTCCACCTATATCAGAAATCAAAAATTGGGAGCAGCAAAATATCTGCTTGAATTCAATGACTATAATATTTCAGACATTGCAGAGTATCTTGGTTTTGCAGGTGAGAGTCACTTCTCTACAGCCTTCAGAAAATTAACAGGAATGACTCCCAGAGAATACAGAAAAGCAAATTATCAGAAACAGTTTACGGGCATGGCAGGGAATACATGATTCCTTTGCCATGCCCGTAATTTCTAAAATTTAAACATCCTCGATCTTTATGAGGTTTGTATTTCCGGATTCTCCGTTTGTAACACCACCGGTGATTACAATCTTATCGCCTTCCTTAAGGTCGAAGGTCTCGATTGCAACCTTCTTGGCGCTATAGAAAAGCACATCTGTTGAAGGGAATACATCACACATCTTGGGTGTTACTGCCCATGAAAGTGACAGCCATCTCCAGGTCTTCTCGTTTGTAGTAAGACCGATGATATCAACAGGTGAACGGAATCTTGAAACCATTCTTGCAGTGCGGCCTGAAAGTGTGCAGGCAACGATTGCCTTGGCATCAAGATCTATTGCCATTCCGCATGTAGCATGTGAGATGGCATCAACATCATTCTTGATATAGAAATCATAGTTATAAAAGCGCTTGTTGTAATGGATATTCTGCTCTGTTGTCTCAGCAATCTTAGCCATGGTTTCAACAGCCTGAATGGGATATGATCCTGCAGCAGTCTCTCCGGAAAGCATGATAGCACTTGTTCCGTCATAAACCGCATTAGCAACGTCAGAAGTCTCCGCTCTTGTGGGACGGGGATTGTGGATCATTGATTCAAGCATCTCTGTAGCTGTAATCACACGCTTACCAAGCATACGGCACTTTGTGATCAGATCCTTCTGAATAGCGGGAAGCTGCTCGAAGGGAACCTCTACACCCATATCACCGCGGGCAACCATGATTCCGTCGCACTCTTCACAGATTTCCTCAATATTGTCATAACCTGACTGATTCTCAATCTTGGCAATAAGCTGAACCTTGTCATCAGCTCCGTTAGCCTTAAGGAAATTATGCACATCAACAAGATCCTGTTTTACAGAAACGAATGAGCATGCGATGAAATCAATGTCATTCTGAACACCAAAAAGAATATCGGACTTGTCCTGCTCTGAAAGGTAAACCTGCTTGATATGCTTACCGGGGAAACTCATGCTCTTCTTGTCAGAAAGCTCACCACCTGTAACAATTTCTGTTTCAATCTTAGTTCCGTCAGTGCTGAGAACCCTGAATTCCAAAAGAGCGTTGTTAAGAAGGATTCTGTCACCCTTGTAAAGCTCCTTTGCAAGGTTCTTGTAGCTTACGGATACAATGGTGTCATCACCCTTGACATCCTCTGTAGTGAAAGTGAATTTCTTACCTGCCTCAAGAACAACCTTGCCGTTCTTGAAAGTACCGATACGGTACTCAGGCCCCTTGGTATCAAGAAGGATAGCAATGGGAAGCCCCAGCTCCTTTCTCACTTTCTTGATTCTCTTAATTCTTGCAAGCTGTTCCTCATGATCTCCATGTGAAAAGTTAAGTCTTGCAACGTTCATGCCTGCCTTGCAAAGCTTTGCGATCATCTCCTCTGATTCACTGGCAGGTCCTATAGTACATACAATTTTTGTTTTTCTCATATTGTCCTTTCTATAACCCTATCTGTCAGACAGCCACATCTATTATCTAAAATAAGAAATCTCCACAAATTTCAGGCTGACTGGACAAAAAGCAATAATAATGACAGCAAATACAAAAGCGGCTGGTGTAGCATATATACCAAAAGTGAATGACGTCCGAACCAGGTAAAAAAAGGAATTTTTATATGGAAAAGATTATGCGCAAAAGTATTTTTTAATATTCCATATAAATAGTATCCTGCAAGAAACAGGAACATCCATGGCATAAGTGAAAAATAGTCCGTAGAATAAAACCCATCCTGCATAAAACCCAGATAGGTCAATTCCAAATGCGACATTCCTTCAAATCCGCCCTGTGTATATAAGAACCTTGGCAAGTTTAGCATAAACGGACCAAAAATCAAATATCCGTAATTAATAGACTTTGTCACTGCAAACAGTATTACCGTTGTAAAAAATCCCCAAAACGGGTTGATTAAATAACCGTCCGGTTCATTTTTTAATCTTCCGGTTATCAGTCTTATTGCACCTGTTAGCAGCATACATGAACCTATGCAGGTGAGAACACCGAATATAACAGCCGCCTCAGGCAATGCGATCATGGTAACCACTGTAACAATGAAGCCGCAAACAAATACTACCAGACCATTCTTAAGCGGTTTTCGTGCAAAATGCATACAAAAACCTGCTATCAGAATGAAGGTCCAGCAGATGCTTTGCTGCCATAAATATGTTGCCTTCGTTCCATACCAGTCCATGGTAAAACCATCTATGTATTTCAAATCCCAGCAGAAATGAAACAGTATCATGCTGAGCATAGTTATTCCGCGCATGCTGTCTATCGTTTCTAATCTTTTCATTAAATCTTCCTCATATGCATAGTCTGTTTATCTCATGAAAAA
>CAMVLM010000163.1 GCA_947168335.1 uncultured Butyrivibrio sp. | reverse complement strand
CGAGATTCGAGCGTGTGACGGGAGTTCAGACGTGTGCTCTTCCGATCTCTTCCACAAGAAGGAATCTTGAGCTTATTGAGACAATGCGCGATAAGCAAAAGCGCGGATCTCTTCTTTGGGTGCTTGATAAAACCAAAACCGCAATGGGCGCGAGAATGCTCAGAAGCTTTGTGGAACAGCCGCTTATTGATGTTAATGATATCCTGAAGAGACAAAGTGCTGTGGAAGCTCTTGTTAAGAATGTGATCGCAAGGGATGAGATAAGGGAATATTTAGGACCTATCTATGATATGGAACGCCTGATGGCGAAGATAAATTATCATACAGCCAATCCCAGAGATTTACTGGCATTCCGTAATTCATTAAAGATGCTGCCGGCAATAAAAATCGTGCTTGAAGACCTTAAGAATGTGGTAAGCATCGATGATATAAATAATCAGATTGACGCACTTCAGGATATTTACGAACTTATTGATAAATCAATAATTGAAGAACCTCCGCTTGCCATAAAGGAAGGCGGAATAATAAAGGATAATTTCGATAAGGATATTGATCATTTCAGAGAAGCCAGTACAAAAGGCAAAGAATGGCTTTCAGAACTTGAAGCCAAAGAAAAAGAAAAGACTGATATTAAGACTCTCAGAATAAAGTACAGCAATGTCTTTGGTTATTCCTTTGAGGTTACAAATTCCTTCAAGGATAAGGTGCCGGAATATTTCATCAGAAAACAGACACTTACCAATTGTGAGAGATATACAACCTCTGAGCTTAAGGAACTTGAAGATACAATCTTAAATGCTCAGGATAAGCTTAACAATCTTGAGTATGAGATGTTCTGCAAGATAAGAGATTCAATTTCTCAGGAAATTGAGAGAATACAGAAAACGGCCAAGGGAATAGCTCTTCTGGATGCTTTTTGTTCTCTTGCCTATGTAGCAGAGAGAAATCATTACATAAAGCCTGAGCTGAATGACAAGGGTGTTCTGAAAATTCAGGGTGGAAGGCATCCTGTTATTGAACAGATGCTGGACAGAACTGATATGTTTATTTCAAATGATACTTATCTTGATGATAAGAAACATGCAGTTGCCATTATAACAGGCCCCAATATGGCCGGTAAATCCACCTTTATGAGACAGACGGCTCTGATTGTACTTATGGCTCAGATAGGAAGTTATGTACCTGCCGACTCAGCAACAGTTGGTGTTGTAGACAGAATTTTCACAAGAGTTGGTGCATCGGATGACCTTGGAAGCGGACAGAGTACTTTTATGGTGGAAATGAATGAAGTGGCTAATATTTTAAGAAATGCCACCTCGAAATCACTTCTTATTCTTGATGAGATAGGAAGAGGTACATCCACCTATGATGGTCTGTCTATCGCCTGGGCTGTAATTGAGCATATCAGCAACCGCAAGCTTCTCGGTGCCAGAACACTTTTTGCTACACACTATCACGAGCTTACAGAGCTTGAAGGCAAGATAGGTAACGTAAATAACTACTGCATAGCTGTAAAGGAGAAGGGAGATGACATAGTTTTCCTTCATAAGATCATTAAAGGCGGTGCAGATAAGAGTTATGGAATACAGGTGGCAAGACTTGCAGGTATTCCTGATATGGTAATTGACAGGGCAAAGTCAATTGCTGATGAACTTACTGATAATGATATTACAGAAAAAATACAGAACATCGAGGTAAATCAGAAATCTGAGAAAAAAACCAAGGTTAAGCACTATGACCAGGTTGATCTTTCACAGATGTCACTGTTTGATACCGTTAAGGATGAGGATGTATTAAAAGAACTTCAGGAGATTGATATTTCTAATCTTACGCCTATGGATGCCTTGAACACATTGTATAAGCTGCAGAACCAGCTTAAGAACAGATGGAAGGGCTAAGGATAAAAAAGATGGCAAAAATACAGGAACTTGATCAGAATACAATAGACCAGATTGCAGCAGGTGAAGTTGTTGAAAGACCCAGCAGTGTTGTAAAGGAACTGGTTGAAAACTCAATAGATTCAGGTGCCACCTCTATAACTGTTGAAATACATGACGGCGGAACCAAAATGATCAGGATTACCGATAACGGAAGCGGTATTGAAAAGGATCAGATAAGAAAAGCGTTCAAAAGACATGCAACAAGTAAGCTGATGAGCATCGATGATCTTTATTACCTGAAATCTTTGGGGTTCAGAGGGGAAGCGCTTTCCAGTATAGCTGCTGTATCCCAGGTTGAGCTTATTACCAAGACCGCTGATGAACTTGTAGGAACAAGGTACTGTATAAGCGGAGGAACAGAGGAAAGTATTGAGGAGATCGGTGCGCCCACCGGAACAACGATAATTGTAAGAGATCTGTTTTACAATACTCCTGCTAGAAAGAAATTCTTAAAAACACCACAAACTGAAGGCTCATATATCGGGGATCTGATGGAGCATCTGGCTCTGGATAATCCCTCGATTTCATTTCATTTTATAAACAATAAGGATGATAAGTTCACAACTTCAGGAAACGGTGATCTTAAAGAACTTATATACAGAATTTACGGAAGAGATGTATCTTTGTGTCTTGTTCCGATACAGGTGCATGAGGATGGATATACAATAGAGGGCTATCTGGGAGAACCTGCACTTAACAGGTCAAACAGAAACTTTGAGGTATTCTTTGTAAATGGAAGATATGTTAAGGATAAGATCGTTTCAAAAGCTCTGGAAGAGGGCTACAAAGAATATCTTATGCAGCATAAATTCCCGTTTTGCGTAGTTCATATCAGAATGGATACTGCCATGGTTGATGTGAATGTTCATCCTTCCAAAATGGAAGTGAGATTCGGAAATCAGGCTGCTGTGTATGAATTCATCAGAAGAAGTGTTGCAAGAACACTTCACAATCATGAGATGATTCCCGAAGTACTAAGGGATGAGAAGGAAGATTCCAGATATGCAAAAACAGAAAATAAATCTGAATCTTCAAAGGTTGTTGATGATAAGAAAACTGTCACTCTTATTGCTGAAGAGCCCAAAGAAGAAACAAAGTCACCTGATAAGGTTCCTGAACCCTTTGAATTAAGCAGACTTACAGAAGATAAAAAGCTTAAGGAAAGCGAACCTGTTTTTGCTGAAGGAATATCACCTGAACCTGTGGTTATTGAAGATGCCATGAATTCTCCTGTATGGTCAAGAGTTTTTGGCGATAAATCAATGCCAAAATCACCCGATGATAAAGCAGCAGGACCTATTATCAAGAATTCGGATGCTGTAATTGTTGAAAAGGGAATGCAGCTTAATCTTTTTGACGAAAAAGTTCTGACAAAAGATAACAGGCATGAGTATGAGATCCTTGGTCAGCTTTTTGATACTTACTGGATAATCGGTTTTAAAGATAAGATGTTCATTGTTGACCAGCATGCCGCTCATGAAAAGGTCAATTATGAGAGAATGATAAAGAGATATGAGGCTAAGGATACTGCATCACAGCTGATACAGCCGCCTATTATCGTGTCTCTTACTTCACAGGAAATAGATGTCTTTGAGAAGTACCATTCTGCATTTGAAAAGCTTGGCTTCAATATCGAACCTTTTGGCGGCAAGGATTATGCAATAAGAGAGGTTCCCATTGACCTATATGGCTGTGAGAATGAAAAAGAAATGTTTACCGAGGTTCTTGATGAGTTAATGACTGATACAAATCTTGACAGAACTCCGGATGTAATCAATTATAAAATTGCAAGCATGGCTTGTAAGGCATCAGTTAAGGGAAACATGAAGATATCAAGAGCTGAAATGGAAGAACTTCTTGATGAGCTGATGACTCTGGATAATCCCTATAACTGTCCTCATGGCAGACCAACGATAATCTCAATGAGTAAGTATGAAATTGAGAAGAAATTTAAACGAATAGTTGATTAATTATGAATAAGCTGATTATACTGACCGGCCCTACAGCAGTGGGGAAAACTAAAATTTCTATAGAACTTGCGAAAAGACTTGGCGGAGAGATAATCTCCGCTGATTCTATGCAGGTATACAGAGATATGAATATCGGAACGGACAAGATAAAACCTGAGATGATGCAGGGAGTTGTTCATCATATGATAGATATTCTTGATCCTTCCGAAGACTTTAATGTTTTTGAATTCAAAAAAAGAGCAAGAGAATACATAGATGACATCCATTCAAGAGGCAGGATACCGATACTTGTTGGTGGAACAGGATTCTATATTCAGTCCGTTCTTTATGATATAGATTTTGAAGAATCCCAGGATAACGAAGAATCAGATTCATACAAGAAGAAGCTTTATGAGATTTCAAAGGAAGAAGGCGGAATAAAAAGGCTACATGATATGCTGTCAGAAGTTGATCCCGAGTATGCTTCTGAGCTTCACATGAACAATGTAAAACGCGTTATAAGGGCACTTTGCTTTAATCATGATACAGGTGAGAAGCTGTCAGAGCACAATAAAGAGCAGCGTGAGAATGAATCACCCTATGATTTTTTCTATTTTGTTCTTACAGATGACAGAGAAATACTGTATGAGAGGATTGAGAAGAGAATTGATCAGATGATAGAAGAAGGACTGGTGGATGAGGTCAGAGCTCTGAATGACAGAGGAATTAAAAGAGAC
>CAMVLM010000162.1 GCA_947168335.1 uncultured Butyrivibrio sp. | reverse complement strand
CCCCCTAAAGGAGACTTTGGATATTTCCATTGTCTACTTTAGGGGAATCATATCAGTGCGGGAAAGGCTTTTTATATTTAAAAACTTTCTTAAATTTCTATTACTTTTAAGTGAGCTTATAGTTTTATCAACGATATTTTGTTAACATTGTAAATGTGAATATATTACTTTGGTAACTGAATCGTAAAAAAGAAGTTGCCGGAATAATTATGACAGACCGGTAAAAAAGTATGGAAATTGACGCAAATGAGAAAGAAGCTTACAAGCTTCTCTCGAAGGACAATTTCATTAAGGTCTTTGAAGAAAAAGCAGAGAATGGGCAAGTCCCTGCTTCTTTTTGCTGTGTATATCTAAGTATCAGCAACTTCAGAAGATTTTACATGAGAAAGAGCTTCGATGAAGGCTATGAAGTTCTTACCTTTGTTTCCAGAAAAATTTTAGATGCGTTTCCTGTTGATCCGGTGGCAAGGATCGAAGACGGGGAGTACGCTGTAATTACCGATATTGATGAGATAGAGGTTTTCATTAAACGTATTCAAAAGGATTTTGATGAAGTCTATGTTCATACCGGAATGAACATTATAGCCGGTATTTATCCCATAACAGACGTTAAAGAATCAGCTGACGATATAATCCAGAATGCAAAGATTGCATGTCAGAACAGTGTTACATCTGTTCATGGTATCGCAGTTTTTGATAAGGAACAGATAGATGAAAAGGTTTTGATGCAGCACTATGTTGTTCATCACCTTGAAACAGCAATCGAAAACGGTGAGATCAAGGTCTATTATCAGCCGATTTATCATACACTTTCTGAAAAAATCTGTGGTTTTGAAGCTCTGGCAAGATGGATTAATCCGGAGTATGGACTTTTATATCCTACAGATTTTGTTCCGGTACTCGAAAAATCAAAGAAAATATATATACTTGACAGCTTTGTGATCAGACAGGTAATAAAGGATGAACGTGAAGTCCTTGATAAAGGCCTTGATGCAGTACCTATTTCTATTAATCTTACAAGGCTTGATTTTGCGCTTGTTGACATCCTGGGAATTCTTGAAGAAGAAATGAATAAGAACAGGATTCCGGTTGAGCTGATTAAGATTGAAATTTGCGAGGCTGATATTGCCACCGGTAAAAATGAAGTAAAAGATGTACTTTTCAAATTGCATGAAAAAGGCTTTAAGATTACTTACGATGATTTCGGAAGTGAGTTTTCATCTCTTCATGCTCTTAACGAAATGCCTTTTGACAGTATTAAGATAAACAGTAGCTTTTTGTCCGGTTTTGATAAAGATTTAAGAAGCCGTATCGTGATGAAGAATGTTTTCAATATGGCTAAAGAACTTGGAATTGAAACCATGATGGGCAGTGTTGAAGATGGCGAAATTCTGGAATTCCTTAAGCAGACCGGTTGCGACAAGAGCCAGGGGCATCTTTTCAGTGAGGCAGCGGCTCTTGATGAAGCAAATGCCAACGATTATGTATTTGAAAATAAACCTGAAAGAGTATTTTATGATGAGGTTGCTGCTGTAAATATCCTGTCTCAGACACCTATAGATACAAATTCAACTTACCTTGAAAATGAGGCTACTTACCTAAATCAGCTTCCTCTTGCAATCTTTGAATATGATGGTGATAAGATCAGATTCCTTATGTCCAGCAGAGGATTTGATGAAATTATAAAGGCATTGTTTGTTGAAAATGCAAACACGGTAGAGAAAGTATTTAATGGAACAAGGAATACTTTTGCAAATCAAATAAGAGATCTGGCATCCCAGTGTGTTGATGATGAGATTCATACAATGGAATTCGTCACCAGCGAAGGCTTCAACAGGATAATGCTCAGAAGAATAACCACTGAAACAGATAACTCAAAGATGGCTATTATTGCCATAGTCGAAAAGATGTCAGAGGATGATCCTGATTCACGTGCAGTTAAGCTCAATTCTTACCTGAGATTCCTGTACATGATCTACAACAGAGTAAATATTGTAAATGTGGATGAGGACTCCTTTGAGACCCTTTATGAGAACAAGTCAAAATATAATTTTGCCCTCAAAGAAGGAAAGTTCTCAGATGCAATACTGAAGTTTTCGGATGAGGCTGTCTACAATGAGGACAGGGAAGACTTCAGGGAGTTTTATAATCTTGAAACAATTGACCAGAGAGTTACTGAATTTACTTCAGATCACATTACAAACTATTTCAGAACGAAAGATAAAAATGGTGAGTATGACTGGCTGATGTATCTTATCATTCCTATTGTTTCCGAAGGAAACAGGATGTTCATCATGTGCTCAAGAACAATAGAAGCCGAGAGAATGAGAAAACTTCCGGAAATCAGCCAGAGTGGATCAGAGTATTATGATATGCCATCTGATCCTGCGTTCCTGCTTCTTGCAAGTGACGCATTTACAAATACGCTGGGATATGGTTCCTTTGAACAATTCCTGAGGAAAACATATTACCTTGAGGCCTCTCTTACTGATGACCTGACTATATACATGCATCTTGGTCAATCCGGACTTATCAGTGATTACGGAGAAACCGGATACATAAGCCTTCCTTTCAGCGAAGTATTGAAAGGCAAAGTATTCGGACAGGTTCAGGATGAAGACAAGGATAAGATGTATGAGTTTTATGACAGGGACAGACTCCTTGCAGAATATGAAAAAGGAAATACATCAGGAACTATTGTTTATCTTGAAAGAAAAGGAACAAGTAATAAACCGAGATACAATACAGCGTGCTATCACATTAGAAAATCAAGAGATGAAGATAATGTTCACATATATCTTCTGACCTATGATATTGATGATTTCTACAGAACTAATGAAAAGATCAGATTCCTTGCTGAACGCGATACACTTACAGGATTGTATAATCGTACAACTATCGGAAAACTGGTTGAATCATTTATGGAAGATGAGGATACAAAGAACTTTGCAATCGTCCTTCTTGACCTTGATTATTTCAAACATATAAATGACGGATACGGTCATGATTGCGGAGACAGAGTTCTCAAGGATGCATCTGAAAGAATGATGGAATACATGGGTAAAGATTCACATCCTGCGAGAATCGGTGGTGATGAATTCCTTGTGGTTATAAGAAACAAGAGTGAAAAAGAAATTCATGATATATTAAGGAATTTCTCAACCATGGAAAAGAAAATAGTATATGGAGAAAAGGAAGTTAAGTATTCCATGTCCATTGGATTTTCAATGTATCCTAATGACGGAAAAGAGTATAATGAACTTTATAAGAATGCAGATAAAGCTCTTTATGAAGTTAAAATGAATGGAAGAGACAACTACGGTCAATACAAAGAAAACGACGGCGAATAAAGGAGGCTAAAATGGGAGATTCTTATAACATCTGTCTGGACATCGGTGGAACCAAGATACTTGGTGCAATTTTCAATGAGAAAAAGGAAATTGTATACCGTCTTAAGAAAAAGACCAAAGAGATGGGAGATGATGTAAATAATATCGAAAAGGTTATCATAAGTGTTGTTAATGACATGATAAAAGACTCCGATATTAAAAAATCCAAAATCAAAGCCATTGCTGCCGGAGCTCCCGGAGTTATTGATCAGGGTGCAGGTATAGTTCTTACTTCACCAAACCTTCCCTGGAAGGATTACGATATCAAGTCCTCTATTGAGAAGGCTATAGGGATTCCTTTTTACATCGGAAATGATGTAAATGTAGGTGTTCTCGGTGAGTACAAATATGGCGTGGCAAAAGGTTATAAGAATGTAGTTGGATTCTTTGTTGGCACCGGAATGGGTGGAGGACTTATTCTTGATGGAAAGCTTTTCACAGGAAATAAGTATAAAGCAGCAGAGTACGGACATATGATTCTTGATCCCGAGGGACCTCTTTGCGGATGTGGACAGCGCGGATGCCTGGAAGCTTTTTCCAGCAAAAAAGGAATGAGCGCATATATTATGCAGCAGACGAACAGAGGCCGTAAGAATATGCTTTCAGATACCATAGAAAATGGTGTATTTAAGAGTAAAAACCTCAAAAAGGCAATTGCTGCAGGCGATCCCGTAACTCTTGAAGCCGTTGACAGAGCATGCCACTATCTGGCAATTGCAACAGGAAATATGATCAACACTATAAGCCCTGATATTGTAGTTTATGGTGGAGGCGTTATGGAAGCAGTTGGAGATTTCTTCATGGAGAAGATCCTGGCTGAAGTAGATCGTTACTGTATGCCTTCAATCAGAAATACAGTAGAGCTTAAGAAAGCAGCTCTTGGTGATGACTCCAATATCTATGGCGCTCTTGCCATGATCGAAGATCAGAAATAAATAAAAATTTACTCCGCAGGTCTATAAATAACCTGCGGAGTTTTTTATGCCTTTTTACCAACCGGAAGCTGGGCAAGTATGATTGCCGAAAAGATAAGGATGCAGCCTGCGATTTCTCTTGGTGTCATGGTCTGCCCAAGGATCAGCCAGCCAAAAATTGTTGAGAAAACAGATTCCATACTCATAATTAGTGATGCGATGGTTGGATTCAGATTCCTCTGACCGACAGCCTGAAGAGTATAGCCAACGGCACTTGAAAATATACCGGTGTAGAGTATAGGTATCCATGCGTTTATTGTTGACAGGGATGAAAGCCAGGCGGAAGGATCCGAGATGATCTCAAATATAACTGCAAAGATACAGGATAGTATTCCACCTACAAAAAACTGTACACAGGATAATGAGACAGGGCT
>CAMVLM010000161.1 GCA_947168335.1 uncultured Butyrivibrio sp. | reverse complement strand
CGCTGGCCGGCATCAAAGGCTTCTTCCGGGTCTATCTCGTCAATGGAGAGAACTCGCTCTACACGTTCCACAAGCAGTTGCGTGCGGACCTTGAATTCCCTCCTTGAAGCGGATGTTGTTGGTGAAGAGCACTACTACGTTGCAACAAGAGTTCAGGAGATGCTTCAGAAATACAAGGAGCTTCAGGATATTATCGCAATCCTTGGTATGGACGAGCTTGGCGAAGAGGATAAGCTTACTGTTTACAGAGCACGTAAGATTCAGAGATTTTTATCACAGCCTTTCCATGTGGCAGAGACATTCACAGGTGTTAAGGGTGTTTACGTTCCTTTAAAGGAAACAATCAAGGGCTTTAAGATGATAATCGAAGGTAAAATGGATCAGTATCCTGAAGCCGCATTTTTCAATGTAGGAACTATTGCCGAAGTAATTGAAAAAGCAAAGAAGCTTGAAGGCGATGTTCAAACAGGAGCATAATTTTGGAAAGAAAAACTTTTAAATTGCAGGTTATGTCCATAAACGGTGTCTTTTATGACGGAAGAGCTTCTGAAATAATCCTTCCCTGCATTGATGGTGAGTATGCCATCCTTGCAGACCACGAGGAACTGATACTTGCAATATATACCGGCAAGATGATCATACGTGATCAAATAGGGGATAAAATTGACGTAATCGTTGGAAACGGTTCTGCTCAGATTGCCAATAACAGAGTAATAGTTCTTGTTGATACATGTGAAAGACCGGAAGATATCGACAGGAACCGTGCTCAGAGAGCACTTGAGAGAGCTGAAGAAGAGATGAGACAGAATAAGTCTATTCGTGAGTATTATACCGCTCAGGCTGCAATGGCAAGAGCTTTAAGCAGACTTAAGAACTCTTCAGATTACGGTATAGACTAATTGGTGTTTTTGTAGGAGATGTATGAAAAAAGCAGGGCGAAATATCGTTCTTGATAGAATAAAGGCTGTAGCCTGTATTTTTATAATTTTAATACATTGTAAATTTCCCGGTTTATCAGGAGACCTCTTCGAAGCTGTTGCAAGATTCGGAGTGCCATTGTTTTTTGCTGTGTCCGGGAAATTTTTGTTATCTGAAAAAGACATTTCTGTAAAAGAAATAAGAGCATCAATGCTCAGAAAAATCAGATCCATTCTGAAGGTATTGGGAGCAGTATGGATATTTTATACAATTTATTCATTCTGGTACAGTCAGACAAAAGACTATACTCCCAGGATGTGGTTTTCGGAAAAGTTTAATACCTTTGAGTTTTCACGACTTATTCTGTTTAATTCAGGTAAATTCATATATGATTTTTCTTATGCTTTTGATCATATCTGGTTTATCCTGGCTCTGTTATATGTTTACATACTGGTATTCATATTCGCAAAATTTGTCAGAAGATGGGCATTCCCATTATTTGTTTTGCTGACAGCACTACTGTATGTACTGGAACTGCTGCAGACTTATTATCCAATTCGTCCTTTTGATATAAGCGTATCTACCTGGTACGTGGTCCGCAACTGGCTGTTTGTAGGCGTACCCTTTACCATGCTAGGATTCTGGTATGAGGAAAAAATCAGACAGGGGAAGTTTATTGGAAATATTAAGGCAGCATGGCTATTTATCCTGATTGGATTACTGTCTACGTTTATTGAATATAGTATCTTCGGAAGTAAAGAGGTTTATCTCGGATCATTGGTGATGGTCGTTGGTGCATTGATTCTGTCACAGAATCCGAAAGCTGAAATCAGCAAGTCAGAAAACGATTTTATGGCCTTTGTTGGAAAAGAGCTATCTTCGTATATTTATTACCTTCATGTGTTTGTTATTTCTTTGTTTGGATGGTTTATTGACAGGATTAACCCTGAGCTATATGCAAATGTTTTATTTATGTATATTCGTCCTTTAATTGTAATTGCAGTAACAATCTGTATTTCTTTGTTGCTCTATCTTGCCAACTGTAATAAAATGGTACGAAAAGCTGCATAAATATTTATAATTATGAATATATTAACCTGAAATAGTCATACTAAATAGGATGTGAACATGAACAGAGAACAATTACTTGAATATCTTAACAGAGATAAGCTTACGTTTCTTGATGGAGCTACCGGAACCTGCCTGATGAAGGAAGGTCTGCCTGCAGGCGCCTGTACTGAAGAGTGGATACTTAAGAACCCCCATATCATACAGAAACTGCAGAAAGCATATATTGATGCCGGCAGTAATATTCTGTATGCACCGACTTTTACAGGCAACAGAATCAAATTAGTGAATTTTGGCCTTGAGGACAGAATTGAAGAAATTAATACAAATCTTGTGAGACTGGCAAAAGAGGTTGCAGGAGATAATGCACTTATTGCCGGTGATATAACCATGACAGGAAGACAGTTAAAGCCCATGGGCGATCTGGATTTTGAGGAACTGATCGAGGTTTATAAGGAGCAGATTCAGATACTTGATAAGGCAGGCTGCGATCTTCTGGTTGTAGAAACAATGATGAGCCTTCAGGAATGCAGAGCGGCTCTTATTGCAGCAAAGGAGGTTTCTGATCTTGCTGTTATAGTTACGCTCACATTTGAATCTGATGGAAGAACACTTTTCGGAACTGATGCACAGACTGCTGCCATAGTCATGGAATCGCTTGGCGCTGCAGCAATAGGAGCGAACTGTTCAACCGGTCCTGATAAGATGGTTTCCATTATTGCCGATATGGCTAAAGTTACTAATGTTCCAATAATAGCCAAGCCCAATGCAGGACTTCCTGTAATTACAGAAGATGGTACAACCGAATATGATATGCCCTGCGAAGTATTTGTTCCTGAAATGGAAAAGCTTATTAAAGCAGGCGCAACAATCATAGGTGGATGCTGCGGAACAAATCCAGATTATATTAGCGGTATAAAATCCGCATATGGCGATATTAAGCCTTCCGAAGTCGAGCTTACTGATGAAAACGGAGAAGGTTTTACCAGAAAAAAAGAAGGCTTCAGATATCTTACAAGCGAGAGAATGACAGTATCTTTTGGCCTTGATGATCCTTTCATGATTGTCGGTGAGAGAATCAATCCCACGGGTAAGAAAAAGCTTCAGGCGGAACTTAGAGAGGGAAAGCTTGATATGGTCTGTGATTTTGTGTCACAGCAGGAGGATGACGGAGCAGCCATCCTTGATGTAAATGTGGGCATGAGCGGTATTGATGAAAATGAGATGATGTCAAAAATTCTTGATGAGATTTTGCCGCTTACTTCACTTCCTCTTTGTATTGATTCAAGTGATGAGAAGACCATGGAGAATGCTTTAAGGAAATATCCCGGAAGAGCACTTATCAATTCAATTTCACTTGAAAAAGATAAAGCAGAGAGATTTTTACCTATAGCAAAGAAATACGGTGCAATGTTTATTCTTTTGCCTGTGGGACCCAAGGGACTTCCTGACAGTCTTGAAGAAAAACATGAATTTATAGAAGAACTTGCAGAAAAAGCATATAACTATGGCCTTACTAAAGAAGATATTGTAGTTGACGGACTTGTTGCAACAATCGGAGCTAATCCTGACGCGGCACTTGAAACCTTAAGTACTATCAAATACTGCAAGGATAATGGCTTTGCAACAATATGCGGTCTCTCAAATATTTCATTCGGATTGCCTCAGAGAAGCTTCATAAATACTGCATTTCTCACAATGGCTATTGCAAACGGACTTACCATGGCAATCTGTAATCCTTCACAGGAGCTCCTGGTAAACAGTGCTTTTGCATCAGACCTTTTAAGACATAAGGAAGGTGCAGATCTTAAGTATATCGAGCGAATGAACAGATATGACGGCATGAATGTTCAGGTCAGCTGTGTGCCCAAAGGACAAAAGCTTGTTCTTTCATCAGGTGATACTGCGACTGCTTCAAATAGCACTGCTGCAAAGACTGCGGAAAATGTAAGTAAAACAGAAGAACCTGCAGATGAAAAGACAAAAATTATGGATCTTGTAAAAAAGGATGTCTTTTCCGGTTCAAAGCGAAATATCGAAAAGGATACTTTGGAGGCAATTGATAAAGGATGTGATCCAAAGGAACTGTTAAATGATGTCCTTATGCCTGCAATAAACGAAGTCGGAGAGCTTTTTGATAAGGGAAAATATTTCCTTCCTCAGCTTATTGCCAGTGCTGAAGCAATGAAGCTTTCAATAGGAAAACTCGAACCTTTGCTTAAAGAAAACGAAGGTGAAAATGCGAAGGAAAAAATCACGATCATAATAGCAACTGTTCATGGAGATATTCATGACATAGGTAAGAATCTGGTGGCGCTAATGCTGAAGAACCATGGATTTAATGTAATTGATCTTGGAAAAGATGTTCCCAGTGAAAAAATAGTTGATACAGCAATAAAAGAAAATGCCGGAATCATTGCACTTTCTGCACTTATGACAACAACGATGCAGGAAATGAAAAATGTAGTAAAATTAGCTAAGGAGAAAAATTGTAATTCCAAGATAGTGATCGGCGGAGCCGTTGTAACAGAAGATTATGCATGGGAGATCGGTGCTGACGGATATTCATCCGATGCGGCTAATTGCGTAAGAGTTGTTAAACGACTTATGGAAATTGCCGGTTAATTATTTATAAATACAATCCTGGAGGTGGGTTTATGATTGGTGCTCAGGCAATAGCAAAATGTCTGGAAGCAGAAAATGTAGAAATGGTATACGGTTACTCGGGGGTTGCGATAGCTCCTTTTTATGACAGCCTTGGAGAAACCGATATAAAGCAGGTACTTGTAAGGACAGAGCAGAATGCTGCTC
>CAMVLM010000160.1 GCA_947168335.1 uncultured Butyrivibrio sp. | reverse complement strand
CTTACTTTTATTCCGGAAAGTCCGGCCATAACCTTACTTGTGAGTTTATTTCCAAAGACACTTCTTGCAGGAATTCCTGACTGGTCAAAGTCTCTCGATCCCATGATCAAAGCATCCGGATATGCTGACAGTTCATCCATACACTTTTGGATATCTTCCGGAGTATGCTGTCCATCTGAATCTGCTGTCACAACACCGATCATATCAGGATATTCGTTCAGACAGTAATTAAAGGCATCCTTAAGTGCTCTTCCCTTTCCAAGATTTACCGCATGCCTTAGTAAAGTTACGCCAAATTCCTCCTTAGCCCTTTTGAAAAGTTCTCCGAATCTGTCCGGGTCAGAACCGTCATCGAGGACTATAACCGGATCCATTTCAGCACTTTTAAGCTCCTTGAGGAGCTTTATCATTTTTTCATCCGGTTCATACGCCGGAATTATTACAGGTATCTTTTTTTCCATTTTTTAATCCGTTCCTTTTAGATGTAGTAAAACAAAGCTATCCTGAGTCCTCAGAATATAATATATCCTGTTGTACTCAAACTCCATCCCTTCATCCATGAACTTATCAAAACACGCTCTTGCGAGCCTTTCCCTTTCGGCATCATCATCCCCGGAGACCTTCTCAACATACAGATATTCGGCGTGAGAAGTGATGATCTTATCCCTCAGGCTGTCTACATTGTCAGCCTTTTCCAAAGTCCCGTATACTACCGGAACAGGCGAAGCCTCTTTACTTATGTAAGTATCATGAACCCAGTGATTGAAACTGTCTGACCTGAGATTCAGTACTCTGTGTCCCCATAACTGTTGCTCAGTGCCTGTTGCCATGAGGAATTCCGCACCGCCTTCATCTATCATATCAGAATTGTATGTCCTATTTGTGGACAGTTTATCCCTGTAGCCATAAAGCGCATATAAAGTACCCTGATAATCCGTTGTCAGAAGGATAAACGAAGCAATTATCAAGGGTATCATCACAGAAGTTCTTTTCCTGAGGGCAGCACCCATAATAAGGTACATACTTCCAAGAACAAAAGGTGCTCCATACCTTGCTATGGAATTGGTCATTGCAAAGGCATCAAGATACTGATCTTCAGACTGGAACAATGAAATATGTGCAAAGAATATCAGTCCATAGGTCACAAGGCCTGTCAGGATCATGAAAACAGTTATTTTCTTCTTTTCCTTACCATCAAAGATTCCCTTCCTGCACATTGCAAAAAGAGCCGCAAAAATAATCACAAGTATCACTCCGATCGAAGGATCAAAGGTGATGTTGTGGTCTGCATGCATAGGCATAGTCCACATGCCAAGAAGAAAATATTTTGCCTTGAGAAGTGCATTTCCCGGAACCACATAAGAACCTGTGGCCATCTTAATTCCAAGTCCTGTTGACTTTGCAACTCTTCTGTTCATCAGACAAAATAAAAGCCAGCTGAAGTAAAAAACAAAAGCTGTTCCAAATGTCAGAAGTGCTTTCTTTACCCTGCCTTTTTCACCATCTGCAAAATTCAATACAAAGAAAAATACAGCAGCAAACAATGCCCATTCTATTCCCACAGATTTTGTAAGCAGAAGAACTGCCGTATAAAGCGCTATCCTGCCGTAATAGAACAGCTCCCTGTGTCCTTCCCTGTCCCAGACAGCATACAAAAGAGCGCCGTAGACAATACCCATAGTAATATCTGCAGGTGTTCCGTAAAAGATTATTCCATTCACAATTCCGGGAATAAGATAAACCAGAACCGTTGAAGCAATCTGAATGACACTGTTTTTCAGAGTAAACTTTTTATCATCAAAAGAGCCGGCAAGGGGCATAAGAAAAATCGCATTCAGCGTATAATATCCGGCAAATTGAAGCCCCTCTTTATATTCACCGGGACTTATCTGCAGAAATATCCATTTAAAAAGAGATGTCACCGGCGGATAATCTCCAAACTCCGGTGACACATTTCCGTATTTTCCGGGAAAACCGTTTAGAAAAAATATCTGTTTGGCATCAGATGACCAGAAATTTATATCATCCCACCAGGTGAATATCTGGTCTTTTGTAAGCAGGGTAATTCCTATTGTCATTATCCAGAAACAGATAAAGGAAGGCTGCAGAACCTCAGGCAGTGCTCTGCCATTTCCGCATTCATCCTTATTCTCTGCTCTTTTCATCCTGATAATACGCCAAACAGACAATGCTGTGATCACAGCTGAAATTATGTATATAAACTTCATTTCGCGAAACATTGCCAGCAGATACAATGTCAAAACAGTCATTGCACCTGTCACAGGCAATGCATCACAAATACTCTCATCAAATCTATATGCTATAAAAACTGAAACCACAATAATTGCAGTCGCTAAAAGCAGCCACATAAACTAACACTCCAAAACTTTTTCACTTAATAATTTTCCCCATCACAGTTTAAAGAGGGTTCCGATGATTCCTCGTCCAAGGCTTGCGCCAAGATTGCCGCCAAGAGTCTTTCCAAACTTACCAAAGGATGAACCGGCTGCCTTACCAACTTCACGGCCCACTGTGCCTGTGACGGTTGATGCAACGGATTTTGCAGCACGCTTCTTGGCAGCTTCTGCCTTCTGCTTTTCACGCTCTTCTGCTCTGACCTTAGCAGCAGCTTCTCTCTCAGCAGCCTTTACTGCAGCAGCCTCTTCCTTAGCTTTAGCCTTCGCAGCTTCTTCCTCAGCCTTTGCTTTTGCAGCTTCCTCTGCATCAAGCACACCTTTTCTCTGAAGCATCTCATAAGCGGAATCACTGTCTACTGCATTAGCATACTTACTGTAGAGAAGACTTCCCTTAATGCAGGAATCCCTCAGTCCGTCATCAATTGTTCCGATCTTACTCATGGGCGGAAGTATGAATGCGCGTCTTGCTATGCCAGGTGTTCCGTTCTCATCAAGGAATGAAACAACCGCTTCACCTGTTCCAAGCTCCATGATAGCATCATAGGTCTTAAACTGAGGATTCTCTCTGAATGATTCAGCTGCAGCTTTAACCGACTTCTGATCGGCAGGTGTATATGCATGAAGGGCATGCTGAATCTTATTTCCAAGCTGTGCCAGCACGCCATCGGGAATATCTCTTGGATTCTGTGTTACAAAGTAAACACCAACACCCTTTGAACGGATAAGTTTAACAACCTGCTCAATTTTATCAAGAAGTGCCTTGGATGTATCTTTGAAAAGAAGATGTGCTTCATCGAAGAAGAATACCATCTTGGGCTTCTCGCAGTCACCAACCTCAGGCAGTGTTTCAAAAAGTTCAGATAAAAGCCAGAGAAGGAACGTGGAATAAAGCACACCGTTATTGATAAGGCTCTCTGAATCGAGAATGTTGATCATTCCCTTTCCATTCGAGTCTGTAGTAAACCAGTCCATAAGATTAAGTGCAGGCTCACCAAAGAATATTTCCCCACCCTGTGTCTCAAGCGCAACAACACTTCTAAGTATTGCACTTATGGAAACAGGACTCATCTTGCCATAATCTGCCGCATAATCCTTATTGTTATCCGAAATCTCATTGAGAAGAGCCTTCAGATCCTTTGTATCAAACAAAAACCAGCCATTGTCATCAGCTATTTTAAAAGCAATGGTAAGAATATCACTCTGAAGATCATTGAGTCCTAATATTCTTGAAAGTAAAACAGGCCCCATCTCAGAAACTGTTGTACGAAGCTGGATACCTTTCTTACCGAAAATATCCCATAAAGTTGCAGGATACTTCTTATACTCATAGCCTGTGCCAGCAAGTCCGAAACGCTCAATGCGCTCTTCCATACCTGAGCCTTCACTTACCATTCCTGCAAGATCGCCTTTTACATCTGCAAGAAAAACCGGAACACCCATATCACTGAAAGATTCAGCAAGCACCTTAAGAGTCACTGTTTTTCCGGAACCTGTTGCACCTGCAATAAGTCCGTGTCTGTTAGCCATTTTAGGAATCAGAAAAAGATTCTCCCCATCGTCAGCATTAGCTATCCATACTTTTCCGTCTTTTAACATATTCCTTCCCCTCCATGTTGTTAAAAAAGCTATAGTATTATAATTGTAACACAATAAAAGGCATAGAAATAGCCCCGCTGATAGCCAGCGGAGCCGTTTTTCTGCTGTTATTCAATATTTCCACCAAGTCTCCATACAGAAACTTTTTTTATTCCGAAATTCTCTGCGGTTTTTACCCACTGATCAATCGTTTCCTTATCTGCGAACCATACTTCATGGGAGATGCCGCCATCATCAACATAGCTATAAACCAGATCATGACTGTCATTATCCCGTACTGCTTCTCCACCATAAGTTGACATCAGTGCTTTCGCATCAGCGTAATCAATCTGAGTGATGTTACCATCATTAGCAAAATCAAATCCGCCGTTTGCAAATGCAAGGTTGATCTCTCCGGGAAGTACCTTCATCTTTTTAGCCATTTTTTCAATGAAGGCTGTGTTCGCCTTAGGTCCCGGCTCTGTGCCATAACCGCAAAGGTTGTAACACATCATTACATACTCTGCGTTTTGAGGCCACTGATAATCTTCCAGGGGTGCGGATGGTTCAAATACCACCCGAAGCTTTAGAGATTTTTCATCACACTTAACGGAAAGAATTTTAATAAAATCATTAAAAAGCTGCCACAGCGTGGTGTCGCCCTTTATTGCTTCATAATCAATCTCAATTCCGTCACATCCGAAATTCTCTGATAACCTTATAATATCATCCGCATGAGCTTCTGCCTTATCGCCGCTTCCAATGAGATCGTATAAAAGAGCCGTGTCCTTTAATGAAGAACCTTCTTCAAGAAGTCTGTCATTAACAAAAGTAAGATAAATCTCTTTGGAATCAAGTTTTCCACCATCCTTAAGATTATTCT
>CAMVLM010000159.1 GCA_947168335.1 uncultured Butyrivibrio sp. | reverse complement strand
GTGTATCTTAACGGCAAGTCCATGTACGAGTGTTCATCATTGGAGGAATGTGAAAATCCTATTCCCAATAAGAGTTCATGGGATCCGGAGTTTTCCGTCTTTACATGGTTCACGGCTCAGGAAGCCGGGGATACGGTTTTGTTTGCCAATTTCCACGGACTTGATCCTAACGAGGAGAACGTTGAGATCAGCGTTAGAAGAAACTGTTTTATGCCTCTTGAAAACGGCATAAATTATATTACGGTTTCCGGCTTTGCCATGAGACAGGCAGCCACACAGTGGGCTCCTCCCACAGCTTATCAGGATGGACTTATCGGTCCCCATTGGGCTAAAGGCTGGATAATAGAGGACTGTGAGATTTCAGAGTCCAAATGTGCGGGTATTTCTCTTGGAAAATATCTCCAGCCGGGTAACAATAACAAATGGACAAAGACAAATAAAAAAGATGGCGCCCAGACAGAGAGGGATGCTATCTGCCAGGCTGTAAATGAGGGTTGGTGTAAAGAAAACGTCGGCTCTCATATTATCAGAAGATGTGATATTCATGATTGCGGACAGACAGGTATTGTGGGTCATCTTGGTGCAGTATTCAGCACGATCGAAGATAATCATATCTACAGGATTAACAACAAGCAGAATCTTGAAGGCGCTGAGATAGGCGGTATCAAGATTCATGCAGCTATAGATGCTGTCATCAGAAGGAATCACATCCATCACTGTACAAGAGGCTTGTGGCTTGACTGGCAGGCACAGGGAACAAGAGTAAGTCAGAACTTTTTCCATGACAACACTCCGCCTGCAGGATGTAAGATTCTTGGACCTTTAAGTCTGGGTGAGGATATTTTTGTTGAAGTATCCCATGGACCTACACTTATAGATCACAATCTGATGCTTTCCGATATAGCAGGAAGAATAAGCACTCAGGGAATTGCATTTGTACATAATCTGATAAATGGTTCATTTTCCTTTGTTGGAGAGGGTACGGATAACGGAGGACTTAAATTTCAGAGCTGCAGATATACGCCTTATCATGTTCCGCATTCTACGGCGATTGCCGGATTTATGACAATTCTCCACGGTGATGCGAGATTCTATAACAATATTTTTGTTCAGAAGGAAATCCGTCAGGAGATAAGAGATTACGTCAATGAGATAGGACTTGGAACTATGTCCGGATTTAATCTCATCTGCGGAACAAAGCCTTATGACGGCTATCCTACAGAAGATAAATATTATGCATCTCTTGATCCTAAGAATGTTGTACATGGTGCGCCCGGTTTTAATGACAGATATTATGACCATCTGCCAATCTGGGCATACGGCAATGCTTATTTTAACGGTGCACAGCCCTGCGACAATGAGTTTAATCCTTACATAGATAACAATCACAATGTCAGGGTCATTGTTTCTGAGGAGGATGGTAGTTACAGACTACACACTAATCTGTATGAATATCTTCCAAGATCCATGACAAGAATGGTATCCACAAAGATTCTGGGAGAAGCATTTGAACCCGAGCAGCGTTTTGAGAATCCTGACGGTACTCCAATACTTTTTGATACCGATTATTTTGGAAGGAAGAGAGGAATACATCCTCTTTGCGGACCTTTTGAAGAAGGAGCATCCGACAGATTTACTGTTTATGCGGATTTCCCTGCTGACAGAGGTATTTACTATCATTCAAAGGAAAGGCTTGAGGGCAGACCCAGAAAAAGGATTTCACTTAAGGAAGAGTTTGAGATAGAGAAGGAATCTGAATTCTGGAAAATGGGAGAATCCCATTCAGGACCGGAAGGTGATAGTGCATGGGAGTCAGCATCACAGGATAACGAGGTAACTCACATTCAGGCAGATATAACAATGACCAATTGTGAGAATGTGTCCTTCCCTTATAATGGCACTCTTTTCCAGGTGCAGGATGTTTTTATCAAAGGGAATACGGCATGGCTTCGTGATCTGAAAACACAGAAGCTGGTTGAAGTGGATTGCGAATACGGAATTTACAACGAGAAGAGTAAATGGAGCATAAGCTCAATCCAGTCCCTTGACGTGACCAATGATTACAATATGGAAGGTCTTGTACAGACGGTTGGAACACTTCTTTGCGTTTTAAGTAAGAGTATGACACATGATCCACAGGATGCCTGCAGGAAGATAAGCGAGAAGGTTAATAAAGAACTTGAGCCGCATATAACAATGAGACTCACACCTAAATATTTAAAATTTATACAGGAGAAGAAGTTTATTTCACTTGAAGATGTTATATACAGAGTAAAAACAGCTCCGGTTGAGCCTGTTACTGAAACCGTAGAAAATCTTTAATTAGTGAATAATGTTTACAAATGGATAAAAGAACTAACTGGTACAAACTTGATAATGCCGCAAAGATTATTCCATCAACAATAAGAGGAGCAAATACAAGGGTATTTCGTATTTCCTGCGAGTTGTTCGAAGATGTGGATCCTGAGATTCTGCAGAAGGCACTTGATGATTCGATTGTGGAATACCCGTTTTTTAACTGTATTTTGAGAAGGGGACTTTTCTGGTACTACCTTGAGGACAGCAATCTCAGCTGTAAAGTGGAAAAGGAACACCTGCCGGTGTGCAGTGCCCTGTATTTCCCCGGAAAAAAGAGTCTTCTTTACAGAGTGTTTTATTACAAGAGAAGAATAAGTATAGAGATGTTCCATGTACTTGCTGACGGAACCGGTGCGTTTATGTTCTTCAGAAGAATGGTTACAAGATATCTGGAGATTGCACACGATTTTCATGTTGACGGAGACTTTTTTGCAGCAGAGATAGATTCGCTTCAGGAGAGGAATAATGATGCGTTTAAGCATTTCTATCAGAATCAGAAAGGTCTGAAGCAGTTAAAGAGTCTGTCTTCCAATCATGCGTTCCAGTTAAACGGTGAGATTGATTCAAACAATGAGAGCCATGTTGTGGAAGCAACGGTATCAGCGAAGGCATTTAAGAAGCTTGCTGAAAGATATAATTCAACAGTTGGCGTGCTCTGCACTGCAATTTATATTGCTTCTATCATTGATACCATGTCCACTGCTCAGAAGAAAAAGCCGATAGTTGTAAGTGTTCCGGTTAATCTTCGTCAGTATTTTGCCTCCAACACAGCAAGAAATTTCTTTGGAGTAATAAGCATTAAATACAATCCTCTGGATTTTGACAACACTTTGGACAGCATCATAAAAGTTGTAAATGAATCCTTCAAGGAGCAGCTCGAACCTGACAGGATAAACAGCACCATGAATTCTTATGCTGCACTTGAGCATAACCTTGCCATAAAAGTGGTTCCTCTTTTTATAAAGGATTATGCGGTTGGCAGATTTGACGCTGCAGCAAAGAGCGGTGTTACAACTTCCATTTCCAATATGGGAGTTATCAAAATGCCTGCTGAAGTAACGCCTTTTATTGACAGATTCAGTGCATTCATGACAGCAGCCAAGGAGCAGATAACGGTTTGCAGCTTCAGAGACAGGATGGTTTTCGGAGAGTGTTCGGCATTTACCAATCATCCTACAATGCTCAATCTTTGCAGACGTATTACCGCTGAGGGAATCGGTGTCGAGATTGCGACCAATGATTATGATGTACAGTCAAGAAGTAAGAATCCCGAAGAGGAGGCAAGGTAATGTATTATTGTCCAAAATGTAAAATTACAATAAGAGGAGATAAGCAGTGCTGCCCGTTGTGCGAAGGTAAGATCCTTGATAAGGATGGAATGAAAAGGGCAGCAATTGACGAAACACTCTATGATATTGATGATCTTGAAGATGGCTATAACAAGGCTTTTCCCGTACTTAATGAGAGAAAGATAACGGGAGTGACATTTGTAAGAATCTGCACCTTTTTACTTGCAGTCATTATTGTTATATGTCTGGCTCTGAGGTATCTGTTCGGAGATATTATGTCCTGGACGGGAGTTACGATCCTGGGAAGCATAGTTGTGTGGCTTGATATTCTGGCAATTATGAGATACCGGTATAACCTGTTGAAGGTTCTTATGGTTGAGATGATCGTTGCCATAGTGGTGGATTATTATATCGATAAGATTACAGGTTTCCACGGCTGGAGCGTGGTCTGGATGATACCCTTCGGACTTGCGGGACACGCGCTTGTAACTTTCCTGATCGCCAAACTTGTGAAGCTTAGGTTTGAAGAATATATAATTTACATTGTTCTTGATGCAGTTATGGCTTTCGCGCAGGCATTTTTTATCTGGAATGGAGAGAACAGTCTTCCCTATGCGGCTGTATTTGTAATGGCAGGCTTTGCAATAACCCTGGTAGCCGCCATACTATTCAGATTCAGGGAACTTAGAAGCGCAGCAGGCAGAATGTTTAACGTATAAAAGAGGTTGGCATGAGCATCAGCGATAAGCGGAAAATTCGTAAACAGATGCTGGAACAGCACCTGGGGGATTTCCTTGAAAACTCCATAAGCAGACGCATTGTTGAAAAAGATCTTCTGGCACCTGTTCTTCCGGAGAACCCTGAGAAAAAGAAATGGTACAGGGTTCCGATACCCATGGGTAAATCCGGGGATGGTTCAGAGTATTATATTTATGTAAAAATAGCAGATCCCAAAAAACTGATAATATTCTTCTCAGGCGGAGGTGTTGCCTGGGATGAATATACTGCGGCCAGACCTGTGTCCGGCGGCAAGGTTGCGGCGGATCTGCCTAATTATTATTGGAATAATTTAAGGCCCTTTACCCAGATTATGAATATCGATATGGGTATCATGAACATGAAGGATACGGAGAATCCCTTCAAGGATTTTTCAATAATTGATATTACCTATGCAACCGGGGATTTTCATATCGGCAATAACGAGTTCCCGTATCAGGGGGAGGACGGAGAGCAGCATGTACTTCATTTCCATGGATATATGAACTTCATGGAATCCATGGGTATTTCAAG
>CAMVLM010000158.1 GCA_947168335.1 uncultured Butyrivibrio sp. | reverse complement strand
TTTGAACCGTCACATGCGCTGGCCCTGTTCCTCAAAAAGGAGGATGTTAAGCGGACTTATGAACTGCCATCAAATGAACCTGAAGCGATGCAGTATATAGGCGGTCAGTCATTAAGAAAAGCCGGTCTTGAAAATGGCTGGTATCTTATGACAACTGACGGCTACAGTCTTGGCTGGGCCAAATATGCAGGGGGAACCTTTAAAAATCACTATCCGAAAGGACTTAGAATCTTTACATGAATAAATTACTTGTTTATTTAAAGAAATATAAAATTGAGACTGTGATGGGACCGTTGTTCAAATTACTTGAAGCTACATTTGAACTGATAGTTCCCCTTGTGGTCGCTGCAATTATTGATAAAGGTATAGCTACCGGTAATAAGCCATACATTATGCAGATGGCTTTAATTCTTGTATTACTTGGAGGCGTAGGTTTTACCTGTTCAGTAATTGCCCAGTATTTTGCTGCAAAAGCATCTGCATATTTTGCAATGGAAGTAAAAAAGGACCTTTTTGCAAATATCCAGAGTCTTTCCTATGAGCAGATAGACAGGCTTGGAACCAATACGTTAATCACTCGTATGACAAGTGACATGAATCAGGTACAGCAGGCAATTAATCTGTCCCTGAGACTTCTTCTGAGATCGCCATTTGTTGTATTTGGGGCAATGGTCATGGCTTTTTCAATTGATTTTAATCAGGCCATGATTTTTCTTGTAACCATAATCGTTCTTTCAATTGTTGTATTTGGAATTATGCTTTGGGGAATTCCCAGATATAAAGAAGTTCAGAGCCGCCTTGACAGCGTTATGGGGCTTACAAGAGAAAATCTTTCCGGTGTCAGGGTTATTCGTGCTTTTGGAAGAGAGCAGGATGAAATAGCTGACTTTAAGGAAAAAAATGAAAAGCTTACTGTCCTTCAGGAGTTTGTGGGAAGGGTATCCGCTCTGATGAATCCCCTTACCTACGTTATTCTGAATTTTGCTATAATCGTGCTTTTATACTCAGGTTCCCACAAGGTTTTCGCGGGTGTTCTTACAACCGGAGCTGTAGTGGCATTATATAACTATATGTCACAGATTCTGGTTGAGCTTGTAAAACTTGCAAATCTCATAATTACCATTACAAGGGCAGTTGCTTGTGGAAACAGAATACAGACAATGCTTGAAGAAAAAAATTCAATGGCAGAAGGTACTGTTGATGCAGCAGCTTTGCCTGATAATGATAACATTATATCTTTTGAGAATGTTTCAGTAAGATATAAGGGAGACAGTGAGGATTCACTTGAAAATGTTACTTTTTCCGTGGCAAAAGGTGAGTCAATAGGAATCATCGGCGGTACCGGATCCGGTAAGACAACTTTGGTAAATCTTATTCCAAGATTTTATGATGCCACAAATGGTACTGTAAAGTTTAAGGGGACAGATGTAAAAGATCTTACAAGCAGTTCCCTGCGTGAAGTTATTGGAGTTGTGCCTCAAAAGGCTGTTCTGTTTAAAGGAACTATCAGAGATAACCTCAAGTGGGGAAATAAAGATGCTACAGATGAACAGCTGTGGGAAGCCATAAGAATCTCACAGTCCACGGACGTGGTAAAGAGTAAAAAGGGCGAGCTTGATGCGGAAATAGCACAGGGCGGAAGAAATCTTTCAGGAGGCCAGAAGCAGAGGCTTACAATAGCCAGAGCTCTTGTTAAAAGACCTCAGGTAATTATTCTTGATGACAGTTCATCGGCGCTTGATAATATGACAGACAGAAACTTAAGAGAGGCAATCGGAGATATAGACTATAAGCCTGTGATGGTTGTTGTTTCACAAAGAGCATCGTCTGTCAGAAACTGTGATAAGATCATTGTTCTTGATGATGGTAAAGTTGTCGGAATGGGTAACCATGACCTGCTTATGAAGAGCTGTGATGCATATATTGAGATTTATGAATCCCAGTATGGAACCGGCAAAAATTCTGCGGTGACAGTCAGTCCTTCTGCAGATTCAAATAATAGAAAGACCAAGACGGCAATAGAATTACTAAGGGAGGCAGCGAAAAATGCGTGAGTTAAAAAGAGTACTTCGTTATGCCTCGGCATATAAAATTCTGATATTCTGTTCTATTTCACTTGCTGTGATATCTGCGCTTTTGATGTTGTATGCGCCAATTCTTGCGGGAAATGTTATTGACTGCATCATCGCCAAGGGAAATGTGGATTTTGAAAACATCACAAAGATACTTATCAGACTTGGGATTGTGATCATAATTACAGCTTCATGCCAGTGGTTTATGTATGGAGTGAACAACAGAATTACCTTCAGAGTTGTGAGAGATGTGAGAAATGACGCTTTTGAAAAGCTCCAGATTCTGCCATTTGAATACCATGATTCACATCCTCAGGGAGAAGTTGTAAGTAAAGTCATATCCGATGTGGATCAGTTCGCGGATGGCCTTTTGATGGGCTTCACACAGCTTTTCACAGGAGTTGTTACAATTCTTGGAACGCTTGTATTCATGCTATATCTCAATTGGCAGATAGCGATAGTGGTATATGTGCTTACGCCCTTATCACTTTTGATTGCAAGATTTATAGCTAAGAAGTCCTACACACTTTTCAAGGATCAGTCAGTAGCAAGAGCCGATCAGACTGCTCTTATAGATGAGATGATTGGTAATCTGAAGGTGGTTAAGGCATTCAGTCACGAAGACGAAAATCAGGAACTGTTTAATGAGATAAATGAGAGACTTTCAAAAACAAGCCTGAAGGCCACATTTTTCTCATCACTTACAAACCCGGGTACGAGATTTGTAAATAATATTGTGTATGCCTGCGTCGCTCTTACAGGAGCTTTTGTATGCCTTGATGGCAGGATGAGCGTTGGTGAGCTGACTATTTTCCTTAGCTATGCTACACAGTTTGCAAAGCCTTTTAATGAAATTTCAGGCGTGGTTACTGAACTGCAGAATGCCCTTGCCTGTGCAAAACGCGTCTTTGATCTCATCGATGAAAAGCCGCAGATACCTGATAAGGAAAATGCAATGGTATTAGGCGAGGTTAACGGGGACGTTTCAATCAAGGATGTTGACTTTTCTTATGATAAAGAAAAGGAGCTGATAAAAGACCTCAACCTGGAAGTGGCAAAAGGTCAGAGAGTTGCCATTGTCGGACCTACCGGCAGTGGTAAAACGACCATAATCAATCTTCTTATGCGATTTTATGATGTGGACAAAGGAAGTATTAAGGTCGAGGAGAAGGATATAAGGGAGCTTAAAAGAAGTGACCTTAGAAGCAGCTATGGAATGGTGCTTCAGGAGACCTGGCTTAGAAAAGGCACCATAAAAGAAAACATAACCATGGGAAGAGATGGCTTTACGGATGAGATGGTTATTGAGGCTGCAAAAAAGAGTCATGCCCACAGCTTTATCAAGAAGCTTCCAAATGGCTATGATACTGTTATAGGAGAGGATGGCGGAAGCCTGTCACAGGGCCAGAAGCAGCTTCTATGCATTACGAGAATTATGTTAAGTGTGCCTCCTATGCTTATTCTGGACGAAGCTACAAGCTCTATTGATACAAGAACTGAGATGCGTATTCAGAGAGCTTTCGCAAAGATGATGGAGAACAGAACAAGCTTTATCGTGGCTCACAGACTATCAACCATAAGAGAGGCGGACAGAATTCTTGTGATGAATGAGGGCAGGATAATCGAGCAGGGCAATCATGAAAGCCTTCTTGCTGCCGGCGGATTTTATGCAAAACTCTATCAGAGCCAGTTTGAGTAAATTGTTCGGGAAAAATCAGGGAAAACAAAGAATTGTCTGAACTTTTAAAAATATTGTCAAAACCATGTAATATATGGTAAAATTTATTGTTTGTAGAGGAAAAAAGAAAGGGGAACTTTAAATTATGAAAAAAGTTTTACAGGGAATGGCTAAAGTTGTAGCTTTAGCAGCGATGGTTTTTGCCATAGCATCATTGGGAAAATCAGAGGCTAAGGCTTATGACGGAACACTTCAGAACAACAGAGCATACACACTTTCACTCAAGGGTGGATATGAGTATGAATACTCATTCAGAACTCCTGCCAAGGGACTGACAAGAATTGAGGTTGCTCTCGTAAGTGCTACAAACCAGAATGGTGAAAGCGTATGGGGATATGTAAACACAAAGGCTCTTATCGATTACAAGAGTTACTGGGATTTCAGTGCATACACAGAAAAAGGAATTGTTAGTTCTGTACCTCGTTCACTTAATCCTAAGAAGAACGGAACAATCAAGATTAATACTGGCTGGTATAGTAACGAAAGAAACGTTAAGGTTTATATTAAGATTGTCAACGAGGTTCCCAAGAACTTTGAGACTGAGGGTAATAACACAGCTACACATGCAGATTCACTGAAATACAAGAAGCTGCATAAGGGAATCGTTTCAAGTGATACTGATACAGTTGACTGGTACGTTTTCAAAGCGCCCAGATCTGGCAAATACAGTTTCTTTATTACAAATACCAATACTGATGGCAGCTGGACCTATTGTACAGCGATTCCTTTCAAGAATAAGCATAAGCAGGCCGCATATGGTACTTCTGCATACACTGAAAAGGGAAGACAGAAGATTATAACAGTTCCGCTTAAGAAAGGACAGAAGTATTACATTAAGGTCACAAATTCTTACAGTAAATCAGTTTCGTATAATATATTCGTAAAAAGATAATTATTTAATTAAATAGTTTTGTGGTAAGATAAGGGCAGGTAACTGCCCTTATTATGTTAGGAGAATAAAATGAAGAAAAGACCTGTATACGTAATTGGACATAAGAATCCTGACACTGATTCTATCTGTGCCGCAATTTGCTATGCAAATCTTAAAAATAAAATAACCGGAGAGGAATATGAAGCAAGACGCTGTGGACATCTCAATGAAGAAACACAGTTTGTTTTGAACAGGTTTGGAGTTCCTTCTCCGATT
>CAMVLM010000157.1 GCA_947168335.1 uncultured Butyrivibrio sp. | reverse complement strand
CGCCATAACCTGCTAAACTAGATATTCTTTAATCATAGCCTTTATTATATTAGAACTGATGGCATGTTGAGAAGTCTCAAATGTCATGATCATATTTTTCCCCAGAAAATATCCACTTTGCTCATATGCCACTATCTTAACTATATTCTTGTTTGCATAAGCTATGTTATCCATCATTCCAAAATGTTCCCAGATATATTCCTTTCTAGTTCGGATATTAAGGCATGTAAAATCTGGCCTTACTGCTCCCATGCCCTTAAGTGTAAGTGGGTATTCATACCGGTATGGAATGCCACTTTGTTCCAGCATATTGGCTATTATCAGCTCAGATTTTGATCTTACCCTTATTCCATTGTTTGAAAAAAACTCTGTAACACTTTCATTAATTTCCATCGGCTCGTAGATTTCTTTTTTCCAATTCTCAACATATATTTCCAGAGGTTCAATGATCGGTGTAACAAGCTTTTTCCTTGCATCTGCCATGCCCATATACACATTTTCAAGTGACTTTATATCATAGAGCTTTAAAAACTCCCAAATATCATTTCTGATTCTCACAAGTTTCTTTTTAAGTAGCGTTTCATAATCTCGCTGTGCCACCTTCTTCAGCTTGTCCATTTCTTCGATTCTCGCATACTTCCGCTTTTGTGCGAGCTTGTCTACCCAGTAATACTGGTCTTTCCCGTTACTCTTACTTATTGCAATTCCACAATTGCTCAAGCTTTTTACCCTTAACGCATTCTTATCAATTTGGGTTATTAGAGCATCTATCTCATGTATTTGTTTTTCCAATTCTTCCTTGTAATCCTGCATCACCAAACTCCTTTTTCAGTTCTACGTGCCCCCGCTTTATCTTTTGACTGTTATCACGTAGTGCCGCTATGATACATCAGGCATTCTACGTGATACGCTCTTGTAAACAAGCCTCTCATCACGTAAATCATCCAGATATCTACCTATTTCTACGTGAACCACGAGAATCAAGAGCAACATCTCACGTAGATACCATAAATATCATGCATGTCACTACGGGAATAGCAGCTCAAAAAAACTACTTCTCACGTAAGCCGTCTTCTTTTGCCCCTTCTTTATCTATTATTTTGGGAATTACCAAGCTGTCCCAGAAAGAACAGCCATTTCAAAACGAACTTTGAAAAGAACTATCTTGAAATACAAGTGACAATATATAACAACACAGAAAAAAAGTAAAGAGATTTCTAACCGTATTGATTCCCATACGGTTATGCCTTAAGGATTAGACTCTGACGAATTCAACCAGTGTAACAACAAAGCCCCAGAAGCGCATAGGCGCTTCTGGGGCTTTGTTTAATAACACATGTTATTTTATTCAAGTTCGATTGTTCCCGGAGGCTTACTGGTGAGATCGTACATTACTCTGTTGACTCCCTTAACCTCATTGATTATACGATTCATTACTGTCTGCAGAACCTCCCACGGAATGTTGGAAGCGTCAGCAGTCATGAAATCTGATGTATTTACGGCACGAAGTGCTACAGCGTAGTCGTATGTACGGAAATCTCCCATTACACCAACTGAACGCATATTTGTAAGCGCTGCGAAGTACTGTGCAGGCATCCATGAAGGCATATGTCCGTTTTCCTTCTTATACGCATCTGCGGCCTTGCCAATTTCCTCACGGTAGATTGCATCAGCATCCTGAACTATCTTTACCTTCTCTGCATTAACTTCTCCGATGATACGAATACCAAGTCCGGGGCCGGGGAAAGGCTGACGGAATACCAGATGCTCCGGTATACCAAGCTCAAGTCCGGAAGCTCTTACCTCATCCTTAAAGAGCATACGAAGAGGCTCGATAATTTCTTTGAAATCAACATAATCCGGAAGTCCGCCCACGTTGTGGTGAGACTTTATAACTGCGCCCTCACCGATTCCGCTCTCTACAACATCAGGATAGATTGTTCCCTGTACAAGGAAATCAACGGCACCTATTTTCTTAGCCTCTTCCTCAAATACACGGATGAACATCTCACCGATAATCTTTCTCTTCTGTTCAGGCTCCTCTACACCCTTAAGCGCTTCATAGAATCTATCCTGCGCATTTACGCGAATGAAATTCAGATCATACGCACCATCAGGACCAAATACAGCCTCAACCTCATCACCTTCATTCTTACGAAGAAGACCATGATCTACAAACACACATGTAAGCTGCTTGCCGATAGCTTTGCTCATAAGAACGGCAGCAACAGAAGAATCAACACCGCCGGAAAGAGCACACAGTGCCTTACCGTTTCCTACCTTTTCCCTGATCTCATTGATACTTCTCTCAACAAAATCAGACATCTTCCAATCACCGGCGCATTCGCAAACCTTGTATACGAAGTTGCGAAGCATCTGTGTTCCTCTCTGGGAATGCATAACTTCAGGATGGAACTGAACCGCATAAATCTTACGCTCAGCATTCTCCATAGCCGCCACAGGACAGTTGTCTGTATAAGCTGTAATGGCAAATCCTTCAGGCGCCTTAGCTATATAATCAGTATGGCTCATCCAGGTTGAAACAATATATTCTCCCTTGGAATTCTTCAAAACAGCAGTATCGCCTTCAGCCATTCCATAGCCATCAAGAAGTGTCTTTTCACTCTCATCCTTAACATCAATGCCTGCAAAAAGTTTTGACTCAGGATTAAGGAAAGTTTCTGTCTTACCATATTCACTGACAGGAGCAGTCTTAACCTCTCCGCCATTTAAAAATGCTGTCATCTGAGCACCATAGCAAATTCCCAATACAGGAATTCCAAGCTCATACAGCTCCTTCTCACAAAGAACCGCCTTATCACCAAAGACACTGTTAGGTCCACCGGTCAGGATAATACCCTTGGGATTCATCTCCTTAATCTTATCCAGCCCAATGTTATAAGGGTGAATTTCGCAATAAACATTGCACTCACGGACTCTTCTTGCAATCAGCTGTTTATACTGACCGCCAAAGTCCAGCACTACTACCATTTCTCTTGCCATCTTTTCCTCTTTCTATATAAAAATCTACAGGAACATAAAAAGCATCTGCTCCCATATTACTACAAAACAAAAATCAGACAAGACCATTTAACTCCTGATACAATCTCTTGGCATAACTGTCTGTCATACCGCATACATAATCAGTAACCAGAAGCAGTCTCATATAAAGCTTTTCAGCATCACTTTTTCCTTCTGAATAAACATGATATATGGTCTTATAATTATCCGAAATAAATGAAATCATTCTGGAATCTATCGGTCGAAGTTTTCTTGATGTATCGTAGTATATTGCAGCAGGCACCAATCTGTCCAGTAAATATGTAAGAATTTGATCAGCACTTACTTCAATTTTTAAGATCTGTTCGGAATTAAACGCATATTTAATCGCAATAGCGCCTAATGCATCAACTATATGTTTGCCTTCAGTACCATCCAGCAGCTCACTTCCGAAGCTTCCATCCATTATGCCACTATAATGTTCCGCAAAACTTTCTGTAGCAAAAGAAATCAGTTTACCCTGAACCGCCACAATCCAGTTCTGCACAGCATATCCGCCTGGATCACTGACTCCCCTTTCTATTCCCTTGCCGTATCTGTATTTAAGTGTCTCTATCAGCTGTCTGTACGCTTTATCCGACTGATCCACGCAGACATGATTCTCAAGCTCCCTTACGAGAAGATCGTAGCTTATACATCCCTTCTTGTAAGCATCCTCAATATCCGCGGTTCTGTAAGCTATATCATCCGCGGCCTCAAGAATATATGTCAGCGGATGTCTTCTGCCATTTAATCCGCATGAATCCTCTATTTCCTTAAAGAGCTCCCTGTCAGCATAGTAATACCCCATCTTGTGGCAGCATATATCATCGCTCTTTTTATTCACCTCAAGAGAAGAAACCGGATATTTGATGATTGTCGCAAGAAGAGCCTTGCTGAGATTCATTCCGTGCTCATCAACAAGATAATGAAGCTTGGTCACAACCCTCAGAGCCTGGGTATTACCCTCAAAGTTATGAAAATCGCCCTGCATCTGCTCATTTAAATACTCCGTTAAGCCAACGGTTGTACCATCCTCTTTTTCATAAGAAAGCTGTGATAAGTTTTCCTTAAACCATTCCCTTATCACAGTCTCGCCAAAATGCCCAAAGGGAGGATTACCTATATCATGAAGGAGTCCCGCACACTGCAGTATGTCGCATATGTCCTGCTGATATGAGGGCAAAAAAGATTCATCACCGATATCAGTCAGTATTTTCCTTGCAATATTCTGTCCAAGGGATTTACAAAAAGAAGAAACCTCAAGTGAATGGGTCAGCCTGGTTCTGATAAAGTCCGACTGATCCAGCGGGAAAACCTGAGTTTTATCCTGAAGTCTTCTGAAAGAAGCACTTCCGATTATCCTGTGATAATCCTTTTCAAATTCACTTCTAAGATCCGTAGATCCTTCTCTTTTTGCAATTGGTCGTATCCTGTCTCCGCAAAGAAGTTTACTCCACTCCAAGTCATTCCTCCTGATGAAAAACTATATAAATCTTCTGATAGTCAAAATTGTTCTGTAAGTGGCATTCTCATACTTGATACCTGTACGGGCCGTGCTGGCATGCACTATTCTGCCACCGCCAAGATAAATTGCCACATGACCGCCATAGTAGATAACATCTCCCGCCTGAGCATTGTCATAGGAAACCTCTCTGCCGAATGTTGCCTGTGAATATGATGATCTTGGCACACTGATTCCAAAAGCCTTGTAAACCGAATAAACAAATCCGGAGCAATCCGCACCATTTGTAAGGCTGGTACCTCCTGCCACATAGGGATTACCTACGAACTGGCAGGCGTAATTTGCAATATTCTGTCCGGTAGCTGATCCTGCAGGAGCTGCCGGTGCAGATGATGATGAAGATGATGCTGCCGAGGAACTGTTTTCCGCCGGTGCAGATGATGAGGATGAAGCGCTGTTTGCCGAATCACTCTGTGTATCAGAGCT
>CAMVLM010000156.1 GCA_947168335.1 uncultured Butyrivibrio sp. | reverse complement strand
ATTGTTCATCATGACACGCCCTCCTTTCTTCACAATTTTTCTTGATTGTAGCATACACGATTATGTTGCGCAACAATTTTTACTAAAATTCTAAAACTTTATTCATGATTATATTTTCATCGTTGGTCCGATTCTAGTGGGCTTCGCTTTCGTCCAGGTTAACTATATAGTCCTTTTCAGCACTGAGAACAAAGTTGTATTCATTTATGGATTTTATAAGTTCATTTAATTCTTTGTCTGTTAATTCCTTTTGGGATGAAAGGGAGTATCCTGATATCGTATCGTAGCTGTACTTTATTTCCAGATTATAGGCATCGCAAATCTGCTGGATTTGGCTCTCCTCAGTTCCTTCTTTCACCATCACTATCACTGTGTTATGGCTGTCTTCTCTGCTTATATCATCTATTTCAGGAACTGAGAAGTCTCCCTCCTTGAATCTATCTGCTGTTGTATCTTGTCCAGGTTCTACTTTTTCTAGCTCCACCTTTTCCTGCTCGCTTTCTTCTGTTTTAGTTTTTTCGCTATTGGATTTTTCTGTGCTGTCTTCATTTTTCTCTTCTGAGGCATCCTTATCTTCTGCTTTTAAATCATCTGCCTTTTCTGTTACTGCTTCCCCCACAGCTTGGCTATCCTCCGCCTCGTCGGCATCCTGTGCTTTTCCACAAGCTGTGATAGATAATATCAATGTTATCCCCAGTGCTAACAATTTAATCTTATTCATGTACACCTCCCTGTTGTTTATCCTTCTCCAGTATCTCTAAAATGCTACGTGCAATACGCTCTGAGTTATTAATAATTGCCTGAGCTGATTCAATCTTTTCTGCATCACTTTCATTTTCCAGAAGCAGGTCTGCATTGCCCCTAATTATTGTAAGAGGTGTCTTCAAATCATGAGCAATCTGCGCCATCTGCCGTTTCTGCTCCTGCTGCTCCTTCCAGTGCTCATTAAGATTTGTTACCAGGCCGGCCTTCATTTCATCTACAGCAGCTAGTAAATTCATCTGGTCACCGCGTAAATTAGAATCGATAGTACGTACAATACATATACATGCAATGGATAAAAGTAGTAAAAGATTTTTCCATTACCATGTCCTCTCTTTCCATTGTACAATAACATAAATGCTATTGAAAAGACACTCATCCACTCATATGCGTAGAAAAATAAATTATCAAATGTGAATGGGACGTGTAATAGTATCATCAGGCCAAAATTCCTTAGCAGGATGAATGCGCCATATCCATATACACGAATGTTTTTGTTTTTAAAATCTCAAGAGCTTCTACACCGTCTTTGGCCTTATCTACAACCTGAAATCTAGAATCTGAGTTTATAATATCACTAAGGACGGTTCTCATGAGTGCAGAGTCATCAACTAATAAAATTTTTTTCGACATTTAGTTTTGCTTCTTTCTAATTTTTCGTTCTTCCTCAAAGATAAAATGTATGATATCTTCTCTGGAAGATTCGTCAATGTAGGCGTATTGTATGCGGTGCTCATACAACCCTGGCCTGTTTTCGAGTTCCTGTACCCTAAGTACATTGCACACCATTTCATATTCAACGTTATTAATATTGCCCGGTAGTCTGTATGAGCAATATATCGTGCTTCCTTCCTCATACTGGAAGTTTGCAACAAAGCGTAAACCGCCTCCGCTTATATCTACGATCACACTTCTCTGCAAAGGCTTGTTTGCTCCTAATACCAGTCCCCAATTTCTCCTGATGGATTCGATCTCCTCCTCAGAAAAAATCCTGGACTTTAATTCCAGCGCACAACTGAATCTGTAATACTCTCGTCTCTGCATTCTCTGCAGGTTACTCAACAGATCGAGCACCAGAATATAAACATTATTACTTCGGTATCGGTCAACGATCCGTCCGAAACACTGGAACAGTCCTCTCTGACTGTAAAAACACAGATTATACTCTCCATCCACAGGAAGCAGTACCAGTTTTCCCTTATCCATGGGCATCAGTACTTCTATCCTGTCATCAGAGACAATATCTGTGATCTTACTCAGATGGATTCGCTTTGTCCGACTGTCCTCGTCCATCCAGACCTTGCCGATTGCCTTTAATTCAATCTTGTTACCGGGCGCAATGTAATCCGCAAGCATCTTCAGGTACCCCTCTTACCTTTAATTATGAACCTTTTTCATTCAATTTACGGCCTGTAATGATATGTGAGAAAAACGCCGCCATACCTCTTGGTTTGATAATATCTGTAGTTCCACCGGCAGTCAGATCTCTTGCAATTCGTTCAAATGCTTTTGATGATTTCGAATTCGGATATTGAATTGAAACCGGTGACTGCTGCATCACTCCTCGCGCCAGCATCTGATCCTGTGGAATTGCTCCCAAATATGTAAGCGGCAGCTTTAAATATCTGGCCACAACAGCATTGAGCTTATTAAAAAGCTGCTGTCCCTCCTCTTCTGTAGCAACCCTGTTGGAGGCCACCTTGATCATGGTGTTCTCCTTGGAAAACCTGGGCTGCTGGTTCAGAGCCTTAAGTAATGAATACGAGTCAGTTATTGATGTGGGCTCCGGTGTCGTAACAAGAATTATCTCTCCGCTTGCCACCAGAAATTCCATAACCGCACTGGATATTCCTGCACCCGTATCAATAATAATTGTATCTGCTATAGCATCCAGCTCTGCCAGATTAACAATAATATAAACCAGGTAGTCCCTGCTCAGATTGTACATGCCTGATATTCCGGAGCCACCTGAAATAAATCCTACACCTTCCGGTCCCCAGGTAATAATATCCTTGATATTTTTCCCCTGATAAATCAAATCACTCAGATTGTGTTTGGGAACCGTACCAAACATAATCTCTATATTTGCAAGTCCAAAATCCGCATCCAGAATGATAACTCTCTGACCCATTCTTCGAAACTGTATGGCAAGGTTAATCGCCACATTGGACTTTCCGACGCCACCCTTGCCACTGGTAACTGTAATTATTCTTGCAAGAGGCCTGGTTGGCGCATTTTCTGCTTTTATAATTTTTCTAAGCTGTTCAGCCTGATCCATAATATATCCTAGCTTCTATTTTAGTAAAAATCCGTGCAAATGTCGACTATTTTTCTTACGACACTAATTGCCGCCCAAAAGACTCTTTACACTTCGTTGCGCGTCAAAAACTGCTATGTCACTGGGAACATTCTGTCCGTTTGTAATATAGGACATGGGCGCCCCGGTGTGCATATGTATGTTGTAGAGATTGCCTGCGGAACTGGTCTCATCCATTTTGGTGAAAATGAGCTTGTATTTAACAAGTTCAGAGTATCCGTCAGCTATCTCAATAAGATCCCTGTACTTTGTTGTAGCACTGAGCACCAGATAGTTTTCAGTATCAACAACTTCCTCAAGGGCATGAATGAAGCCGATCATAGTCTGCTTCTGCTCCTCGTTGTGGAGACTGTGACCTGCGGTATCAACCATGAGGTAATCATAATCCTTAAAATCTTCTGCCGCCTGTTTGATCTCATCCCCTGAATATATAACTCGGAAAGGAATCTCCATTATGGTGGCATAAGTTCTGAGCTGATCCGCAGCTGCTATTCTGTAGGTGTCCACTGTCAAAAGTGCAACCTTCTTTTTCTTGTTTATGCGAAGCTCTGAAGCCAGCTTTGCAATTGTTGTTGTCTTTCCAACACCTGTGGGGCCGATAAAAATTTCGGCAATGGGGCCATCTGAAGGAGTTTTTATCACATCAGCCGTACCGAATTTCAGTACCATCTTCTGATAAACACTTGCAAGTACATACTCCATTGGTATATTGGGCTTACTTACCTTCTCGACTTCATCAGTGAGCTGGTTTGCATAAATCTCATCGACTTCATTTTCAATAAGTGTGTTGTAGAGAACTTTTACAAAGTTCATAGTCTCTTCAGAGATTGTGTTTTTGTCTTCTGAAGGCTCATCAAAAATGCTTTCTGTCTCCCTTTCGTCCTCTTTCTCATTTTTGATATTCTTCTCTATGAGGTTGTGAAGACTGTCAAGTTTTTCCTCGATAACACTGCTGTCATCCTGAATAACAGCGGGCTTTTCCCTGGGAGGCTCCGGCTTGTAAAGTCCCGCATTACCTCCGACTTTAAGGGGCGGAATTTCTCCCTGTTCCTGCGCCTTAAGCAGTTTATCAGCCATTGACCCCGAAGATGAGCCTGATGCTTTTGCGTTTTTAGCCTGTTGAGTATTGATGGGTCTTATGGGTCTTGTAACCTTTGATGGTTCATCCTCCAACGCCACAGTCACTTCTATCCTCGGCGGTGCAAAAATGGCAAAAAATCCACTTTTTTTAACCGGGCGAACATTCATTATAACTATATTGTCCCCAAGTTCCTTTTTGGCTATTTCCGTAGCCTCTGATTCAGTTTTTCCGGTGTATTTTTTTATGATCATATTATGCTGCTACCATCCCAACTGACTGCATTTCAACATTAGGTTCCACTTCGTTATATGAAAGAACAATCAAATCTTTGTAATAATCTTCTGTCATCTTCTTAAAGTACATACGAACTATAGGAGATGTCATTATAATCGGTACCCTTCCGGCATCTTCAAGTTTCTTGGCCTGCTCGCCCACAGACTTAAGAATAGCTTTGGTTCTTGCAGGATCAAGGGTAATATATGCTCCTGTTTCCGTCTGTTTAACGGAAGCCATGATTTCCTGCTCAATCTTAGGGTCAAGGGTAATGACACTTGTGGTCTCACCCGGATAGAAATACTTGCTGGAAATAGCTCTTCTTAAACTCTGTCTGACATATTCTGTCAAAATATCACTGTCATGAGTTGAAGGTGCGTAATCTGCAAGAGTTTCAAATATGGTAACAAGATCTCTGATGGATATTCCTTCCACAAGAAGATTCTGCAGTACCTTTTCAATTTCACCAAGCGACATAAGCTTGGGCGTAAGCTCTTCCACAAGTGCAGGATTGTTTTCCCTGAGGTTGTTGACAAGGTTCTGAACATCCTGTCTTGTAAGAAGCTCTGCAATATGATTACGAATAACTTCAGTAAGGTGAGTCGCAATAATTGACGGAGGATCAACAACCGTGTATCCAAGAGACTCTGCTCTCTCACG
>CAMVLM010000155.1 GCA_947168335.1 uncultured Butyrivibrio sp. | reverse complement strand
CATATACAGCACTTCCCTGGAACCTCAGCTGGTTATTGATAACAAACTGACCGATCATGAAGGGAGCACCAATAAGGATGATTCTCATGTAGTTTTCGGTATCCGTAAGTGTCGTCTCAGTGGCACCGATCATATATGCAAGGTCACTGATAAAAAGATTACCAACAACCGCAATGACTATTCCGATGATTATTGCAAGTGCAAATCCGGTGGAAGCCATTTCATCAGCCTCTTTATGATTGCCCGCTCCGAGCATTCTTGAAAGATAGTTCCCGGAACCATGCCCACAAAAAAAGCCTATTGCCTGAACAAGTGCCATTACCGTAAATACAATGCCGACAGCGGCCGTCGCCGAAGTGGATATCCTGCCAACGAAAAATGTATCTGCCGTATTGTAAATAGCCGTAACAAGCATGCTTATTATGGTTGGCACCGACATTGACAGTATCAGCTTCGGTATAGGTGTCTTGGTTAACAGGTCTCTTCTGCTCTCATTTTTCTGCATTATTTCTCTCCAACAAAATTAATTCCCCCCATTAAGTAAGCTTTATGAATTAAACAGAGTTCTCTTTCTGTCTATCATCTCATCGATTTTTTCTATGTAAAGCTTCACGTCCTTGACGTTGTCACATCTCTCAATTCTGCCATCACCGTAAACCCTCTTGGTTACAGTTCCTGCGCCAAGCGCAACTATGGATTGAACCTCCTCCATCATCAGAATATTGTAGATACCTGCCTTCCCCTCTTCGGCATATCCGGTGTTCTCAAGATTACCGGATATATTCTTCTGACGATACATATAATAAGGTGTCAGCCCCATTTCTGCCGCACCTTTTCTTGCAATATCCATCATCCTTCCTGTATCGCCTTCAAGGAAATATCCATTATTTCTTATATGTTCCGCAAGTCTTGAACCTCGCTTTACAGAAAGTGAATGAACTGTAAGATCATTGGGACGGAGCTTTCCGATTTCTTCCATGGTGTGCATGACATCACTTTCCTTTTCACCGGGAAGTCCAAGGATTATATCCATATTTATGTTATCAAACCCCTCTTCCCTTGCTGTGTTGTAGGCTTCAATAAACTGCTCAACCGTATGCTGTCTTCCGATCCTCTTTAAAGTTTCATTGCTCATAGTCTGAGGATTGACGGAAATTCTGTCTACTCCACACTCCTTCATGGCACGAAGCTTTTCTCTTGTTATTGAATCTGGTCTTCCTGATTCAACAGTAAACTCTCTGCAGCTTGAAAGATCTATCTTTTCACCAAGATATCCGATGAGTCTTCTCATCTGATCAGGTTCAAGCGTAGTAGGCGTTCCGCCGCCAATATAAACTGAATTAACCTTCTTGCCGGCAAAAGCTTCTGCCACGTAATCTATCTCTTTTTTCAGACATCCAAGATATGTGTCTACAGTTTTCTTCCATGTAGCAATCGGAAAAGATGTAAAAGAACAATACAGACAGGTTGTCGGGCAGAAGGGAATTCCCAGATAAATACTATAATTCCCGTCATAATCTATATCATCAAGAATCTTCTTCTCACGAACTGCAATGTTATATGCAAGATCGATCTTTTCTTCCGATACGAAAAAAGTTCCGCGCATGTAATCGCGGATTTCCGATTCTGATCTGTTCTCATAAAGCATCTGCATTGGAATTCTTGTAGGACGGATTCCAGTAAGTGAACCCCAGGGAAGCTCCCGTTTTGCTTCTTTGCAAAGCTCCCGGTACATAAGCTGCTTAAGTGCATTCTTGGGTGTCATCAAAGAAGCACTGCTTCCGTTTGTAGAGCTGTCAGCTTCTTTTGCATTTTCATTCTCCCTGTCACACTCAGCATTTACAGATGATACAACCTCTCCGTCATGCAGAACCTCCATTCCAATTCTGCCATCTTTTGTTGCAAGCTCTATTCGTATACCCAGCTCATATTCATTCTTATTGCCCTCTTCAGAGCTTCCTTCATTTACAGCATCAGACTTTTCACCATTGCAGAACCCGATACCCTTATCAGCAATCTCCTCCCTGGTCAGCACCTGCACATCCTCTGCAGGATAAAAAGCCTTCACCAGAGAATGAATGTCATATTTAAATCTATCCTCACTAATCTCAACTAAAATCATCTATTAAAAATCCTTATTTCTAATACACACAAATATTATTTTATATCCAAACGCAATTAAATTGTAATACATTTATTCTATAGATAAATTGAAAAAAACTATATATACATCACTCCCAAATGGTCACACTAAACGTAGCTATTGTATTGTTTTTCGTAACCTATGGTAGTTGCAGGACCATGTCCCGGATATACAATGGTCTTATCAGGAAGTGTAAAAAGCTTCTCCCTGCAGGATCTGACAAGGGTACTCATAGATCCTCCCGGTAAATCAGTTCTTCCTACTGATCCCTCAAATAATGTATCACCGCTTATAAGGATATCATCATCCTTAAAATAATAGCAGCAGCTTCCTTCTGTATGACCGGGCGTTGCAATCAGCCTGAACTTTAAGCCTGCAGCCTCACATTCCGCACCGTCCTCAAGATACTCATCCGGATCAACAGTCAGCGTCATTCCAAAGTCAGAAGACAGATTATAATAAGGATCCTGACATACCTTCATTTCTTTTTCATAAGCATAAATCTTCGCCCCGGAAAGCTCCTTAAGTTTATCCGCACCGCCTATGTGATCAAAATGAGCATGTGTCAGGTATATTGCCTCAACCTTAAAACCACGTTCCCTGAGCTCCTCATATATCATCACACCTCTGTCTGCAGGGTCAAAAAATATGCATGGAGTCTCCTCATCATGCTGTACTCCGGGATGATGGTCCTTTCCATCCTCTTTATAAACAAAATAGCAGTTAGTCTGCACCATTCCAAGGAGCATAGAACCAACTGCCGCTTTTCCAATCTCTTTTTCTGTCATATTACCTCACCATATAAACTTTGCATTTCATCCCGTTACCTTTCAGATGACAGCCGCACTGTGCGTGCACTGCTGACATCCGAATCATAACAGTTTAGCCTGAAGTTCTCTCTATATCGATAACACTGTCGATGTTACGAATCTTATCTACTATCTCACCAAGCTCCTCTCTGCTTGTAACCTGGAATGCTGTTTCCATAGTTGCAAGTCCCTGCTTACTGGTTCTGGTGTTCATGGAAATAATATCCACATTCTTTTCTGTAAGAGCCCTTGATACATCCGCAAGAAGTCCGGATCTGTTGTTTGCAAATATATTAATGGTTGCAACATATTTCTCTCCGGGTGCTCTTGCTTCCCATCTGGCTTCAATAAGTCTGGTCCTATCCTCTTTCTGGATAGCGGCAACATTGACACAGTCTCTTCTGTGAATAGAAACGCCTCGTCCTCTTGTTACAAATCCCACGATCGGATCTCCGGGAACAGGATTACAGCACTTGGAAAAACGCACTGCAACGTCATGTATTCCCTTTACGATGATGGCACTGCCACTGCTGCTGACTCTGGGAGTAACACCTGTCTCAGCAACCGCTGCAAGCACCTCCTCATCAGTCATGTTCTGCTTATGGTCCTTCTCATAAAGTTCCAGGAGTTTGTTAACAACCTGACCCTCTTTAAGACCGCCGTGACCTACTGCAGCAAGAACAGCATCCCAGCTGTGGAAGCCGTACTTTCTTACGATAAGCTCCTGATACTCGGTCTTCATCACGCTGTACAGATCAATACCCTTGGATTTACAGTGCTCAAGCAAAAGTTCTTTACCTTTGGAGATATTCTCCTCCTTGAACTCATTTCTAAACCACTGATTGATCTTATTCTTGGTGGATGTACTGCCAACAATACTGAGCCAGTCTCTGCTGGGGCCCTTGGAATTCTGGCTGGTAAGAATCTCTATTCTGTCACCATTCTGTATACGATAATCGATTGGAACAAGCTTACCGTTTACCTTGGCACCAATCATCTTATTACCGACAGCGCTGTGAATTGAATATGCAAAATCAATAGGTGTTGAGCCCGCAGGAAGGTTCTTTACCTCGCCATTGGGAGTGAAACAGTAAACATCCTCTGAGAACAGATTCAGATCACTCTTCAGAAGGTTCATGAATTCCTGGTTATCTGACATGTCCTGTTGCCATTCAAGAATCTGGCGAAGCCATGTAAGCTTCTCCTCTTCCTGGCCCTCAACATGTTTGCCGTCAGAGGCTTCCTTATATTTCCAATGGGCAGCGATACCGTATTCAGCAGCCCTATGCATATCATAGGTTCTTATCTGAATCTCAAAAGGCTGTCCCGATGTGCCTATAAGAGTCGTGTGAAGTGACTGGTACATATTGGGCTTGGGCATAGCGATGTAATCTTTAAATCTGCCAGGTATTGGCTTATACATCTCATGGATTACACCCAGAGCCGCATAACAATCTTTAACTGAATCAACAATTATTCTTACTGCAAAAAGATCATAGATCTGTTCAAGTGACTTACCCTGATTATGCATTTTCTTGTAGATACTGAAGAAATGCTTAACTCTGCCGTTTACCTCTCCGGGAATACCGGCAGCAACAATATGGCTTCTGACCTCTTCACAGATTTCTTCTACATATTTTTCGCGCTCAACCTTACGCTGCGCAACTCTCTTAACCAGATCATAATAAATATCCGGCTCAAGATATTTTAAAGAAAGATCATCCAGCTCAATCTTGATCTTACTGATACCAAGTCTTCCGGCGATAGGACTGTAAATATCCAATGTCTCCTGGGCAATTCTCTGCTGCTTCTCAGGAGGCATATGTTTTAATGTCCTCATGTTATGAAGTCTGTCCGCAAGTTTAATAAGAATTACTCTTATATCCTTCGCCATGGCAAGGAACATCTTACGCAGATTCTGAGCCTGCATTTCCATCTGGTCAGGAGTCTTCTTGGCATAATCGCCTGAAAGCTCCAGTCCCTGCAGCTTTGTAACACCGTCTACAAGAAGTGCAACGTCTGCGCCAAACTGCTCTTCAACCTGTTCCTTGGTATAAATAGTATCCTCTACAACATCATGAAGAAGGCCTGCTGCGATAGTCTCCTTATCAAGCTCTAAGTCAGCAAGAATAATTGCAACGCAAA
>CAMVLM010000154.1 GCA_947168335.1 uncultured Butyrivibrio sp. | reverse complement strand
GCGAAACGATATATGTACAATTAAATTTTAAGGGGGGTATTTAGAAAAAACGCGGAAACTATCGTTTCAGAAGGGAGATTGTATATGGCTGAAAACAACAAGTGGAGATGCCGGGCTGAGGATCTTAAAGGAACCCAGACCGAGAAAAATTTAGAGGAGGCCTTTGCAGGGGAATCACAGGCAAGAAACAAGTATACTTTTTTTGCTTCCAAGGCGAAAAAGGATGGATTTGTTCAGATATCCAACATATTTGCTGAGACCGCCGCAAATGAAAAGGAGCATGCTGAAATCTGGTACAAGATTCTGACCGGAATCGGAAGCACAATAGATAATCTGAAAGAAGCAGCTGAAGGCGAAGCCTATGAATGGCAGGAGATGTATCCTTCATTTGCAAAGACTGCAAGAGAAGAGGGCTTTGATGAAATTGCCGAACTTTTCGAAGGCGTCGCTGCAATCGAGAAGGAGCATGAGGAGCGCTACAGAAAGCTTCTTAAAAATATTGAAGATAAGATTGTCTTTTCAAGAGACGGTGATTGTATCTGGCAGTGCGGTAACTGCGGACACATCGTTATAGGTCCCGAAGCACCGGAAATCTGTCCTGTATGTAATCATCCACAGGCATATTTCCAGATTAAAGCTGAAAATTATTAATCACCTCCCTTGTGAAAAGGGTGATTTAAAAAATAAGGAGGTTATTTATGAAGTTCTATAAGTGCGAGAAATGCGGAAGTTTCGTTATCAAGATCAACAGTGCTGCATGTAATCCGGTATGCTGCGGAGAGCCTATGAAAGAGCTTATCCCCGGCACATCAGACGGTGCGCATGAAAAACATGTGCCTGTTGTTACTGTAGACGGCAACAAGGTAACCGTTCAGGTTGGCGAAGTAGAGCATCCCATGATGGAAAATCATTATATTCAGTACATCTGGCTTGAGACTGACAAGGGCTTTATGCAGAAGGATCTTAAACCTGATGAGAAGCCCTGCGCTGAGTTCATACTTGCCGATGGCGAGAAAGCCGTTGCAGCTTATGAATTCTGTAACCTCCATGGACTTTGGAAGAAAGAAATCTGACGAAAGAAGGATTTTTCCTTATGACTGAGAAAAGGCAGCAATTTAAGAAACTGTGCAGATCTGTATTGGCCATTATTCTTGTGATGGCTTCGGTTTTTTGCACTTATGATGTTTCATATGCTGCAAAAAAAGCCAAAAAGCCGCCGAACAAGGCAGCGAGAATAACGGCAAAGTTTGATGGAAAAACCTGGTCCAAGGGTTACAGGAAAAACGGATACGACTTTGAAATCGGTTTTACGACTTTTTCAAAGGTTACCACCAGTATGAAATCATCAGTTGTGGTATATGTTCCTCAGAAGTCTCTTACATCAAAGGATGCGGAAGTTGTGGTAAAACCCTGCCTTGCAGTTTGCGATAAAACTACGGGGGTTCTTTATTACACTGTTATTCCCAAAAAATATGTGGATGTCATAAATACTGCAAGTGGCGTAAAGGTACGCCTCTGCGACACCAATGGAAACAGGACTGCCGCGCCTAAAGGAATGGTTAAACTTGCCAGGACCGGAAAATTCTACAGGATCACAATCAAAAATCTCCCGATGGAGAATTATGGATCAACCTGGAATTCAAAAGGTGTGGAGATAAAAAATGCTATAAATACCAATAAGGTATATGATCTGTGGGCTGATATAAATGTTGCCTGTTTTTCCTCAAAATTCAAGGGACATATTTACGTTGACGATATTGAGTTCCGGGCAAAGAAAAAACTTAAAATCACTTTTAATAAGGATGATTATGAAGGAGTAACAGGCATTTATCTAAAAAACAACAAGACTGTTCCTATAAGAATCACCACGATAAAAGTGAAATGAGATTAAAATAAATCAATAAAACTGATTAAAATCGTCACTGTAAAGAATTAATATTAGTGTTAAAATAAAAATCATCAACATATGTTGATGATTTTTATTATTTTATTAAATACGCACATGAATTTAATGACTATATTTTTACTACCAGGAGGAGCATTATGAAGAATTACCAGAAGTACCAGAAACAGTATTTCATGCCACCGACAATCTCATATGACTGGGTAAAAAAGGATTACCTTGATCATCCGCCTATCTGGTGCAGTGTTGATCTTAGAGACGGCAACCAGGCACTTATAGAGCCTATGAGCCTGGATGAAAAACTTGAATTCTTCACAATGCTTGTAAAGCTTGGATTTAAGGAAATTGAGATTGGATTTCCCGCTGCATCAGAGACAGAGTTCGAGTTTGCAAGAACGCTTATTGAAAAGAACATGATTCCTGATGATGTAACAGTTCAGGTTCTGACACAGGCAAGAGAGCACATCATAAAGAGAACCTTTGAAGCTGTAAAGGGTGCGCCCCGCGCAATCATTCACCTTTACAACTCAACTTCTGTTGCTCAGAGAGAGCAGGTTTTCAAGAAGAATAAAGAGGATGTGAAGCAGATAGCAATTGATGGAGCAAAGCTTCTTGATAAACTCGCAAAAGAGACCAAGGGCAATTTCTCATTTGAGTATTCTCCCGAGAGTTTCCCCGGAACAGAGGTTGATTATGCTGTAGAAGTCTGCAACGCAGTTCTGGATGTATGGAAGCCTGAAAAGGATAATAAAGTCATTATCAATATTCCTACAACTGTTGAGATTGCAATGCCTCATGTTTTTGCAACACAGGTTGAGTACATTCACAGAAATCTTAAGTATCGTGATGCTGTTACTCTTTCACTGCATCCGCACAACGACAGAGGTACAGGTATCAGTGATGCCGAGCTTGGCTGCCTTGCAGGTGCTGACAGAATTGAGGGAACACTTTTCGGAAATGGTGAGCGTACAGGTAATGTTGATATTGTTACTCTTGCACTCAACATGTTCTCACACGGCGTTGATCCGAAACTTGATTTTTCAAACATAAATGAGATAGGTGAGACCTACGAACGTCTTACAAGAATGCGTATTTTCGAGCGCCAGCCTTATGCCGGACAGCTTGTATTTACAGCTTTTTCAGGTTCACACCAGGATGCTATCAGCAAGGGATTTGCATGGCATGAAGCTGGTAAAGACAAGGGTATATGGTCTGTTCCTTATCTGCCTATTGACCCCAAGGATCTTGGCAGAGAATACGACGGAGATGTTATCAGAATTAATTCTCAGTCAGGAAAAGGTGGCGTAAGCTACATATTAAAGACAAATTATGGTATGATGGTACCGAAAGAAATGCAGGCCGATGTCAGCTACACTATCAAGGATGTATCAGACAGAGAGCATGCAGAGCTTGCTCCCGGACGTATTTATCAGATCTTTGAGGATAAATATGTTCACAATGAATCAGTATTCAAGGTAAACGAGGTTCACTTCAAGCAGGTTAATGGTATTCTTGCAGAGGTTACAATTTCACATGCCGGCAAGGATCACGTTATTGAAGCAAACGGTAACGGACGTCTCGACGCTGTAAGTAATGCTTTCAAGCAGTACTTCAATATCAGCTATGAACTTTCGGTTTACGAGGAGCACGCACTTTCAAGAGGTTCATCATCAAAGGCCTGCACCTATGTGGGTATTACCTGCAACAACAAGAAGTTCTGGGGTGTAGGTATAGACGAGGATATTATCAGATCCTCAATCAATGCACTTACAATTGCCGTAAACCAGCTTGATGAAGTAAAAGCAACAACTGATGGCAAAGATGAGAGAATTAGTGCTATACTAAACTACATACAGGAGAATTATCTGACAGTAACACTGGATGATCTTTCAAGAGAGTTTTATCTCTCCAAGCCATATCTGTCCAAATACATCAAGGAGAAATCCGGAATGACCTTTGGGGAGAACGTTAAGAAGATCCGCCTCAAGAAGGCAAGCATACTTCTTCGAAACGGTAATATGAAGGTTGAGCGTGTGGCAGAGGCAGCCGGTTATCAGAATGTAGAGCATTTTAACAGACTGTTCAAGAAAAAGTATGGCATGACACCTGTGCAGTATCGCAGCAACAGTCGCTGATAATGATACAATAATTTATGTCTATTATGCGATATTACCGGAAAATGGAATATACGCAAAACGAGGAGGAGGAAAAAATGACATACGAGGAAATAGTTTCAAAGGTAAGAGAATCACTTAAGGATATTGATCTGAGCGGTGCTCCTGAGCACGCAGCATTCCAGTTCAATATTACAGGAGAGGGCGAGGGCGCTTTTTACGTTGAAGTAAGCGATGGCAAGATTAATGTTGAGCCTTATGAGTACTTCGACCGCGACATCCTTGTTTATACTACTGCTGAGGACCTTATTGACGTTGTTGAGGGAAGAAATGACATCATTAATGCTAACCTTTCAGGTAAAATCACAGCTGAAGGTGATCTCAGAAAGGCTGAGTTCCTTAAGAATCTTGGTAAGGCTAAGACAGTAGCTGAACCCGAGAAGAAGGCACCGGTTAAGAAGGCTCCTGCAAAGAAGCCTGCTGCAAAGAAATCCACAGCTAAGAAGGCACCTGCAAAGAAAGCTACAAAGAAATAATTTAAACAGGAATATGAATATATGATGAGGCTGTGGTACTTATTTTGGGTATACAGCCTCATTTTATTTTCTCAAGGTAGAAGAATTATGGCAGATAAAAAAGTTGATGTACTTATAATTGGTGCAGGTCCCGGAGGGATTTTCTGTGCCTATGAATTAATAGAAAAAAGACCTGATCTCAAGGTTATGATTATTGAAAAGGGCAGATCAATTGAGAAGAGACAGTGCCCCAAACGTACAACAGGAAAATGCATGGGATGTAAGCCCTGTTCAATAACAACAGGCTTTGCCGGAGCAGGAGCTTTCTCTGATGGAAAGCTTTCTCTGTCTCCTGACGTTGGGGGAACACTTCCTGATATTTTGGGCTATGATGAGGCCACTTCTCTCATAAAAGAATCTGATGATATATATCTTAAGTTTGGTGCTGATACCAATGTTTATGGTGTTAACAAGGAAGAGCAGATCCGTGAGATCAGAAGAAAAGCGATAAATGCAAATCTCAAACTTGTTGAATGTCCCATAAGGCACCTTGGAACTGAAGAAGGATATAAGATTTACAGCAAGCTCCAGCAGCACCTTGCAGATAAGGGTGTAGAGCTT
>CAMVLM010000153.1 GCA_947168335.1 uncultured Butyrivibrio sp. | reverse complement strand
TGGATTATCCATGATCTTCTCACGAATCCATTCTGCAAATCTGCCAACCAGGTCTTCTGCCTTATCGACAAATTTCTTTGATATGCTTCCAACCTGATTAGCAGCTTCTTTCTGTGATTTCTTATAGGCAGCTCTCTGGAATTCCTTTTTCATGTAATTCTTTTGAACTGCCTTTGTGGATGTGGTCTCCTCAGCGCCCTTTTTGACATCCTTCTGAAGCTTTTTAGAATACCGGCTCTGATGAAGTGTTCTTGCTGTATTTTCAGCAGTCGCTGTAGTCTTATTCAAAGCCTCTGTACCCACATTCTGATCTTCATTCGTTCTGTCAATCTGACGATGAACGGATACGTTCTCAGCTACCTCACGGCGTATTTTATGCCTGCCCTGTACCTGAAGCTTTTTGATTTTTTTCTTTTCCTCTGCTGTAAGCTCAAGGTTCTTTTTTCCATGACGGAACTTCTTTCCATAAGCCTTTTTAGCAGAGGTTTCACTTTTCAGCTTCTCACCCTGACTCTTCTTCTGATACCTGCCGGAGGCTCTCTTCCGTGACTTTTCCTTCGAAAACTTCTTATCTTCATTCATTTACATCTCCTCCTGAGACTGTGCCACCTCATCAAGCTTGGTGGTCATGATACGATAGAGTTCCAAATCCTTAGGGAAGCGATCCACAAACGGCAATATAACATTGCCATAAAATAAAAGCCCTTCACCTTCTCCCGAATGTGTGACATACGAGAGCTGATGAGGGCTGATATTCAGCTGCTTGGCAAGGATGGCTCGATCTCCTACCGCCTGATTCAACATATAGATAAAATCAGAGTTCTCAAAGATATTCTCAACTTCCTTAGAAGCAAGTAAGTCCTTTACGTTCTGGGTGATACCGGTTGGAATACCGCCCCACTTTCTGAAACGCTTCCAGATTTCTACGGTATAGGCTGCTGTCTGCTCCTCACGAAGAAGAAGGTGCATCTCATCCATGTAGTATCTGGTGGATTTACCCTGGCTTCTGTTCTCTGTAACTCTGCCCCAGACCTGATCCTGAACAACAAGCATTCCGATTTTCTTCAGCTGTTTACCAAGATCTTTGATGTCATAGCATACAAGTCTGTTTGTGATATCCACGTTAGTTCTGTGATTAAACACATTCAATGAACCTGTAACATAGATTTCAAGTGCTGTTGCTACATTCTTAGCTTCCGGCTCATCCTGCTTCAAAAGCGCATTGTAAAGGTCCTCAAGTAGAGGCATGTTCTCAGGAATAGGATTCAAGAAGTACTGCTGATAAATCTGATGAATACAACGGTCAATGACAGTCTTCTCAACAGGCTTAAGCCCTTCCTTTCCACCGACAATAAGCTCACACAAAGACAAGATAAAATCCGCCTTAAGAGCAATCGGATTATCATCATCGGAATAGTTCATGTTGATATCCATAGGGTTGATGTACTGACTGCTGGTAGGACTTATCTTAATAACCTGACCGCCAAACCTTTTTACCAGAGCGCTGTACTCTGACTCAGGATCTGAGATGATAACATCATCATCTGTAACAAGAAACGCATTTGCGATTTCTCTTTTTGCTGAGAACGATTTACCGGCACCTGGAGTACCAAGGATGAGGCCGTTAGGATTCTTAAGCTTCTTTCTGTCAACCATAATCAGGTTGTTGGAAAGGGCATTCAGTCCATAATACAAAGCCTCATCTCCTGCCTGGAATAATTCCTGCGTTGTAAATGGAACAAAAATAGCTGTGGAGCTTGTAGTCATTCCACGCTGGATTTCGATCTCGTTATAAGCAAGAGGTAATGAACTCATAAGTCCCTGCTCCTGCTGGAAATTAAGTCTTACCAGATTGCAGTTATGTTTCTGCGCAATGGAATTTGCCTGAAACACGTTGTTCTCAAGCTCCTGCTCTGTCTTTCCGGTATTGAGTACCAGGAATGTCAAAAGAAACATACGCTCATTCTGACTCTGCAATTCCTTTAAGAGTGCTTTTGCATCCTTACCATAGGTTGCAAGGTCTGATGGAATAATGTCCATATCATAACCGGCTCTTACCGCCTTCTTCTGCTCCTCAATCTTGCTTCGATCAAGTTCTGTAATGGTATGCTTTACCGTCTTAATTGCCTCTGTCTGATCTACAGACTGAACATGCATTGTAACAATCTGACTGGACTCCATACCAAGGAAGTCTGCCAGCATTCTGTCTGAGATATCAGAAGCTGTGATGCTTAAGAAGCTCATGGCTCCATAGAGATTACCCATCTGGAATAATCTGCCGTTTTTGAAATTAAGTCCTGCAGGTGCAACAAAGTCTTTTACAGAAAGGCCGCTTCCCACAAGCCATTTCCAGTCGAAGAAGAACTTCTCATCATCTCCCATATGAAACTGCTGGTGAATCAGCTCTAAGCGTTCTGCGCCGTTTAGCGTATTTGCCTGAACACCAAGTCTCTTGAAGTTGTTAAGAAGATCCATCTCGATATGAATAAGTCTCGGTTTTGCTGCTTTCATGGACTCTGCATGAATACCAAAGGATAAATACTTGGTCTTGGTAAGACCGTTGTTACCAGCTTCCATCTGACGCTTTAACATGCCGGTATACTCATCCCTGACTTCATTAAAGCCATCGTTCTGATGTGGTATGGCAATGGACTTTTCAAACTTCTCAGCATCCGTAGCCATGTTCATGAAGCTGAGTTCAAAGTGAACCGAGCTGTCAAAGAAATTCAGGAAGCTGCACCATTCCTCAAAAATCTCTGTCTGATCTTCCTGCTGTGCCAGCTGATAATTGATATCCTGAAACTGAATCGTCTTTGTATAATAATCGCTGCCTATTCTGCAAATGCCATCCTTAAACATCCTGTCAAAAGGAATGCTCTGCTGAGCTGTTCTGGGAACACCATCATTTTTCTGAGCTTCTTTGATGACGGCTCTTACTCTTTTCTGGTCTGCTCTCGATAACCCTGCCGGCATTGCGATGTCTCTTTTTTTCGCTTTCAGAAACAATTTTTTCTACCTCCTTCTCTGCTTTCTCCTGCCTCATCAGGGCAGCGTAATAATTATCTGTTTTGTAAGGCCGGATTTTCGGCCTGATAAATGTTGCCTGAATAAAGTGATGCAAGAATACCTCAAGTGGCTGTCCGTTCTTTTCATACATTGCAAAGAAAAACAGCGGCATCATTACAATCATCATGCCCATAGCTGCAAAGGTTGAGTCTCCGATCTTTTTCAAAAGGAAAAAGGTAGGAACACCAATAGCTGCAGCTATACAGAAGCAAATGAGCTGACGCTTGGTGAGGTTGAATGCCACTTTACTCTTTACCTTCGTGAGATCACGAGGCACCGGAATATAAGATGCCATTTCTTTCCCTCCTTAATGTGCGTGGAATACAGATCTTGCAATAGAACCTGTCTTAAACAAGGTGAATGCAAGAAGTAATGTGATACCAAGGACATTCCACAAAGAGCCCATGATATCTGATGAAAATGAAACTGTCTGTACCAGGGCTGCATAGATTGCTACGCATACCATGATTAAGAATCCCTGGAAGCCAAGTGCAAAAAGGGATCTAAGGTAGTTCTGTCCAATCATGCTCTGCTCTCTATTGCCAAAAGTCGCAAAAGGAATCGGAGCAAGACTGATAGTCAAATAGATTTCTATCATTCGACCATAAACAATAGCCCAGATCAGAATCGATAAAATCTCAAATAAGAACTTCACTGCAAAGGACTGTAGGAATATGCCAAATAGCGGCCCCACATCCATTGCTTCCAATGTGGTTTGCATGGTTGCCAGAGTTGAACCGTCCACTGCGGTACTTCCGGCGATAAGTGATCCTGATTGATTGACCACATGTTGTGCTACGTCAAAGACTGCCATGGTGATATTAAAGGTATTTGTAATCAGCGTTACTGCTACAAAGGTCTTGAATACCCACTTGAAAAAGATCCAGGTTTCAAAGTTTGCCAGATTGTTGTGAGCAATGACCAGCTGTATCAGCTCATAACAGGCAATAAACGTAAGAATAATTCCTGCTATGGGTAGAATCACATTCTCCGACAAGTTCCTGATCAGGTTATAAACCGTAGGCTGGAACTGGTCCGGAGTCTGTGCTACCTGTGCTGTTACTTCTCCAATCTTCTGATTCAAAGTTGAAAATGTAGATGTGAGATTATCCATAATTCCACCTACCAGCATGTCTTTGAGCCAATCAGTCAGTTTTTCTAACAAACTTTCCAACGATTGCCTCCTTTCTCAGAGAAGGGCAGCTTGTTACACTGCCCCTCCTGATTTTTGTTGGTGATAGGCCGGATTAGAAAAGTCCGGAAAGAAGTGGAACAAGTGTAGTACCGATGAGGGCAACACCACCACCGGCCATGAGCTGCTTCATGCCCTGTGACTTAGCTCCAGGGTTGTCATTGCCGTAACCTTCCATGAGGTTTACAACACCCCAAATTCCAAGACCTGCACCAAGTGCGATAACGAGTGTCTGAAGTACGCCTACTGCTGAGTTGAAAAATGCCATAATAAAATCCTCCTTGTGATTAAAAAAATTGATTGTTTGTAGTTGCGGGCATTAAAAAAGAGCCATGGCTGATCAGGCCGTGACTCTCGTTAATTACCCTTGTAAAAAGTTCCATATTCAGTTGTAAGCCGGATGTCTTCTGCAGTGACTTTTCCGGCACAGCGCTGCATTAATTAACGCGGAATCTTCCGCTATACTCCTCTACAGGAGTAAATACGGCGGCAGGTTATGACTCCTGCTTTTCAATCGCCCTGAGGCTACGCCGCATGATGGTTACTTGCTTTCGCCATCTTCAAATACTTCGTATTCATCATTTGGATGAAGGACAAGCTTTCTGTTTAGATACTTCTCAATATCAAACCAGTTCTTCTTGTCATAGTCTGCTGTCAGAGGATAGTTTGGATGCTTTGTCAGGTCATACTTATCTGAAAGAAAAGGTCTCACACCTCTCACCTGCACGATACATTTACTTCCATCCATAACTGCAAGCTCATCCATACTCATCAGCTCTTTGCCGAGTTTCTGATAATTCATGTTGTAGGACTCCTGAGAGCCCTTAGTATTTCCTGTGGTGTACATATCAATAGTTTCCTTGCCAAGAATCTCTGTAAGATCCTTAAGCGTTGTCTTCTCTGTTCCACCAAGGAAGATCTGAGAATCCATGTTACCGATAATGGTATCAGCATTATCTTTGTAGATTGCCTTTAGCTG
>CAMVLM010000152.1 GCA_947168335.1 uncultured Butyrivibrio sp. | reverse complement strand
GATGAGGCTTTTTCCCAATATATATATATATCCGTTCGTGAATGTGTTTATGAGGATGATTCCCTGTAAATCAGACAAAAATACGGTTGTAACGAGGCATATCATTCCTGGATATAAAGGATATAAACTGCCTACACTGCTAATAGAACCAAAGGATGCAGGAGGAAAGCTACCATGCATAATATTTTATCATGGTGGTGGATTGATCTTGAAGGCTGCGAATGCGCACTATCAATTTGCAAAATGGTATGCCCAAAAGGCCAAGTGTAGGGTCCTTTTACCTGATTACAGACTTATGCCAAGATACCGATTTCCATATGCTGTAGAAGATTGCTACAGCACATATGAATGGGCTATTCGCCATGCGATGGATTTGGATATAGATGAAAATCGTATAGTTTTAACCGGAGATAGTGCCGGTGGCAATATTGCAGCGGCAGTGTCGCTTATGGCAAGGGATAGGAAACAGATAATGCCAGTGGGGGTTCTTATGGTATATCCCGCCCTGGACAGGCGAATGAATACAATGTCCATGAAAAAGTACACAGACACGCCAGTCTTAGACAGTGGTCTGGCGAAGATGTATTGGGATGAGATGTTAAAGAAAGGCATTCCTGAGCATGTGGAGTATGCATCTCCTATGGAAGCAGAGAATATTGAGCAATTTCCAGATACATATATAGAGGTTGCAGAATTCGACTCTCTTCATGATGACGGAGTTCTATTTGCGGACAGATTAAAAGAGGAAAGAATTTCTGTTGAGCTTCATGAGGTGAAAGGAGTATGTCACGGATTTGAGGTGGCTCTGAAAAGTAAAATAGTCAGTGATGCCCTTAATAGAAGAATCAGATGGCTAAAAGATGTAATGATATAGAAGGCAACTGATAGGAATAATTGAAATCCAAGCTATGCATGAGGGCAAAGAATCCATACTTAAAGAATACCTCTAAATAAAACAGGTGATATTAGCTTAAAGCGATAAAATGTTGTAAAACAAATAAAACAGCGGTATTATATCTATATATTTTCTATGCGTAATATTTTAGTTTTACGTATCTAATATGAAAATTTTGGATGAGAGGAGTATACCATGGCCAATGATAATGTGAATTATGCAGAAAAGATCAATGAGCTTCTGGATGAAATGCCGGATTTTGTCGCAGATTTCATTTTTAATTTCAGGAATTCCACAAATCCCTCGACAATGCTTCAATATTCAAGGGATATTTTTGACTTCCTGAGGTTCATGGTGAACAGCCTTCCGGATTATGACGGCAAAGAAATCAAGGATATCACTCTAGATGATATCAGCAATCTTGACCGGCTTGACTTAAACAGATACTTTACACTCATTCAAAGCTCCAGAGACCGCCGCTTTACAAAGAAAAGGAACACCCTACAGGAGAAAAATGAAGTCCCTATGTCACATAATGCTTCTACAGTGAAACGACTCAGAGCCACGTTATCATCGATGTATAGTTTCTTCATGATGAATGGTAAGCTTAAATCAAACCCTGCAGCAATAAGGCAAAACAGATTACCCAAGAAAAACCTGATCTATCTTACCAATGAGGATCAGTCCCGTCTTCTTTACACTGTAAGGACAGGAGAAAAGCTATCCGGAAAAGCAGCAGCCCACCACGAGCGATATGTCGTGAGAGACTCAGCCATGATCTTATTGCTTTTGGACACAGGACTTCGCGTATCTGAGATGCTTTCCACCAATATAATTGATTATGATCTAGAAGCCTGCTGTGTGGCTGTAATAAGGAAAGGCGGTGACGCAGATATTGTTTCGTTCTCAGACGAATCGGCTGAATACCTGCAGGACTATTTTAATCATCAGAAGACCAAATACAACATTTCTGACAGTCAGATACCTGCATTTACCACACTCAAGGGAGAACGTCTTGGTGTCAGAGCAGTGGAAAATCTGGTGAAAAAATATGCTGAAGCTGCTCTTGGCAAAGCTGATGGCCAAAAAATCACGCCACACAAGCTTCGTTCCAGCTTTGCAATGAGTTTTTACGAAGCCAGTGACAAAGATATTCTGCTATTGAAAGAAAAGCTTCACCACAGCAACATAAACACAACGAACAAGTATGCAGAAGCAGCTAAAGGAAAAAAGGAAGAATCAAGAAATCTCTTACAAGGACTTCGTTAATATAATCAAAAATCCCTGGAGATCCCCACAGCAGCAATTATGTAAAGAATTGAAAGTTTCGATGGAGAGTTCCCAAAATGCATAATCATAATCACGCCGCAGGGCTCTCTTCGGAGAGTTTTGAAATTAACTTTCTGCTGAATATCAAGCATGCCCGAAAGCTATCCTCAAATAAAAAAACACCCTGACAATTTGCCAGGGCATTTCATATTTTCCTTGTTCTTAATTCACAGTGCCTTCCTTGCAACGTCAAACAACTCTCTGTCTCTGCCTCCAGGCACAAAAAAAGTCACTCCAAAAGGCACTCCCTCATCTGCATCTTCTCCCGGGATATCAATTGCACACATATCCAAAAGATTACAATGATTTGTATACTTACCCATATCGTTATTACATCCTATAGGATTATCCCGAACTTCATCTCGTGTATAAGTACCTCCGCAAGTTGGAAGCATCAAAATACTATCAGATAACTGTACCCTCGACATCCTCTTATATTCTGCAAGCTCATGAAGAGTTTTATACAAATATGAAGCACTATATGAATCATTATTTCCACTCTTAAGAATTTTACTCGTCACTGGGAAAATATCCTCACCATGCTCCATTATAAACTCTCCCAGATCAGACCATCTTTCAGCTACGCATGGTCCGCCATAAAGTAAAGAAGCTGCTTTCTGATAAAAGGAGCAGTCATCTTCCACAATAGTAAAGCCTCTTTCTTTTAACTTATGTATAGTACTGTACCATGCTGCTTTATATCCATCCTTGAATTTACCATAAAATTCCGGCTCATCTTTTGGGATAATAACCTTCGTACAACTATTCTTTTCATCTTTGGAAAACTTCTTTGACCATTTGTCCTCACAGTCATATCCTTCCGCCACATCGCTGACTAATGATATATCATCCATTGATTTAGCCATAACCGTAACACAATCAAGACTGGCACAGGCAGGAACAACACCCTGAAGACTCCATAGCCCACAAGAAGGCTTGTAACCTATAAGCTTATTAAGTGCCGCCGGGACTCTGCCACTTCCGGCAGTATCTGTTCCTAAAGCAAAACTCACAAGATTCATCCCAACTGCTACAGCCGATCCTGAACTAGAACCTCCGCTAATAAGCTCCTCCTTTAAAGAATTATGTACTTCTCCATAAGGAGACCTTGTACCAACAAGTCCTGTAGCAAACTGATCAAGGTTAGTCTTTCCTACTGGAATTGCACCGGCTTCTACCAGCTTCTCCACAACCTTTGATGATCTTTGGGGTACATATGAATACGCAGGACAAGCAGCTGTAGTAGCTATGTCCTTCAGGTCAATATTATCCTTTATCGCAAACGGGATTCCCCACAAAGGCTTTTTTTCATAATCCATCGGCCCAAGCTTATCAATATACTGCCCGATAAGTTCCAATGAAGGTTCTACAATCCATATGTTCATCCCTTTAAGCTTTTTTGAATGCTCAATTATTTCGTCAACAAGCGCCCTAGGCGTTAAACTACCCGAAAGATATTTTTCTTTTAAAGAACTGATTATCATTGTCTCCATATTCTATCTCTCCATCTTCATGTAAGTTCTCCAACTTCCAAATACCGAAATATCTTCCAGTCTCTGTTCATAACCGGCCTGACCAATGAATCCAACAACCTCTCTACCATCACAAAGCATGATCCTTCCAAGTGCCAGTGGTGACGGTATCTGTTTTAGAAACCGTCCCACCGCATCAATAGGCATATCCCATAACTCAACTTCAATAGAATTTCCAACAGAACCACTTGAAAGAAAAGGCTTATCAGGATTGCCTCGTAAAAGTTTAAGTGAATATTCAGGACTCGTAACACAGGTCTCTTTATATACTGCACCCAGATCCGTCATCTGATAATTTAAGCCAAGACCACGCATGTGCAGACCACAAACTGCTATTGTCATTACGTCCATCATAATTATTCCACTCCGTTACTTTATTAAGCCCTCAAGAGCAGCTATCACCGCTTCTGAATCAGAAACAGCTCCGAAAACTCCACCCTGCATAGTTACCATCTTTATTGCTGCCTCATGATTACCCTGGTCTGTCGCTCCCGTGCAATCCTCAAGAATAACACATTCATATCCCCTGTCATTAGCTTCTCTCATAGTTGTATGAACACAAACATCCGTAGTAATTCCGGTAAGAATAATATTTTGAATGTGCTTCTGCTTTAGTATAAGATCAAGATCTGTTGCACAAAAGCTGCCCTTCCCTGGTTTATCAATGATAATTTCGCCTTCCACAGGATAAAGGTCAGGAATAATATCCCATCCTTCTTCGCCTCGTACCAATATTCTTCCCTTTGGTCCGGGTGCTCCAATCTCTGCACCAATCTGTGCACTTCTCCATCTCTTATTCTCCGGAAGATCCGAAAGATCCGGTCTGTGTCCTTCCCTGGTGTGAATGATTGTGAGACCCTCAACCTTTCTCGCCACTGACAAAAGCTTTTTTATTGGCTCAACAGCCCTTCTTGTGAGTGAAATGTCATAACCCATGGCATCTACATACCCACCTTCTCCGCAAAAATCAGTCTGCATATCAATGATCATAAGTGCTGTGTTTTCCGCTCTTAAGTCACCGTTATATGGCCACTTATATGGTCTTGAATCAATAGTCATAACATTTCACCTCGATTTCCTTTGCCTGCAACTATCAGTCGCTAATTGTTCCAATTACACCTTCAATAAGATAATCCATTGACTCTGCTTCATCAGTTGTCATGATATGGCCTTCCTCATTGACAATATTACCGTCCTGATCCTTGATTTCACCACTAAAGGGCTCAAATTTGCCATCTATTATTTCCTGTTTAACTTCATTAATTTTATCTTGGGTTTCCTGAGTAACTGAAGGTCCAAAAGGCGCAATATCTACAACACCAGAATCCATTCCTGTTCTATATTTGCCATCATACTTACTTCCATCAAACTTTCCATCAACAGCAGTCTGAACCATATCTATAAACAACGGTCCCCAATTCCAAACAGCACCTGTTAACCACATCTTCGGAGCAAGATCTGATGCGTCAGCATGATAACCTACACAATAAATACCCTTTTCCTCACAAAGTTCTACAATAGTCTTTGTAGAATCCTG
>CAMVLM010000151.1 GCA_947168335.1 uncultured Butyrivibrio sp. | reverse complement strand
GTTCTTGAATATCTGCTCGAAGCCAAGGAACTTGATAATACCAAGGTTTACTGAAGGATGGAAACGAAGTCCTCCCTTGTAAGGTCCGATTGCAGAGTTGAACTGGACGCGGAAACCGTTGTTAACCTGTACCTGTCCCTTATCATCTACCCACGGTACTCTGAAAAGGATCTGTCTCTCAGGTGTTACAAGTCTCTCAAGAAGAGCATCTTTTCTGTACTCCTCTTCATTTGCCTCAATAACAACTCTGAGTGAATCCAGTACCTCTTTAACTGCCTGGTGGAACTCAGGCTGAGCGGGATTCTTCTCAACAACATAATTGTAGACTTCATCAACGTATGACATTTCTTAATTCCTCCTATGAATAAACATATTTCTATCTCGCAGGGATCATACCTCACCTAAAAAAAGGTATAAAAAAGGCGTAAAAACCAAAAGGTCTTTACGCGCCCTTGCGTAGACACCATGTCTCAATGAAATGTATTATTTCATAACCATTAAGAAACGTCAAGCACTTTATTACTTTAAATCAAAAAAGAAATTTTATTCAGCCTCATTACTGCTGTCTTCAGACGAATCAGATTCCGCACCGTTATCAGCTTCATCATCTTCTTCGCTCTTGGATTCTTCTGTGATTTCATCCTGAGTACTGTCGTTTATTTCTTCCGGAGATTCTTCTTTTTTATCTTCTTCAGCATCCTCTGCTTCTTCTATCTGAAGATTGTCATAATCCTCTTCGTCCTGAGGGAACTTAACTCCTGTCTGATTACGGATAAAATCCATCATATTCATTATCTTAAGTGTAGTGCTGCTGGGATTTTCAGGACATTCCTTCCAATTCTCTGACAGACAGTTCATTACTGACATGATTTCATATTCGTATCCTGTAATCTGCTTCTCACGCTTATAATAGCCCTCTTTTTCGCCTGCATTATTATAAACAGTAATACTTGCAAAGTTATTTATCTCTTCCACTTCAATATGGCCATTTGAGCCAAATATCATGCCCTTATTGCTTCCGCTGGAAATAGCAGAACATGTTATTGCTGCAATCTGCCCTGTTCGGTATTTAAGTGTAATGCAGTCCTGCATATCAACACCACTGTCACTCATCGTTGCCACGCTGGAAATGTCTGTTACATCATCGCCGAGAACCATCGTTGCAAAAGTAAGACCATATATTCCAAGATCCAACAGAGCGCCGCCGCCAAGAGATAACTCCTGAATACGCTGTTTCCAGGCAATATTAAAGCTCAGGTCGGCTGTAACCATCTGGATATCGCCAATCTTATTGCTTGATATAATCTCCTTAAGTTTGTTGCCAAGAGGGATAAATCTTGTCCACATGGCTTCAGCAAGCAAAAGATCTTTCTGTGCAGCCATTTTGAACATGGCCTTTGCCTGTTTTTCATTTAAAGCAAAAGGCTTCTCGCATATCACAGGTTTATCATATTTAAGTGCCAGGCAAACATTATCAAAATGCTCAGAATGAGGTGTAGCTACATATATAAAATCAACCTTTGGATCCATACACAGCTCCTGGTATGATCCATATGCCATTTTAGCCTTATTTTCCTTGGCAAAAGCCTGTGCCTTCTCAAGAGTTCTGGAACCCACCGCATAGAGAGTTACTCCCTTCATTCCACGCAGTGTTCTGGCCATAGTTCCTGCAATTGAACCTGTACCCATTATTCCAACCTTCTTTTGTCCAAACATTGCCGTCCTCCTTAATATGTCACTAAGAAATGATCACCATTCACCATGAATCCTGATTCATTTTTTCATAAAATCCGTACCGGATAAAATTGTCACTTTATTAATTGTAACAAATATAAACCAAAAAGAAAACGCGCAGCAATTTCTTGCTGCGCGAGTAGCTCAGAATTTATTCATTTGAAAGGTACTCGGACATGATATATCCGCTCTTGCCATTGTATTCAACCTTGGCCCATCCGTTTGCATACTGCTCGATAACATTTATTTCATCACCCTTATAGATGTTTGTAATAACATTATCTGTTGAATCAGTACTCTGGGATTTACGAAGTCTTACTGTCTCAGAAACACGCATCTTACCCTTGGCATTAGAATCAACCTTGGATGTCTTTGTTTCTGTTTCAGTCTTTGTTTCTTCTTTTTCAGTAGTCGTGGTTTCTGTCTGTTCAGTGGAAGCAGTATTATCTGCATTATCACTTGTCTCCTGGTCCTCAGAAACCTCTTCAAAGAACATGGTCTTCACATAGGCGGTGCTTCCGTTGTACTCAATTTTACTCCATCCGTTCTCAAGAGCTTCTAACTGGGTAAATGTATCACCGATCTCAGTTTTACCGATTTTATCGGCTGTCTCTGAATCAGAGCTTCTTATGTTAACTACATCAATAGCTTTAATTGTCTTCTTGGTTGATGCTGTCTCCGTATTCTCTGTGGTCTCAGCTTCCTGACTGCCTGCTTCTGAAGATGCATCCTGTGATGCCGCAGTTTCATCTGTACTATCTGCTGAAGCTGCTTCTGTACTGTTTTCATCAGAAGCTCCTTCCACAGCTGTATCCTCTGTAGATGCCGCAGCTGTAACATCCGCACCTGATTCAATTGCCGCAAGAGCCTCACCAACAGATACCTGAATCTTTGCACTCATATCTGAAAGGAACTGGGCAAGATCCTCATTACCTTCGATAATTGCATTATATTTAGCCGCAACCTCATTATTGAGATCCTTAACATCATCCTGAAGGGAAATACTGCTTATATACTCAGTAACACGATCATCTACCACATCACCGTTTATATATAATTTACCCTTTTCATCAGTACAAACATACATGGTCTGCATTCCGGGAAGCGCAGTATCGTATCCCTTGAAAAGCACTTCCGTGTATGCATACACAACATAGCTTCCTTCAACCGGTCCCGGCTTAGTATATACATCTATTGTCGGTATGCCTGTAATATAATTGGCCACTTCTTTAAGTCTGAGTTCTTCAGTAGATTCAAGACCCACATATATGGATTTGATTGTGTCCATATCTCCGATTGCATAAGCATCAAAGTAGGTCTTCATCAAAGAATTAACATTGTCATAAGCATTTTTCTGAAGATCAACCTCAGGAACTACATAGCTGCCATCCTCATTAACTGAAGTAGCAACATTCTCGTCAACCTGCTCTTCTGCACTTTTGTTGTTGGCATGCAGGGCAATTACGATTGTTATCGCCACCGCTACAACGAGAATCAACGGCATCACTATTTTTTTGTTATCAGATACATATTCCCAAAAGTTTCTCTTATCCTGTCCAGCAAAAGGATTGCTGTTTTCCTTTTTTCCCTTAAAGTTCAATTTCTTAAAATTCATTTGCGTTCTTCCTTTTATATCTGTAAACATTTAATAAATTTATCTTCTTGAATTATTATTCAGGGATTTATGCACCCGACAGGAATCGAACCTGCATTAAAGGCGTCGGAGGCCCTCGTTCTATCCATTAGACTACGGGTGCAAAATGTTACAGATTTATTACGTACTCGACTATAATACCATAGCACAGTCAGCTTCTTCAAGCATTTTCACATTATTTTCACTGTCTCCGTCGTAGTAATAAGCCCTGTCAGAAAGATAGTCTTCATCTGATACACAGGTTTCGTTAACGCTTCGAATAATTGCTTCCATTTCATTTATATCACTCATGATAGCTTCACTGATAAAGATAACTTCATGCACAGATGAGGGTATTATATAGAAGGGTTCCTCAAAATGTTCATACACCTCTCTCAAAAGACCGGGATACAGGATAACTGATGCCCCTTTCACACTCTTAGTATTACTTGCAACAAGCATCTTGGGATACAGATCATCAATGATATCTGCACATGCTTCCTCAGGCATCATCTTCCTGATCATCTCAGCCATGGGAATAATGCTGGAGGGATACAGTCTTGGTGTATTATCCATGGCAATTTCATAAAGGTCCTCCTCCGTTACATCCCACATATCAAGCATATCATTTCTGATGGTAACCGTACCTTCGATTCCAAGAAAATCCATGGAAACAAAATATGTTACTGCAAGGTCACAGTAGCTTCTGTGAGGTACGTCCTTAAGATTATCCTCATTTTTAGTACCGGAAATAAGCCTGTAGCAAACATTCTCCCTTATCTTCTGAAATTCATTAAAGAATGAAAAATCCACATTCTCGGGCACAAGATGCTTTTCAAATATTTCACATATTTCACTAATGATCTCTTCAAAAGGCTTCCCCTCTGAAAAAGCATCATAAAAATCATCCATGTACACTGTTGGCGCGCAGTTACTGTCATTAAGTGCCACACATATTGCATTTTTAACTATTCCGTTGTTCTTTGTCACATCCTGACATCTTACAGTTGCCCTTCCTTCAAAATGATCAGCAACCTTATTCTTTAAAGTGTTATAAAAATTTATTCTATCCATTTTTTCTCCTTAAAAACACAAAAAAAGGCAATGAAAGAATTAAAAAATCTTTCATTGCCTTACAAGTCTATTAGATCAAATTATCAGAAAAACGGTAGATTAAACTCTGGAGAGGTATTCTCCAGTTCTTGTGTCGATCTTGATCACATCACCTTCGTTAACGAAGAGAGGAACCTGAACAACAGCACCTGTCTCAACAGTAGCAGGCTTTGTAGCACCTGTAGCTGTATCACCCTTGAATCCGGGCTCAGTCTCAGAAATAGCAAGCTCTACGAAAAGCGGAGGCTCAACTGCAAATACGTTTCCGTTATATGAGTTGATCTGAACTGTCTCATTCTCCTTAACATATTTCATAGAATCGCCTACCTGATCCTGTGTAAGAGAAATCTGCTCATAGCTCTCCATATCCATGAAGTTGTAGAGATCGCCATCAGCATAAAGATACTGCATATCCTTACGATCAATACGAGCAGCAGGGAATTTCTCAGTGGGACGGAAAGTTGTTTCCTTAACACCACCATTGATAATATCCTTAAGCTTTGTTCTAACGAAAGCAGCGCCCTTACCAGGCTTAACATGCTGGAATTCTATAATCTGACATACATTGCCATCAATCTCGATGGTCATACCGTTTCTGAAATCACTTGCAGAAATCATAAAAATCCTCCTAATAATTACAAATCAAACAACTTAATCATCTTATACTAATGTTTAACTTTTTTCAACACTTTTTTTAATATACTCTATTGCTTCTGAATATCCCTCAAGTCCATGACCGTAAATCTGCTTGTCACAGGCAGGCGCTGTTACTGAATTTGCCCTGAAGGATTCTCTGTTTTTTATATCAGAAATATGTACCTCTACCTTGATGATATTCTCAAGGCTCTTTAAGGCATCATGA
>CAMVLM010000150.1 GCA_947168335.1 uncultured Butyrivibrio sp. | reverse complement strand
CCTGCTGAGGTGTGCAGAGCTGTCCCTGTGCCTGTGCAGGAGTGCAGAGCTGATCCTGCTGAGGTGTGCAGAGCTGTCCCTGTGCCTGTGCGGGAGTGCAGAGCTGATCCTGCTGAGGTGTACAAAGCTGTCCCTGTGCCTGATTAGGGGTACATAATGTCTGATCCATAAAAATTGTCCTCCTTAATAAAATTTGTTTTTCGATTTGTCCAAAAATCGACCATAATAAAATTATATTATCTGGTTTTTGATAATTCAATAAATCATAAACGGTTTAAGCTTTTTTTAATTCTTTGTTTATCAGCTATTTACACACTCCGTTTCCCCTGATTTCCTCAGCAATTTGAAGCATTATTTCTTCAATATCCCTGATATCTTCTTCAGCATATGTTCGCTTATCATATTGCACAAACAATATGATTCCATTACCGGGTACTCTTCCTGCGGATACAGATAACCCCTGGACACTTCTGTTGTATGAGAACAACTCTTTTGCCGTCTGATCACTCTGCACTGCATCCGGTGTGTTCTGATAGGTCAGGAAGTGTTCCAGAAGTCTGAACTTCACTCCCGAGGCCTTCTGAATCTCACCTATTGGCAGATATGCGTATTTTTCTGTTTCAGATACCTGCTCCTGAATGCTTCTCAGAGCCTCACCAATATCCTGTCCATCATTTCTGCTAATGCGAACAGGTAAGGTATTGATGAAGTTTCCTGCCATCTGCTCGATTCCCGGAATGGTATCCGTTCGTCCGGACATGGTGTAGCCAAATACTGCATCATCGGTATCTGCCTGCCTGCATAACAGCTCTCCCCACAGATACAGGATCACGCAGCCCATGGTTACTTTCTCTTTCCTTGCAACTTCCTCCAGTTCCCCGGCTTTTTCTTCAGAAATACTTATCCTGTAGGTATCGTAACCCTCTTCACCTGAAGGAATCCCCTTTTGCATGGGAAGTGTCGCAGGAGCAAGGCAGCCTTCAAAGAGCTTCTTAAAGTGTAAGGTGCCCTCATCCATATCCTGCTTTCTGATCCACCTGATATAGTTTATAAACCTGCCTTCCCTGGTTCCTCTTGTCTTATCTTCAAATTCAGGCGAAAGCATCCTTGCAAACAGCATGTCAGTACTCCACTTGTCAAGGATTATATGTGAGAAGGACAGCAGTACGGCATATTTGTCCTTGGAAAGCTTATAAACCGAAGCTCTGAAAAGAGGTTCTTTCTCGTAATCAAATCCCCTCTTCCTGTCATTTTCAGCATAGGTTCTTATAGCCTCTTCCTGTTCATCCTTTGGCACATCAGTAAGATCAAACTCTTCGTAGTTGGTCTTTGGCAGCTTTCTGACCACCATATATGCATCATTCCTGCCGCAGGTAACCATGGAAGAGCGAAGTACATCATAGCTTTCCTCCACAGCCTCCATACGCTTAACAAGCTCCCTGGCAACTTTCTTATCCCTAAGTTCGATCACAGTCTGCTCAAAGTAATATGACTGATCAGGGAACATCTGTGCCAGTGAAAGCATACCCTGCTGAACCGGAGAGAGCGGGCAGACATACTCAATCTCTGAAGGCTGAAGGTCTGTCTTTTCCAGTATGGTTTCATAGTATTCCTGTGAAAGGCCTTCCCATCCCAGATCAGAAGGTGTATAAATACGTTCTTTCTCCTCTCGCAGCAGCTCTGCAATCTTCTCCAGCTGTTTCTTATACTCTCTGGAAAGGCGCTCTGCTTTTGAAGACTCAAGTTCTTCTTCGCAGCAGGCAATTGAGAAACGCATCTTTCCGTCCATAACAACGCCGGTTATTCTTATTTTTTCTTCTACAGAGCTATCCGGTGCGATATCATATTTACTTCCGAAATCAGCTATTGATACTATTCCGTCATCACTTTCCTTCTCCCCACCGATCTCGCCCAGGTAGTTAAAGGTAATTTCAGGTGTCCTGAAATCAATACCCGAACCGGCTTCAGAGAATCTAAGTATATCGTGGCCAATGCCATGCTCAGGGATACTTCTTGCTGACTCCTTGTTGATGGCAATAATATCACCCAAATTCCCCTTACCCGTAAGAAGTATGGGATATGTAATGGTGAACCAACCCACAGTTCTGGAGATATCAACATTTGCTCCGATATCTTCTCTTCCATGTCCCTCCAGATTCACTATGGATCTTTCCAGACCAAATCTTACAAATACCGCCCTTGCCAGTGCTGTCAGCAGCAGGTCATTGATACCTGTTCCATAGGTCTCGTTGGCTTTTCCTGTTATGAACTGTGTGGTCTCTTTGTCAAGTTCAAAATCGTGACTTATAAGGTCCTGCTCACATCTTCCTCCTTCTTTTTCCGCAATAGGCAAAGTACCGGAGCCTTTTTCGTAAATGTCACTCCAATAAGGAGCTTCTTTCCTGACAATGCTCTTCTTTCCATAATCTGCCACGGCTTTTGCCCATGTCCTATAGGACGAAGTACCTGCAGGCAAAATAATCTTCTTGTTCTTAGCAAGACTGTCCATTGCAGAATTCAGATCTTCCGCAATGATGCGCCATGTTACACCGTCGCAGATAAGGTGGTGCATTGCTACAAATACTGTAGTTTCCTTACCCCTGCTGCACATAACAACGCCCACAAGCGGACCGTTCTTAATATCGAATCCCTTTGAAACCTTCTCTTTGGCGCTTTCAAAATCATCCTCACTGCAGCATTCAAAAAGATAAGGCTTCGTATCAGAGATTTTCTTTACCTCCATAACATCCTTTTCTTCATCAAAGGTGGCATGCATAACATCATGAGCCCTTACCACAGCGTCAAAAATTTCTCTAAGCTGCTCCTTTGTGACTTTCTTCCTGAAATTAAAGGTAACAGACTGATTCCAATTATTCCGATCCGCAAATTTCTTGCTGAAGAAATATTTCTGTATCGTAGTCAGCTCGCTGCTGCCTTCTTCGTCATCGGCATCCTGAGCAGTCCCGGCACTTGAAACGTAGGGTTCTATCTCCTTAACCGTAGGTGTGTCGAAGAGCTGTCTCATACGGAGTTTATAGCCTTTTGCAAAGAGCCGTCCCGTAACCTGTATACCCTTTATGGAATCTCCTCCAAGATCAAAGAAGCTGTCGTTTATACCCACTCTTTCTACACCCAGAACTTCTTCGAATACTTCACAAAGGATCTTCTGAAGAGGTGTTTCGGGAGCAGTATAATCCCTGCTGATGCTCATCTCTACCTTTGGCAGGGCTTTCCTGTCTATTTTACCGCTCAGGGTCTTAGGCATATTTTCAAGTCTGCAGTAGATTCTCGGTACCATATAGTAGACCATTCTCCCTGCCAGACTTTCCATGAGCCTGTTCTCGTCAATTTCTCCTTCAGCTGTATAATATGCCACCAGAACCTTATGTCCGCCCTGATCAGATACAATAACCGCAGAAGCAGTGATACCCTCATAATCACGAATAGCCGCTTCAATTTCACCCGGCTCGATCCTGAGTCCGTTCAGCTTAACCTGGGTATCAATTCTTCCCAGACACTCAATGTTACCATCCTCATCCCAACGGGCCAGATCACCGGTACGATACAGCTTGCCTTCGCCAAAGGGATTATCCACATACACTTTGGCATTCAGCTCAGGTCTTTTAATATAGCCCTTTCCTACGTTAAATCCGGTAGCGCATAGTTCTCCCACTACACCCACAGGCAGTTCATTGAGGTACCTGTCGGTAATACGTACCTGGCTGTTCGGTAGCGGTTTACCTATGGTTACATGCTCTCCGGTTATCCTTGCAAATCCTGTAATAACCGTAGCTTCCGTAGGACCATAGCCGTTATAGATTTCCACGTCTGAATACTTCTGTATTCTTCCTGCCAGATCTGTAGGGAACGGTTCTCCTGCAATCATAATTACTTTCAGATGATCCATAGCCTTGCAGAACTGTGCATCCTCCATATACTGTAAAAGCTTGGATGGTGTTACATGCATGCACTGCAGATCATATTCATTTATGAGTTTAGCCAAAAGAGCCGCATTTTCTACTTCTTCATCCGTAGCCATGTAAAACTCGATGCCAAATGGCATACTTGAGAATATCTCGCTACAGAAAACGTCAAATGCAACCGTTGTGGTGGACAGAGTTCTCTTAACCAGATCTATTTCAGCACATGTAAACGGGTTGTGTGACAGAGGCAGTGAATAGTTCACAATGCTCTTGTGAGTGATCATAACACCCTTAGGAAGACCTGTTGATCCCGAGGTGTAGATAACATAAGCCACATTGTCTGCAGTCAGCGGTGTTCCCGGATCCTTCGTGTCTTTGCTCTCTTTTTCAGAAGCCATGAGCCACTTGTTATCCCACAACAGTTCATTCTTTCTGCCTATACTCTCTTCTGTAATAACAAACCTTGCCTCAGAATCATCCAGAACATAATCAACCCTGTCCTTGGGATAATCCATATCTATAGGCTGCATAGCTGCACCTGCCTTAAGGATTCCCCAAATAGCAAATACAAGCCTGTCACTTCTCTCCATTCTGACAGCAACAATATCTCCACACTTGACACCTTTGGCTATGAGTTTGTTTGCTATGCAGTTTGTAATCCTTTCTGTCTGCTCATAGTTATAGCTTCTGCCGTCACTCCATACGCAGGGAGCCTCAGGGGTCTTTGTACACTGCTCATTAAACAGTGAAACCAATGTCTGAGTACTATCAAATCTGTCATAGGTTTCATTAAACTTATCAAGGAGATTCTTCTGTGCCATAGGCAGCATTCTTATCTCTTTTATCAGGGCCTTTTCATTGGCAATGATACTGTTTACAACCTCGATAAAGTTGCCACCCATTTGCCTTACATATTCTTTGTCATATTTAACCGCGTCATAATCAATCTTAAGGAAGCGTCCTGCCAGATCGAAAAGCAGCGGGAACTTGGCACTTGATTCCACAAGTGAAGATACTCTCACATGGCTGCCGTCAAAGGTAAGTTCGCTTTCATCATGATTCTGATAGGAGAACATAATCTCAAACTGCATCTTAAAGTCAGATACCATCTGGGCATATGGATAAGCTCCATGTCCCATTAGTTCAATATTCTGTTTGCTGACTCTGTGCACAAGATCTTCTAAAGACTCAGTGCCCTCAAATTTGATAGCAAAGGGCAGAGTCTTTACCATCATGCCTATATTGCCTGCAAAATCCGCATCATCTCTGGCTGATGAAAGGACGCAGATACCTATTTCCTCGGAATAAGTGTACTTGCCTACCATCAGGCAGAATGCAGCAGTATAGATGTGATTTCTTGTAACATTCCATTTGGCAGCGAGCTTTCTTACCGCTTCATCAGTCTCCTGGGGTATCTCTACACGCAAAGTCTCTGCGGGCTCCTGCTCCTTGCCGTAGGGATGGAATCCCGGAATCTCACTGGGACCATCTATCACAGACAGCATGTTGGCAACATATTCTTTGGACTCCTCATAGG
>CAMVLM010000149.1 GCA_947168335.1 uncultured Butyrivibrio sp. | reverse complement strand
GTTTTTAATGTAAGATAATGGTGAGATACGATTATGTGAGAAAATATTGAAAAAATAGTTCAAAGTAGAGGAATTAAATGAAGAATCAGTTTGTGCAAAATGTGCACAAACTGCCGATGACAGGTGGACTCTTATATATAATTTAAGTTTTCAAAGACACAAAAAGTATAAAAAAGAATCAGCTCCAAATCCATCTCTGAATTCTTTGCTGATTCTTTCCTTTTCCTTCTTGCGGTTATAGGCCTTTCCACTTGGAACGCTCCTTGTTACGGGATTTAGCTCTCCCCAGGTGCGTCGTTGTTTGGAATGGTACTCTTTTTGCGCCTTCTTACTTCGCTTGTCCAATGAAACATATTTGCTCATTACTTTTCCTCCGTTTCTTCCTTCTGAATCTCCTTGTTATATTTTGATGCAGGAATACCGAACAGTAAACATACAGGTATTATCGTAGCAGCCAAAACAAGTATCAACATAATCTTAGCAGTCATAATATCATATCCTCCAACTTTTCTTCGCCCTTTAATTATTTATAACCGGGCTTATAACGGGTTTGCCCTCTCTGTCAAGAAGAGGAGTAAGTCCTCCTGCGTATCCGGCAGCATGGAATAAATAATTAACTCCGGTTTCCTCATCCACCCAGATCTCACTTTCATTAACAGCACCTTGTGAATAAACCTTTTCAAATCTGTCTTTATCAGCCATATCTTTACCTCTTTCTGCAAGACTCTCATATCTCTTGCTCATGAAATAATTATAGCCGGTACAACTTCATAAATCACTTAAAAAGCCCTGTAACTGTGTTCATAATAGTCTTGTTCTCAAGAATTGAATCCAATATTCCACCAAGCTGGGATTTCTCTCCCTTTAAAAGCGCTACTGCTGCCTTCTTGGTATCAGCATCTGCTGCTCGATATAGCTCAAGAAGCTTTTTCTCTGTGGCAGTCACCTTAACAGATGTTCCTGTAGACTTAGCTGCAGCAGGTTTCTTAGCAGTGATAGTCTTTTTCGCCGTTGTTTTCTTTGCGGCTGTTTTCGCTATTTCTTTTTTAGTTGTCGTCTTTGCTGTTGCCATACCATTCTCCTCTTTCTATCTGTTTAAAACCTTGTTCCGCACTTCGGACAAAAATCAAAATCCTTCCTGCCATCTGTAATTCCCATGATAAAAAACATCTACTTTGTCACTCCATTTTTAATAATGCACCCTCACAACCTTTGCCCCAAACGGAAAAAGAGCTACTCTCGCAATCTTAAAGAACTGCTTACCGAAAGGTATTCCGATAATAGTAATGCAGAAAATGCAGCCAATAATAGCATTCGCAATCGCAAGTTCAATCCCGGAAAAGCAGATCCAAAATAGATTAAGAATCACAGATACTGCTCCGCCTTCATCCACAATCTCTTTTCCAAAAGGGTTCAGTGATATTGAAGACAGCTTAAAGCACTGCAATCCAACAGGGATACCAACAACTGTACAACACCAGAGAAGTCCTACAATCCACCAACCGATTGCGCTTAATAATCCTCCGCACAGTATCCAAATCAAGTTACCAATAAATTTCATAATCCATCTCCAATAATTTTTGTTCTATAAAAATGGTCTAAGTTCATCTAACATAGCAGAACGCCTTGGATACATATTAGCAAATTCTGCTGCAAGTTCTCTGGCCTTTTCCATTCCACCATTGTATTTGCTGATCGTCTTAAGATTTCTGGCAAGCCATCTGTAGTCAGATCTTTTACTTGCCCTTGCAGCATCAGCTCTCACGCTCTCCACCCTGACCTTAAAGCATCTGTCAGGATATAGCTTCTCCAGTTCAGGATATACATCAAAGAGTCCGTCACTTACCGGTGGTTCCTCAATCATATCCATTATGATGTCAAACCGCCCTTCTACTGCATACCATGCTGTTCCGCCAGGATGATTCTTTAATTCTTCTAGAATCCTGTTCCATTCTGACGGCCATTCGTCTTTTGAAAATTGCTCTTTATACTCCAGAAATATACTTCTATCGCCTACATTAGCCCATAAAAGCTCTTTTAACTGTTCAAATGCTTTTTGATTGTCACCAATCTTTTTAAAAATCTCAATAAGTGCTCTTCTTGGTTCGTTTGACCAGTAACTGTCAGGTCTTTCAGCAATTCGTTTCTCATATAATGCAATCGCTGCATCATAATTTCCATATTCCTGCTCAATAGCTGCCAAGGTATCCCAAATACTGTAACCACCAGACTTTTGAACAAATGACCTGATTTCTTCTATAGGAGCCTTCAAGTCTGCAAGAACTTTAATGTAATTGTCCTGCAAAACAGGAATGTCATACTTACAGGTGTCAGAAGATGACATCACTCTTTCCAGCATCGCCTTTTTCAGAAGAAGTTCATCCTCATTCTTGAAATGCTTAAGCAAAAAATCATACAGGTCGTCTTCCATATAGTCAATTACCGTGTGCCCTTCAAGCTGCTCCATAAACCACTTCTGCATCAGAGCATGGGATATGTCCTCCTGCCCCTTCTCATATACAATTGCCCAGTTATCCTGGACAGTGGTACAAAAACCTTGTGTTTCTCCACTTGAATCATCTTTGTCAGTAGAAGACCACTTCATATAGCAGCGATTTGTTATTTCAAATAGATCTGCATACCTCCCCTCACTACTTAAAGCATCTGCAGTATTTTCCAAAAATGTGCAGGTATCAATACAAAGATTCCCGCATTGCCTCCAATCTGAAAAGCCACGAGTAGTATTTCTGCTAAATATGGATGTTATTTCCTTTTTATATTCTGCTTTTGAGATTCCAGTTGCATACCTCATTCAAAAGACTCCCTATGCTTTATTATGATTTTTATAAAAGAGCTTCCTTCCATGCCTCTTCCTTGAAGCCTGCAAGAACAGCCTTTTCCGTAACAAGCAATGGTCTCTTTACAAGCATTCCGTCCGATGCCAAAAGTTCCAATACTTCCTCGTCGCTCATGTCCGGAAGCTTCTTACTCAACTCCATTTCTCTGTACAGTTTCCCGCTGGTATTAAAAAATTTCTTTAGAGGAAGACCGCTCCTTAAATTCAATTCTTTTACAGTATTTTTGTCCGGATGCTGCTCTTTTATATCCAGGCACTCGTACTGAATCCCATTATCATCGAGCCATTTCAATGCCTTGTTACATGTAGAACATTTAGAATAGCAATAAACCCTAATCATAGTAAAAGACCTCCTCTCAACTAATGCCTATTGCCTTGTATGCTTTCTTCTCGTCTTCATCGTTATGCATATCTTTCCCAGGATCCTCAAGATATCTTACCTTCTTGCCCTTGGCAATGGCATAATCTATCTCAGACCTTGTACTTTCACCAATGTAGCCATCAACGTTAATAACAAAAATCTCATCTGCCATATCAATCTTACGTTTATGCATATCATCCAGCATTTCCTTGGTCTTGGTAAGCGTTCCTTCATCCATGTTTTCCCAGACTTCCGAGTCACCGGAATGCCCAAACAATCCAACGCTGATGACTATATTCCCTTCTAAGGTCAGTTTTTTCTGTACTTCCATGAACTGATCCTTAAATCTTGTACTTCCGCATAAAGTAATAACCGGATAATTACCCTGCATCTATGCCAATCTCCTCTCCATCTTTAAATTAGAAATTAAAAAGCCATCAGTTGTCTCGCAATCCAAGCTCCGTACACAGAGCATCATATCTTTTCTGTTCTTTCTCCTTTACAGGCTTGGAAGCATCCTTAAAACAGTGGTCAATAACATCTGCGTCCTTCAGAAGTTCATCCATCGGACCATCTATAGTAGCCTTATCATCGTGATGATAGATTGCTGAACAGATGATATCTGTCTCCTCTGGAGTCGTAAGACCAAGTTCTCCAAGTATCTCTTTTGCGAGATCAGCTCCGAGATGAGCATGATCATCATATGATCCTGTCTTGTAAGCATGCATGTCATGAAGCATCCCAGCCATAGCTGCAAGTTCCTGATCAAGACCTCTCTTCTTTGCCAGCATCTGCGCAGCCAGAGACACACCGTACAAGTGAGCTGTAGCGCTTATACGCTTATCCTCATCTTCGATTTTGTTTAATTTCTTGTCTATATATGTGCGCAATTCCTTCAATCTACCCATTTGCTAAACCTCCTTCATGGCTGTTTGATGTTCTTCGTTCCCCTTTTTTATGTTTGCTCATTACTCCGCATCCTCTTCCATAGTTTCAAGTAAAAAGCTCACCGGCCTGAAGCCATCATTGCATGATATCATTGCCGACTTAGGATTTTTCATCCATCCGTCATAGAAATTCTGTCCCCCATGGGCAAGTGTCATAACAAAAGAAGACACGGTGTCCCAGGCACTATCGCAGAATCCTTCCGGCTTAGCCCAGCCATTAGCAATAAATGTCTGTCCAACCTTCATATGACATGCGTGTTCTATGGGATTCTCATATTTCTCCATGAGATCTTCATAGGTCGTTATCTTCATTACAGTTATTTTTACTTTTTGCATCAGATATGCTCTCCTGAAAAGTTTCCCAAACTACTTTTTCTATAATCTATAGTAAAAATGGTGAGTCATATAAAGATTATATCCCACATGATGTCTGTATTATAGATAAACAACTAAAATCCACATCAAAAAATAGCTCTCCCCTCCGTATACTTACGAAGAAGAGAGCCAACCCCAAATGATTTGCCAGCCTCTATCAGCATAGCCTCTCATACTATTTATTCGGCAGAATTAAAACAGCTTTCGTCCAAGCCAGATGCAGATGCATGCACCTACAGTAGATACGATAAGACTTCCAATAAGTCCTGTTGCAGTAAATCCGACGAGCTTGAATACAAATCCGCCAACTACACCGCCAAGAACTCCAAGAATGATGTTCTTAAGTGTTCCGGATTTCTCATTCATAATGTTGCTTCCAAAAAAACCTGCAATTGCTCCAAGAATAAGTCCACCAATAATTCCAAACATGTTATTTTCCTCCTCTTACTCTTCACACTTTTCATGTGATATTTCAATACCACTATTTATGATAGTTATTCTGCAATCAATTTCAATGCTTCTGTTGACGATAATGACAGCTGATAATAACAATACAAATCATGATAATAATTCAGAACAGAAAGATAATAAGGACATGCTGATCGGTGCCGGAGCATTACTTTCCGTAATAGCCGTGCCATTCACCATTCTTGCTGGGCTTCTCTAGAATGACAGGCGGAAGAAATAATCCTTTTATGTTCACTTAAGTTTCGGATGCTAATATACATCCATCGGGAGATGAAAATCTTCTGGAAATTGAAACAAAACTTTTTTCATACAATTCTTCATAACAACACGCCCGGAACAGCGCAGTTCCGGGTACCCTCAAAAACTATGCCATGGCACTTGTGAACAAATACAAATGCCACGGCTTTACTAATTCACCTATATCGCTTAAGAAAATGAATAAAAATTACAATTGAATAGCCCAAAAAAGTATTTTTAAAACATTAAAATGATGTGGGTGTCAAAAGTATAGAAACACCCTAAAAATGCACATTGATAACTGAATAAAGCTATGTTTTAGTGCTGATCTGCGGTAA
>CAMVLM010000148.1 GCA_947168335.1 uncultured Butyrivibrio sp. | reverse complement strand
TATGACATACGGCTTCTCTTATGCTCCTTACAATGACCTTCAGGCATTTAAGGATGCATGTACAGAGAATACCATTGCTATCATGGTAGAGCCTGTACAAGGTGAGGGCGGCGTACATCCTGCAACAAAAGAATTCCTTGTAGGACTTAGAAAGTTCTGTGATGAGAAGGGCATGCTTCTTCTTCTGGATGAGGTTCAGACCGGATGGTGCAGAACTGGTGAGGTAATGAGCTACATGCATTACGGAATCAAGCCTGATATTGTTTCCATGGCAAAGGCTCTTGGCGGTGGTATGCCGATAGGTGCTATATGCGCTACTAAGGAAGTTGCAAAGGCATTTTCAGAGGGTTCACACGGAACTACATTTGGTGGACATCCTGTATGCTGCGCAGCTGCACTTGCTGAGGTCAATGAGCTTATCGAGAGAGATCTTGCAGGAAATGCAGCTAAGATGGGCGATTATTTCGCAGAGAAGCTTTCAAAGATTCCTCATGTCAAGGAGGTTCGTTATCAGGGACTTCTCGTAGGTGTTGAATTTGATGAGACAGTAAATGCAATCGATGTTAAGCATGGTTGCCTGGACAGACATCTTCTGGTTACTGCAATTGGCAGTAGCATAATCAGAATGGTTCCTCCGCTCATCATTGATGAGAAGGACTGCGATACAGCAGCAGACATCATTAGGGATACAATTAAGAGCATAGCTGCGGAGGTGGCATGATGGATACGTTTTCATTTTCTATACCGCAGAATGTTATTTTCGGATCGGGGAGTCTTAAAAGGCTCCCCGAGCTTGCAGCTAAGGCAGGCGGCAAAAAGGCCTATATAATCTCCGGCCCTCACCTTAAGAAAATCGGACTGGTTGATAAATGTATCAGTGCATTGTCAGAAGCCGGAATAGATGCGGATTCTTTTACAAAAACAGAGGGGAATCCCAGTACTGATACGGTAAAAGAGGCTGCAGAAGGATATATATCAAGCGGTGCAGATTTCATAGTTGCATTTGGAGGAGGTTCACCCCTGGATGTTGCAAAGGCTGTTTCCGTGGTAGTGTCAAATGGCGGGGATATTACGGAATATGAGGGTGTAGGTAAGGTTAAAACCAAGACTGTTGATATAATTGCAATACCTACAACGGCCGGAACCGGTTCAGAAGTTACGGCTTTTGCCGTAATCACAGATCACAGCAGGAACTATAAGCTGACAGTGGGCAGTGAGTATATTATTCCCAGATATGCAATCCTTGATCCGGAGCTGATTTATTCTGTACCGGAGAAAACCGCTGCGGCATGCGGAGTGGATGCTCTTGTTCACGCACTGGAGGCATATATTTCACTTGCAGCATCACCATTTTCTGATATGTTCGCCATCAGAGCGCTTGAAGCAATCGGTAAGAATATCAGAGCTTATGTAGCAGACAGGTCAGACGAGGATGCAGCTGCAGGCATGCTTTTGGGATCACTATTTGCAGGGATAGCATTTTCGCATGCAAGACTTGGTGATGTTCACGCCATGAGTCATCCTGTGAGTGCATATTTTGACGTGCCCCACGGAGTCGCAAATGCTGTTCTTTTGCCCAGCATAGTAGAGTTTAATGCTTTGGCAGATACCGGTAAGTATTATGAAATATACCAGGCTATTACAGGGGAAAAGCTTGAGAGAAAAGATTTTCTGCCTGAAATGCTTACATATGAGCTTATAAATCTTAATTCTTCTATTGGAATTCCGGCAGATCTTAAGTCTGTTGGCGTGGATAGCAGTTATTTTGATGCAATGGCTGATGATGCCATGAAGAGCGGAAATATTCAGGTAAATCCGAGAAAGACAGTAAAAGAAGACATTCTGGAATTGTACCGGAAAGCGTTTGTGGCGTAGATTATTGTGTGTTTGAACAGGTTTTAGACAATCAGTAGTAAGGCTTATGAATTAATAAGCTTCACTGCTGATTGTTTTTTGTGTAAGTGAAATGAACTTTTTGGCAGCCGGGGATAAGGCCTCTTTTGATTTCATGGCAATCCCAAGTGTTCTTGAATAGTACGGATTAAGTTTATAGCAGGCTACCTGATCCTCGAAGCCCCTGATTACAAGACCGGGCAGAATGCTGATTCCCAGATTGTTGGAAACCATTGAAATTATGGCGTGATCATCCTTTGAGGAAAAGATAACATCAGGACTTACATTAGAGCATGTAAGTGCGTTATGAACATCGTAATCTGTTCCCATAGCGGATATAATAAACGGCTTGTTTTGAAAAGTTGTAATATCTACCGTATTATTTGATGGAATATCTGAATCCATCGGTAAAACGGCAAGCAGAGGATCTTCTGCCAGTGTTATCCATTCAAGTTTATTGGTATGTTCATGACTCAAAAAACCAAAGTCGGCGATATCATTTTCAACCCAGGAAACAATATCGTCTGTTCCGCCTTCAAGAAGCTCGATATTGATTGACGGATACTTAGTCTTAAACTCATGAATAATCATCGGTAAATAATGGATTGAAATACTTGAAAAAGTAGCAATGGTGAGAGAACCTTTTTCTATTCCCTGAATCTCATTAACGGTCTGTTCAAAGTTCTCATATTTTGCCAGTAAGGATCTTACCGCAGGTAAAATTTCACGCCCGCTGTCGGTCAGTTTAACACCCTGTTTTGTACGTATGAACAAGATAAATCCAAGCTCATCCTCAAGTGATTTCAGCATATGACTGACTCCTGACTGAGTGTAGCCCAGCTTATCCCCACTTTTTGTAAAATTCTGTGTGTTTGCCACGTCTTCAAAAAGAATAAGTTTACGAATATCCATACTTTATTTTCCCTTTCCCATGACAGATTTAAGTCTGAAAAATAAAGAAGGCGCCGGAAGTATTCTTCCGACGCCTTTGTCTCAAACTTATTTCTTTTTATAGTCTAAAAATATAATACATTCATGCAAAATGGTCAATTTATTTTGTTTATGATGAAAATTTTTAATGACAGATTGAAAAACGTTCATTTTACAAATAAAAACCATGCTGCATATAATTTAGGCAACACAAGGAAGCGAGGTGATATTCATGAGTGAGAGATTTCGTTTTCCTCTTATACAGGGTATTGGTGCAAAAGCTGCTCCTACAACTGTCGAAGGCGACAAAGTTAGTAGAGGGCAATAGAAATCCTGAATAAAGCGATCAAAGCGGCTGATAAGCAGGAAAAATACAGAATTCATGAACTTCCGGATATTTATCCCATGGGGAAGAGAGAGCAGTAATCAGAGAAACGCTGGGGACGCTGCTACCGGTGAATGCATTGCCGCTGGAAGCGAATGCGATAGTAATAAATGCAGAAACGGTATGCAGAGTACAGGAAGCGGTTGATCTAAAGAAACCACTGATTGATAAGAATCTTACACTTGCTGGTAAACTGAAGGGCTGTGATAAATCCAATGTGATCGAAGTCTTAATGGATGTTCCGATTGGCAGGGAAATAAGCAGGATATTGGAGAATCATGGCGGAACAGTTAAGGATTACGGGGAAATAATAATGGGAGGTCCTTTTACCGGAAAAAGAGCAGGCATTGATGATCCGGTGATCAAAACTACCGGAGGAATAAGGATGATCCTGACGCAATACATGTATATATTTATGCTCCATATGCCGACAGACTGGCAAACTGTGTGGGAACTCTGGGGATGAAAAAAGAAGACGCCAAGAAGATGATCAATGAAGTAGATAAAGCAAGGCTGAATTATCACAAGTACTTTGCCGGGTATGCACCATCTGATCCCAGATATAAGCATGTGATAATAAACAGTGCACTTTTAGAAGTTGAAGGGACTGCTCAGGCACTGGCAGCGATAGTACGCCAAAAATACGGAGAAAAACTGTATGAATCCAAAGCTTAGAACATATGCATATGAATTAAAAACCATAGATTCTCACACCATGGGAGAGTCAACCCGAATAGTGTATGAGGGTTTTCCCACTCTTGAAGGGGAAACCATGATGGAGAAAAAGAAATATGTGAGTGAGCATTACGATTTTCTCAGGAAAGCGCTCATGTTGGAACCAAGAGGTCACAGGGATATGTTTGGTGCGCTTTTGACAGAGCCTGTACATTATGAAGCAGATATTGGAGTAATTTTTTGGACAGTGGGTCATACCTGAATATGTGTGGTCATGGCAGTATAGGGACAGCCACAATGCTCGTTGAGACCGGCATGGTTAAGGTGACCGAACCTTATACTGATGTGGTACTTGATGCGCCATCCGGAATAATAAAGACGAGAGTGCATGTTGAGCATGGTAAACCTGTGTAATCTTTGGTAATGCACAGGCTGACAGATCTCCCTGTGGAACCGGAACCAGTGCTAAACTTGCTGCACTTTATGCAAAAGGATTGATAGGCCTGAACCAGGAGTTTACATATGAAAGCATCACAGGTGCTATTTTTTAAGGTGTGGCAACTACAGCAGTGGATGTTGATGGCAGAACCGGGATTATACCCAAAATCATGGGAAGTGCATATATTACCGGACTGAATGAGTGGATTATTGATGAGAGTGATCCGCTAAAATATGGATTTCTTCTTGGAAGGGATAAAAGTGGAAAAAAGATGAGGGCATAGTAATTTTGGGGAGAGTACAATGAACATCTTTGATATAGCATCTGAAAGGGGAATGAATATTCAATTCGGAGCTGCAAAACTTAAAGAGGCGCACCCAAATTCAGTTTTTTTGAAACTGACAGGAGTCAGTGGAAATAAGCTGGAAATAGTAGGGGAATCTCTGGGAGGATCACTGATAAATATAGCTAAGGTCGACGGTTTGTCAGCCAATTTTTCGGGTGAACATCCGACACTTATAGTCCACAATCTGGATCAGCCGGGACATGTTGCTGAAGTTTCGAGTATGCTGGCCCATAAGTCGGTAAATGTCGCAACATTACAGTTGTACAGAGAATCAAGAGGCGGTCATGCAGTAATGGTTCTTGAATGTGATCAGGAAATACCGCAGGAAGCAATCAGGTGGCTTGAACATTTGGAAGGAATAGAGAAGGTTACTTATTATTCTCTACTGGAGGGTTGTTAATGTCTTTTAAAAAGATGGCTGAAATTGTTGAGGAAGCTGATAAAAAACATCTTCCCATGTGGAAGGTTGTTCAGCTGGAAGATTGTAAGGAGCAGAGTATATCTGAAGATGAGTCCCATATCAAGATGAAAGAGATCCTGTCAGCAATGAGAGAGGCTGACAGGAATTATAATAAAGATCTTACTTCGAAAAGCGGTATGGCAGGTGGCGACGGAGAACGGATCAGGATATTTAATGAGTCCGGTTCATCTCTGGTGGGAGGCTTTATTTCTACTGTTTCCGGTAAGCAGTTCTTGTTTAATGGGATCTTTGTTGCAGGCATCCCTGTAAACACGGTTGGAGCTCATTGCATCAAAAGAGTCTGCAATGGCAACAATCCTCGCTTCTTCTGATATTTCTTCTCCCTTTAAACCGCGAGGATAACCGGTTCCGTCATACCTTCCATAATTGGTATGATCCCCATAAGAAAGTAATAAATAATATGAAATGATGTAGGTGCCAAAAGTCACATTTATACGTGACCTTGACATATATTTTGAA
>CAMVLM010000147.1 GCA_947168335.1 uncultured Butyrivibrio sp. | reverse complement strand
CGGCGGGTGTTCTGGTAAACGGGGTCCGAAGCCATGGACGGAATGAGGTATCCCATATTTCCGTGAACTTTGCCGTTTACGATCACCTGACTTCCCACATCATCCGTGGGCTTTAACAAAATGGGATTCATGTAAACAGAAGGCTTTATTCCTGCAGCTTCAGCCTGCATAACCTGCGCTCTGCCCATTTCAAGGCCATCCCCGGTAATATACGAATTTAAGGCCATATTCTGGGATTTAAAAGGCGCAACTTTATAGCCATCCTGCATAAAAACTCTGCATAATCCTGCCACAACAAGGCTTTTCCCCGCATTTGACATGGTTCCCTGAACCATGATGAATTTTGTCCTTTTATCAGTCTTTTCCATAGTACTCCTCATATTTTCCGCATTTCATTGAAAAAAGACTCTCCAGATAATCTGCACTAAGAATATCCTCCGGTTTCCCGATTTTATCTATCCTTCGGTCTCCGGATATACATATAACCCTGTCTGCCACCTTTTTCACAAGTTCCATTTCATGCATGGAAATAAGCATTGCTACATCCCTGCTCTTTGCAAGATCCTTTAATATATCAAAAAAATCCACCTTATATCCCATATCGAGAAAGCTTGTGGGCTCATCGAGAATAAGAATTTCGGGTTCTGATACGATTGCCCTTGCCAGAAGTACTCTCTGCTTCTGGCCGTCACTCAGCTTGGAAAAATCAGCATCTTTGAGGTCCCACACACCTATTCGTTTCATAGATTCCTCTATTATACGCCTGTCGTCCTGCTTAAGTGTTCCAAACATGTCTGTATACTGATATCTGCCCACTCTGACCACATCATACACAGTCATATATTCAGTATTTATGCGTTCTGTCAACATTACAGACATGGTCTTTGCAAGCTCGTCCAAAGGCAGCGTATTCAGATCTCTGTCTCCAATGCAGACACGGCCTTTTACAGGCTTGAGCAATCCTGACGCAGTCTTAAGAATTGTAGATTTACCTGCACCATTTGGCCCTGCAAGAGCTGTTATTTCTCCTTTTTTCAGGGAAAAACTTATATTGGATACCAGAGCTTTTCCCGCATATCCAACAGTCACGTTTTCAAAACAAAGTTCAGCCATTTACCCGTCTCCCCTTTCTAATCATCATGGAAATAACAATAGGAGCACCAAAAACAGCCGTAACTGTGCTTATGCTAAGCTCCGTAGGTGCAAACAGGCTTCTGGCTATCATATCGCTTAACAGGCTGAATATGATACCAAACATAAATGACCCAGGAATAATGATCCCCGGTCTCTCAGATTTGAAAATTACCCTGGCTATATGAGGCATGGCTATCCCAACGAAAGAGATAGGCCCGGCAAAAGCCGTAACAGTTGCCGAAAGGACGCTGGATACAATGATCAGCGCAAATCTGAATTTTTTTACATCAATCCCTATTGTACCGGCATAGTTTTCTCCGAACAGATATGCCTCAATAGGCTTGGACATTGCTTCTGCAGCAAGAAAGCAAACCACTATAACAGGTATATAATAGCATGCGTTATTCCAATTTGCTCCGGAAAAAGTTCCCAATGACCAGTTATGCAGATTAACAATGTTGTAGTCATCCGCAAATGAAACTATAAGCTCTGTGACTGCCGAGCATATATAACCGACCATAACTCCACATACAACCAGTATTGACATGGATCTGACTTTATAAGACACCACAAGCACAAATCCCGTGGCTATGATTGAGCCAATAAACGCCACAACTATCATCATCCAGGATTTCATAACAAATCCCAGCTTGAGAGAAAAGACCATGAGTATCGCCACAAGGAGCTTCGCACCGGATGAAATTCCCAATATATACGGTCCTGCAATAGGGTTCGCAAAAAATGCCTGTAATAAATATCCCGAAAGTGCAAGTGCACCACCGAGAAATACCGCCTCCACAACTCTTGGCAGACGTATCTGCATAATAATTCTGCCCATTGTTGATTCATTGTCTCCGCTTTTGAGAATATTCAGAATCTCCGCCGGACTCACACCCACACTTCCCGTGCAGATATTCACCACTATAAGCGCAAATATTACAATTAAAAGTAAAATAAACAGTGTTCCTTCTCTTCTTTTCATAAACTTCTCACTTCAGTTTAACCATAAAACTGAGCTTATCCTCGTCCTGTTTGTTTATAACCCTGTAAAAATCAACTATTACGTCAGCAATCCCACTGCTTTTCTGGAACATATCCGTATTAGTGCAATACACTTCTCCATCTTTTACTGCCTTAAAATCGGAAAAAAGTTCATTTTTATCCAACAGATCCTGTATGGAGAAAATTTCTCCTGTTGTAGTCGAATTATATATGATTATGTCAGCATCCTTTGCACCTGCATAAAACTTTTCCCAATTGATATTCATGGTAGAAAGCGCATTGTCCGTTTCATCCACAAGACTCGACAGGCAGTACTCTCCCCCTGCCATTGTTATCATCGTTGATACATAATCTCCGGGTTTTCTCACGTTCACATAACCGTTTGCAGACACATAGAAGAACGCTACAGAAAGCTTTTTCTTATCAGAATCAACTGCACTTTCCAGAGTCTTGCTGATTGCCTCAATTTTTTCCGCCTCTTTGTCAAAAAAAACTTTTGCTTCATTCTCCCTTCCAAGCAGAAGTCCATATAGCTTTATCCATTCCAGACGCCCCAGAGGGCTGCTTTCATAGCTGGATCTTTCTACAAACACAGGGATCCCAAGCTTTTCTATCTCCTCTTTTACTTCCGGACTGTGCGTTATCATGGTGGATTCTATTGCAAGGTTGCATTTAGTATTTATTATTGTTTCATAATCCGGAGCACTGTATTTTCCAACATACCTGATAGCTCCGCTATCAATCATTTTACTTGCTTCTTCGATCGAATAGTCACCTGCAGTCGTAGAACAGCTGCCTATCCTGTCCAGGCTTTCAAGCTGCACAAAAAGATCCATCGCAGATGTTGCCGCAAGATAAATGTCTTTTAGTGGCTCATGAATCATTACTGCATCGTTTATCCCAAGATTATTGTCCTCCGCTCCCTCAGGAACCAGCACATAATCCGCGCCGTTTTCCACATGAATATGTGTATATCCGCCTTCATAAAAATCAGCTGAAAACTGATCGGCATAGGATAATTCAAGTTCTCCTGTCTTATTGGTCCCGGAATCATTAGCATTTTCGCTTTTCCCACAGGCAGTAATCATGCATAAACCAGTAACATATGCTATTGTAAATATAATCAGTCTGCTTTTCTTCATACTTTTAGCTATAAACAGCCCCCGGCCGTAAATGACCGAGGGCCATTATGATCAGTTTTTCTTTAATGATGATGCTTTGAAATTAAGGACATATTCAATCTCATGAGGCTTACTCATTGCTATTGTGTCAGCAACAACATTAATATCCTTGTCCAGCTCTGCAACGGGAATCTCAAATACCGAATTACCATCTGTATTAACAGGCTCATATTTGGTTCCATCAAGCACCATATAATCATAATTGGGGCTGCTCCACTCTATGGATGCTGTCATTTTTCCATCAGCTACCACAAGCTTTGCAGGAGAAGTAATGGATGCTTTTCCGGTTCCGCCTTCCAATGAAACTTCTACTGTGTACTCTCCATCCTCTACGTCTTCACTTTTGCTCTCTGACACATCTTCTGTAACTGCTTCGGGATTTGATACCTTTACCTTGTGGTCATACCATTTTCCCTTGGTTCCGATAAGAGCGCAGTCAAATTCTTCGCCAAGAGTGGGAACAGGTAAGTCAAAAGCATTTACTTCCTCTTTTTGTCCGTCTTTATAAGTTACTTCCTCTACAGTAGGGTTTATAAGCTCTGCGCCATCCTTCTGGGCATCTTCTGCAGTTCCGGAAAACAGATTCAAAACATTCTTGGAGGGCATAAGAATGTGTAAAACCATCTTGCCATCCTTTACAGTCAGAGTTCCTTTTCCCTCGGATACCTCATTTACATGAAACATGGTACTGTCTGTCTCAAAATCAGCAAGATAAACTCCATCTTCCAGCTTATCGCCTGAATTTTCAGCACTTTCAGAACTTTCTGCTGATGAGGAAGCGCCATCTGTAACAGCGCTGATATGGTCCACATAAAGCTGCTGTACAGCTTCAATTCTTCCAAGTCCTGCAATCTGGGTATCTATCTTGTCAAAATGCCCTGATGCAGTAAATACGCTCTTCCAGGAGTCATCATCATCTCCCGCCATGTCATTATTTGCATGATCTCCGGCAACAACCATAAGAGGTCTCAGAATGACGTTTTTATAGCCTGCTTCGTGTACTGCTTCAACTATCTTGTCACAGGCAGTTTCTTCGGGCTCACCCTCTACCGTTCCGACCCAGACATTTTTATAGCCAAGCTCGCTCATCTGAGCCTGCATCTGTGAATATGTAACCTTAGCTGTATGGGAAGTACCATGTCCGATAAATACAAAGGCAGTAGATGCCTTATCGGCAGCTTCAAGGGTATCATATTCAGATGCCTCGACTGCAGCACTTACAACGGCCTCAGCTACCTTTTTCTTATCGTCGTTGACAGTTGTTGCATCCTCACCGACTTCTCCGAGCAAAGGCTCTGATATCTCAATAGATTCAAAGTTGGTAGCATATTTTTCTACAGCAGCCTTCATCTCATCATATTCTGCGCCATGCATAAGGTGTGTAGGCTGAACTATAAGCTTCTTTACGCCATTAGCAACAGCTCTCTCAAGAGCCTGCTCCATATTGTCAATGCTCTCGCCATCTCTTGCCTGAACATGATTTATTATAGTCTGCGCTGTAAAAGCTCTTCTTACGCTCCATTCAGGGTATGCAGCCTGAATAGCTTTTTCTATTCCGCCGATATCCTCAGCCCTGCTATCATTGAAGGATGTACCAAAGCTTACCACCAGAATTTCATTATCTCCGATTTCATCACTGTTAAGCGGATCATCCTTGCCTGCATCACCTGTGTCTCTTCCGAAATAATCAGGATCTGCATTTTCACCTTTTACAAGCTCCTTCTGGGCATCAGTGAGTGCATCCCAGGCTTCCTTTGCCTTTTTGCAGTCCTCATCGGTTGTTTCTGTCCGCTCCTGAACATAAATTTTATCAATAAGAGCTGCTACTTCATCAGCTGCAGCCTTATCATCTGTTTCAGAAGCATCAGTTGATGTTTCCTCTGAAGCTGCCTCAGTAGATTCCTTTTCTTCAGAATCTGTCACAGCCTGAGAACTCTCAGCCTCAGTTTTCGCGGTTTCTGTGTTACTGCCACAACCTGAAAGCACAGAAATGCACAGTGCGGTTGACAGCAGTACTGTTAATAGTTTTTTCTTCATTTTCGTTCTCCTCATTAACTCATTTATTAGAAATGGGCATAAAAAAACCCATAACCAATCAGCAGTTATGGAGTACCAAAATAAAGGCCTTATCAGCCTTTCACGGTACGACCAATTCCTCGTGATCTTATGTACCCAAATATAAGGCAGGTTTCCTGGCTTAAGAATCAACATCTGTATACTGTCTTCCCGGTATTCCCAGTGACTATGCCTTGGCATTGCATATACAGACTCCTCAAATACAGTGACGAGATCGTGCAGGATTCACACCTGTTTC
>CAMVLM010000146.1 GCA_947168335.1 uncultured Butyrivibrio sp. | reverse complement strand
ATCTTAAGCAGTTCTGCGAAGCTGACTATTTCCTGAACAGTTGTATCTTCCTCAGTTGTATGTATGTTATACATAGGACCGTATATATACTGTACAATCTATCTTTCCAACTCATATGAATCTTTTCTTCATTTCCCATCGCCAGCAGTCAGCCCTCTGACAAAAAATCTTCTAAAAAATGGGTAAACAATTATTATAGGCAGAATTATCAGACTGGCCAATGCCATTCTAAGTGACTGCGTAGGTACATCGCCCATAACAGCACCACTTATGTTCTCATTAGATGTAATGTAAGACGCACTCTTTTCCATGTTGTACAAAATGTACTGCAGCATATACAGCTCGCTGTGCGCTGAATCCGTATAGATGAGATTCTCGTACCAGCTATTCCAGTATGAAAAAGCTTCAAATATGCCAACGGTAAGTAATATAGGTCTCGACATTGGAAGAACAAACTGATAATACAGCCTGAATGCTGAAGCCCCTTCAAGTCTTGCAGCCTCCAAAATCTCCTCGGGAATATTCCTTAAGAAATACGTGCGCATGACGATGATATACCAGCTTGAACAGGCTATGGGAAGTATCAGAGCAAGATAAGAATTCTTCAGGCCAAATAGCTGAGTATTGACCGCATAAGATGCCGCCAGACCACCACTGAAAAACATAGGAATCATGACACCAACTGTCAAAATATTTCTGTGCCTGTAGTATCTGTTACTGATTACATATGCCATGGTGCTTATCAGAAACAGGGACAGTATCGTACCCACTATGGTAACTGCGAAAGTTACCCCAAAAGCTCTTAAAATATTACCTGCATTTTTAAAAATATACAGATAAGCGCCGGCTGACCACTCTGAGGGCAAAAAGCTATACCCTTTTTCTACTATGGATTTCTCCGACGAAACTGATATAACAAGTATTAGTACAACAGGTAAAATCATGCAGGTTGAAAGCAGCAGCACAAGAATGCTGAGGACTGCATTAGCTCTTTTTCCAAGCCCCTTTATATATCCTCCGGATGTACTTTTGTTCATATAGCGCCTCCCTCCGGACTGATAGCCTTAACCATGCGGTTAGCGACAATAAGCAGCAGACAGCCGATTCCATTCTGTATAAGACTGGCTGCTGCTGAAAACCCGTAATTTGACTGTTCCATAAGTGCTTTATAGACAAATACGTCGATTGTCTCTGTAGTACTTAAGATTGAACCGGCATTTCGGGTAACCTGGTAGAAAAGGCCGAAGTCTGTGGAAAGTATATGCCCCAGATTGAGGAGCATCAGAACAACAACCATCGGCTTAAGCTGCGGAAGGATAACATACCTGATAACCTGCCTTACTGTCGCTCCATCTATCGCAGCACAGTCAAATAGAACGGAATCTATAGCACAGATAGTCGCATAATAGATAAGCATGGAATAACCTGATGTTTTCCATAGCTGCACGAGAACAAGGATAAATGGCCATACCGCTGGTTTGAGATAGAAGTTTACCGACGACATTCCCAGATTTTCAAATACCGCATTTAACATCCCTTTGTCTGCCGAGAGAAAAGCATAGACAAAATAGCTGACTATGACCCAGGACATAAAATGCGGAAGAAGCATGCATATCTGGACAATGGATCTCACCATACCCGAATGAAGATGGGATAGGATCACTGCTATGGTAACAGGAACGACAATCCCCAAAATCAGAAATGCCAGGTTGTAAAGAAATGTATTTCGCACCACCCTCATCATCTGTGGATTCAGCATCAGAAAGCGGAAATTGGACAGCCCCACCCATTTGCTTCCAAAGAACAGGCTGTAGAAAAAGTTTCTCCCCGGAACAAGCTGATATCTCTTGAACGCAAGTACAATTCCAAATACCGGGAGATAGCAGAAGGCAATATACCAGATAATCGTAGGAAGGCAAAGAAGTGTAAGCTCAATATTTATTTTATTATTGCTTATCCTCTTTTTCATACAATTCCCTATACTGAGCGCAGCTCTTTAAAAGCTCATCATGAGTTCCTTCTGCCAGGATCTGTCCATCCTGCAGATACAGTATCCTGTCCGCGCCGACGATTGTTGAAAGTCTGTGAGCTATGATTATTACCGTGCATTTACCTTTAATCCTGTCCAGGGATTTCCGGATATTATCCTGTGTCACATTATCAAGAGCACTAGTTGCTTCATCAAGAAGAAGAATCTTGCAATCCCTAAGGAGTGCTCTTGCGATTGCAAGTCTCTGACGCTGCCCTCCCGACAAACTGATCCCGCCCTCTCCAACTACTGTGTCATACTTTTCAGGCTTGGATTCTATTTCTCCATCAATACATGCAAGGGCTGCGGCATTTTTCATCTCCTCTTCTGTCATATCCTGATTGACAATCCGGAGGTTGTCACGGATGCTCATCTGGAAAATATATGGAGACTGTGTCACAACACTCATGCACCCTCGGAGGGACTCTCTGTCAAAATCTCTTATGTTTATTCCGTCGATGGTAATCATCCCCGAAAACGGATCATAGAGCCTGCTTATGAGATTCATTATTGTAGTTTTCCCTGAGCCGCTCCTTCCGACCAATGCCACGGTTTCGCCTGGGTTTATCCTGAAACTAAGATTCTGAAGCACCCATCTCGTCGAGGTTTTTAGCTTTCCTATATTGTATGAGAAGCTTACTTTTTTAAATTCTATCTCGCCGTTCAGATTTGTTTTATGGATACTTCCAAATCTTTCCTTTGGAAATAAACTGTCATCCGTAATATCACGAAGTCTCTCACATGAAAGGTTAAACTGGGTAACAAAATCAAGTATTGTTCCAAGAAGCGCGGTTGCCGGCGTTCCAAGCTTTGAATAATAATTGAACAGAACCAGTGCTGTAGCAACACTCAGTTGCCCTGCTGAAAGAAGGCCTGCCAAAATAGCAATAAATGCAAGTGCTCCGCCTTCACGTATTCCTGAAATAACCAACCTGTACCTTCTGTTTCCGGCATCCCATTTCATCCTTGAGTCATTGGCTGATACAATCCGATCTTTTAGCTCACTCTCAAACTGCCCTTCTGCATTCAGTAGCTTTATGTCTTTGCCTCCACGGACCATTTCTCCTACTATTCCTGTGTATCTCTCTGCATGGTTCCGATACACACGCCCATTATCCCTGGAAACCTTCTGTCTTCTAAGCTCTAAAGCAATCTGTGTTGATAACAGTATTACGACAACAACAAATACCAGTGGACTTACTATAAGCATCGCTGCCAGAATACCAACATATTGGCAGATCTGGGAAATATTATCTGCTAAGGTATTAAAAGCAGTCGCCAGATTGGAAGTATCAACGGTAAGCCTCTGGATAAAGAGACCTGTTCCATTGTCCTCTATTTCTTTATTCTCAATTCTTAAGACGTTTTCTGAAATATCTGCTTCAAGCAGCGTCAATGTCTTGTTGTACACCACATTGTATGCCCAGTTACAACCTGCCATTAAAACTGCAGACAATAAATTAACAGCAAATAAAACTAATGCAGTCAGTATCACCTGATAAACTGCCACATCTGTAAGTTCAACTATGATTCTGGCACTTAAAATTGGCCCAATGATCAAAAAAACAACACTGATGAGCTGGAGTAATACAGCGATAAACAGATACCTTTTACTCGGCTGAGTGTATTTCCAAGTAAAGGTCAGATTTTCTTTTAGGGAGCCGCGTACCCTGAAACTGAAGGACAGTATATTTTTCCCTACAGTTCCATCCTCATACTGATAGGAAGGTGCTGATTCCCATCCATGCACTGTTTTTATAAGTACAAGTGACTCAGACTCTTTTAACGGGTTATACTCCTTCCCAAGAAGAGCCAGCCTGATTTCCAGCTTATTGGATTTTATGGATGTCCGGACCAGAACTTCGCCATCTTTTCCCAGAATGTACTGATAATCAAGCAGCATTTCCTCCAAAGAAAGGCGAAAACGCAGAAGATCGTCCTTTAAAACGCCTGCCTTTTCAAGCTCTGCCGATAGGTCTGTGATAAGTCTGTCTATTGATTTATTATCCAATAGTATCTTTGTTTTCATAAAAGCTCACTCTTTAGTTAAACTGCACTAAGTATTCATCAAGTTGCCTTTGGGCTTCTTCTCTGACCTTATCAAGGCCTGCAGCTTCCATAAGGTCTCGCATTTCAGATACTGCCTTGTCTGTATCTGATGTTCCTGTTACAAGTTCTGCGCTGTAACTGCTCCATATAGCATCAAGAGCTGCTATCTCAGCTTCTACATTTGTTGGATCAAATGAAAATCCCTTTGTATCACTGACTCTTGCATCTTTATAGCCCTCATAAACCTTTTCCCACTGCTTAGGGTCAGCCAGATTATCTTTATCTGCAGAAACAACTGAGGCACTTACAGCAGGTCCCGTAATAAAGGCATCCTGCATATAATGCTCACTTCCCTCTTGCAGGCGTATCACAGTGTCTTCATAATATTCGAAGTGCTTTCCTTCGATTCCATAGGCAAGGGTATCTCGGAATTGTCTGTCGGTATATAGCAGCTCCATATATTTCAGGCACGCCTCTACATTCTTTTCCGGAGCGGCAGCGTTTATTGCTATAAGGGATCCCTGCTGGGTTGAACGGGACATGTTGGGGCCAATGAATCGTACAAGCTTAACATTAAATCCATATGCTTCAGGATCTGACCATCCCATAAATCCGGTCCATGCTGTTCCGGTACGTACCGGAGTCTGTATTGACTTTGGAACCTCTGTTGTAGTTGCCGCATCTGGGTTAATGTATGAAAGTTCATACCATTTATGAAGATTTTTCAGCATTCCCATATATTCTTCATCATCAAAAACAGGAATTATCTTTGTTCCTTCTGGTGTCCCTGCCTTACTGTATGGTATTACAAGATACTTAGAAACAATTCTCTCATGAACCTGAAAGGCTCCGCTTAATCCAGTGCCTGGGATATAAAACGGATAATCCTCCGGGTAATCCTCCTTCCACTGCTTAAGATAAGGCTCTAAATCTGCAAAAGACATTTCCTCAGGAAGAGTCATACCCTTCTCGCCCTCAAAATAGTCGCTGTTCATGCGGAAGAACACCTCTGCTCCAAGGTCTTTAAGCATGGGAACCCCATATATTTTCCCATGAAGGGTTCCAACCTCCCACCATGGAACAACTGCTTTGTACAGCTCAGGCGTAACTGACTGTACCTTTTCTGTAATGTCTGCGTAGTACCCCTTACCTGCATTTCCGTCAAAATCGTTGCACCAGTCACAGCTAAAGGTCATGTCGTAATAGTCCCCAGTCTGGAGGTCTAAGTCAAACTGTTCTTCTGTCTTGTATATCATTTTGGCTGTAACACCGATTTTTTCCGCAGATATTTCATTCGCCCTTTCAAGTACTTCTTCAGCATCATCAGGAGCCGTGCCATCAGGAGTATAAGCCCACCAGATTATTTCTATTGGTTCGTTTTCATTACTCTGTATATCACTTACCTGACCTTTACCACCTTGCGCAGCATTCCCGCAGCCGCTAATAATGATGCTTATGAGTAAGCAAAGTGCAAACAACCTTCTTTTCATATTTTCATTTCTCCTTCCATAAGCAGACAACCTATGGTATAACTTACTATTGTTCCCGATTCAGATTTTAAATATCCTCCCTAATTGTACTATATTCCGATTTTTGATAATCAAAAAAATACATAAATA
>CAMVLM010000145.1 GCA_947168335.1 uncultured Butyrivibrio sp. | reverse complement strand
GGTTAAGCTGAATGTTATCCCTCAGACGAATGATGGGAACAACAGTACCAAGCTCAAGAGCAATCTGTCTTCTGATCATTACTACACGGTCAAGAAGGTCACCACCCTGATTGACATCCGCAAGGGGAATGATTCCATAACCGAACTCAAGCTCGATAGGATCAACCTGAAGAAGACTTGTAACATTCTCAGGCTGTCTGATCTCTTCAGCCTGCTGTTCTTCTTCAGCCATAATTTCCTCTTCCGTCTGGGTAACCTTGCCCTGCTTGTCCATAAGGAATCCGATACCTGCAACAGTACCGCCGATTGCAATATAAAGAGGTGCCGGCAAAGGTGTAAGAATACCAAGCGCTGACACAACCGCACCAACAAGATAAAGTGTTTTTGATAATCCAAAAAGCTGTCCGATAAGAGCGGGACCGAAATCCGCCTCTTTGCTGCCCTTTGTAACAAGAATACCGGTACTGAGAGATACCAGAAGTGAAGGGATTGAACTTACAAGGCCATCACCCATGGTGAGAATTGCATATTTATCAAGGGCATCTGCAACAGGCATACCCTGTCTCAAAACACCCATCAAAATTCCGCCGACGATATTGATAACTGTGATTATAAGACCGGCTGTTGAATCTCCCTTAACATACTTCGTAGCACCATCCATAGCTCCGAAGAAACTTGATTCGTTCTGAATCTTTTCACGGCGTTCCTTAGCTTCCTGATCGGTGATTGCTCCGGTATTGAGGTCGGCATCGATAGCCATCTGTTTACCGGGCATAGCATCCAATGTGAAACGTGCAGATACTTCAGCAACACGCTCAGAACCTTTGTTGATAACCATGAACTGTACAAGGATCAGCATCGCATATACTATGGTACCAATGATTAGGTCGCCGGCACCAACGAAGGAACCGAAAACCTCAATAACCTTACCTGCGTCTCCACCGGTAAGGATAAGTCTCGTAGATGATACGTTCAGCGCTATTCTGAATATTGTGGTGAACAAAAGAATCGTAGGGAAAAATGACATATCCAGAACTTCTTTTGAAAACATGGCGGTAAACAGAATCACAAATGAAAGTGACATATCAAACGCCAGAAGAAAGTCCATCAGCCACGTAGGAATGGGAATAATGAGCATCATGATAGCTGCAACAAAATAAAGCGCAACACCATAATCAAATGCACGCTTGCGAATAGTATCAAGTAAACTATTCATGTTCATACACTTATCCCCCTTTCCCCAAAACTATAAAACTACATAATTATACAAAGTTAGTATAACGCATACTACATATTGTGTTCAAGTCCTATTTGAAGCACAATTGGTACGTGTCTTATGCTTTACCCTTAAGGTGATATACGAAGGCAAGTACTTCAGCTACTGCCTGATAAAGTTCAGGAGGGACCATCTCTCCGACTTCTACATTTGCATAAAGCATACGTGCAAGAGGCTTGTTTTCTACAATTTCAATATCATTCTCTTTTGCGATATCCTTGATCTTCTGTGCAAGGTAATCCTCACCCTTTGCAATAACACGGGGAGCCTCATACTTTTCTGCATCATAGGAAATAGCAACAGCGTAATGGGTAGGGTTGGTGATGACAACATCCGCATTGGGAAGTTCCTGCATCATTCGCCTTTGGGAAGCCTGCATCATTCGTCTTCTCTGCTGTCCCTTGATCTGAGGATCTCCTTCAGTATTCTTATACTCATCCTTTACTTCCTGCTTGGTCATTCTCATATCTTTACGGAATTTGCGCTTCTGATAAACGTAATCCGCAGCTGCAATTATTACATAAACCGCAGCGATTCTTATCCCGACTTCAACTATAGTATGACCAAGAAGTCCAATAGCCTGGCTTAAAGGCATTTCGTAAAGAGTTAATACTGATGCCGTATATCCAAGAAAGTAAGTGTAAACAACCGCTACGATAATACCAATCTTGGCAAGCGCCTTAACCAGATCAAAAAGCTTTCTGGTAGAAAAAATCTTCTTAAAGCCCTTAATGGGATTCAGTTTACTGAGTTTTGGCCTTAACGGCTTTGTAGTCGGTCTCCACTTAACCTGTACAAGATTTGTAATAAATCCAACCATCAATCCTGTAAGCATAAAAGGAAGCGCAATCAATAACACGCGCAAAAGTGCCTGATTCAGGACAGTTTTCACAGTTCTCTGAGGAACATATCCGTAATACATGGTGATAAAACTTGGAATCTGACCGTAGATATATCTCATAAATCCGGTAAAATTGTCAGCCATATATGGATACAGGAGCCTTATCAGAATAAAAAGCGACATCAAGCCGGCGGCATGAGTCACCTCCTGGCTCTTTGCCACCTGTCCTTCTCGTCTTGCATCCTGCAGCTTTTTGGCTGTAGGTTCCTCGGTTTTTTCACCACCGGGACCGTCAGCAAAGAACTGCAGATTATACTCAAGAAGCTCTGCCGTATTAAGTTCAATTTTTTTCCTATACCAGATCATTTATAAACTCCGTGATCATAAGCTTCATGTTAACAAAGATAAAATCTGACGCATTATATAAAAGTGAGCTTGTAAGATACATCATTGAAAGGCCCACAATCAGCTTAAGCTGCATTCCCACCGCGAACATGTTCATCTGAGGCGCTACTCTCGCGAGAATACCCAGAATAACATTCAGCATGAAGGTTATCAAAAATACCGGCAGACAGATTCTGAAGCCGATTACCATATAGTTTCCGAAAAATCTGAGCATCGAATCAAGAAGCTTATCCGAATTAAATACCGCGCCATTGATCGGAATAAGATTAAAGGAATCCACCAGTGCTGATACCAGATATCTGTACAGGCCGCTCACGAGCATCATTCCCATAAACGCATATTGATAGATACCAGCAGATACAGGCACCTGCTCTCTTGATCCGGGGCTCATTACCTGAACCATGGAAAGACCTACCTGCATATCCATAATCTGACCTGCCAGGTTCGATATCATGGTACACATCTGAGCCGAATATCCAATAATAAGTCCTGTAAAAAACTCTTTTAAAACAATGATGGTATATCCGAGTATCGTATTGTATTCCAAAGTTGTTACAGGTACAGCGCCATATAAAATTATGGATAAAAATACAGAAAAACAGATTCTCACGGGATGCGGAGTATTGCTCATGCTAAAAAAGGGTGCAACATATACAAACATTGTCACCCTTACAAGTATGAGCAAAAATATTTCCAAATCACCATAAGTAAAACTGTAATCTATCAAAATAGCCTCTTTTTCTAATGGATATACAAGCTAAAATTGGACCACATCTGAGTAACAAAACTGGACAGTTCAGTCAGCATCCAGTTTCCCAGAACCATCAGTGCAATGAAGGTAAGAATAATCTTAGGCACAAATGTAAGTGTCTGGTCCTGAATGGAAGTAACTGTCTGGAATATTGATACAGAAAGTCCGACCACCAGTGAAGTCAGTAGTACAGGAACCGCTATTTTAATAACCATAAACAGTCCCGATCCCATAATCATTGTGACATCATCAATTGTCATTTAGTGCCTCCTTCCTAGTAGAAAGTCTTAACAAGACTTCCGATAATAAGATTCCAGCCATCTGCCAGTACAAAAAGCAGAATCTTAAAAGGTAACGATATTGTCGTCGGCGGCAGCATCATCATACCCATACTCATAAGCACCGACGATACTACCATGTCTATAACGATAAACGGAATATAAAGCAAAAATCCAATTATAAAAGCTGTTCTCAACTCACTTATAAGGAAGCTGGGGATAAGAACCGCATTGGGAATAGTATCAAGCTGTCCGTCCCAATCTATCTTATCTATCTCCATAAAAAGCTTTACGTCCTTAGTCTGGGTCTGGCCATACATAAATTTTCTTATTGGCTTCATAGCAGTATCAAAGAACTCCTGCTGCTCTATCTGACCACTGTCAAAGGGCTGAATAGCTGTATCATAAACCTCCTGAAGCGTGGGCTGCATAATAAAGAAAGTAAGGAATAATGCAAGTCCCATAAGCACCTGGTTGGGAGGTGATGTCTGTGTTCCGATAGCTGCTCTTGTGAAATGAAGAACAATGATGATTCTGGTAAAGCAGGTCATCATTATAAGCAGCGTCGGTGCCAGCGCAATAAGCGTAAGTGTTATAAAAATCCTCAATGCGCCATTAATTGTTCCGTTACCATTGTCATAAGTAACAGTAACCGTATTGGCAATATTGAGCTCCTTCAGATCATCCTGATCCTTGGATTCACCTGGATCATGAATATTAGTTCTCTCACCAGATGTACCAGTAAGGTTCGTCTCCCTGTCTCTTGTGGGATCCGTTGTGTGTGTATCATCCACATAAGATGTGGATGCACTGGCGGTAATCACATTACCCTGAAAACAGAAAAAAGCCATAACAAAAGAAAGGCATAACATCAAAATGCCTCTCTTAAATAATGGCTTTAAATCTTTTACTCCCCTAAAACTCTTCATATCTTACTTCTTCTTAAACCGCTCCATCATCTTAGTCAGTTCTTTACTAAAATCCGGCTGTTCCCCTTTTGTTAAAAGCGGTGGTTCATACTCATCTTCTCCCAATTCAGCCAGTAAAGTTACAGTATCCTTGCAAACAGCAATAACCAGATATTTTTGGGAAACCCTGACTATCTGCATATATTTGTTTGCAGATAGTCTCATGGTTTCCATAATTTCCATATTACTGCCAAAACTACTGGCTTTTTGATATCTGGCAATCCATTTTGTAACATAATATGTAATTGCCAGCACCGCAAAGAACAGGAAAAGAACGGTTATCAGCTGTGAAATTGACGCAACAGACATAACTCTTTCCCATCCAGAAAAATTTACTGAACAATTTCAGTAACACGAACACCAAAACTCTCTTCGATAACTACAACCTCGCCCTTGGCAACAAATTTACCGTTTACAAGAACATCAACAGGCTCACCTGCAACCTTCTCAAGCTCGATAATGGTGCCGGGTGCAAAATCAAGAATATCTGATATTGCTTTAGCTGTTCTTCCAAGCTCAACAGTAACCTCAAGAGGCACATCCTTGATAAGTCCGATATTTTCGCCGGCAGCCATGGGGCCACCACCTGAAAAACTCTGGAACTGAGCAGGCTGTACATTCATACCGGGCATCATCTGGGGCATCATTTGAGGCATCATCATCTGCTGAGGCATCATCTGAGGCATTCCCATCTGAGGCATTCCCATGCCCATTCCCATCTGGCCCTGCTGCATGCTCATATCCATCTGCGGCATTCCCATATCAGGAGTCGGTGCTGCAGCTGCAGGCGCCGGTGCAGGGGCAGGAGTTGCTTCTGCAGGAGCTTCAGCCTGATCACCAGCATCAGTAGAAATGGTATCCTTCAGGCTCTTGGCAAAATCGATAGGATACAACTGCATAAGAGTTGAATCCACAAGCTCACCGATCTGCAATTTAAATGTAACTCTGCAGAAGGTACCTGTCAGGAAATCAGAAATATCACTGGGATCATCATCAATCATATCAAGAAGTGTTGCAACCGGCGGAGAAATATCCACCTTCTGTCCTGTCATGGTAGACAAAGATGTTGCTGCAGCACCCATCATCTGGTTCATGGCTTCGGAAATAGCAGAAAGCTGAAGCTCTCCAACCTCACCATCGGTATTGGTACCGTCACCACCCATCATAAGGTCAGTGATAACCATAACGTCCTTCTCCTTCAGGATAAGGATATTGGTACCTTCAAG
>CAMVLM010000144.1 GCA_947168335.1 uncultured Butyrivibrio sp. | reverse complement strand
CTTGCCCAGAACTGCTTCAGTCTCTGAATCAATAAGCTGGAATTTCAGTGATGAACTTCCGCAGTTAATAACTAAAATCTTCATTTACAGTAACCTCCATGCTAATATATAAATATGAATACATTAGGAATTATAGCTGAATACAACCCTTTTCACAAGGGTCACAAGTACAGCATTGAGACACTTAAGGCAAATTGTAACGCAGATTTTGCAGTCGTAATCATGAGCGGTGATTACACCCAGAGAGGCTGCCCTGCGGTATTCGACAAATACACAAGATGCGCCATGGCTTTGTCATGCGGAGCCGATCTTGTGCTTGAACTGCCGGTATATTACAGCACCGGAAGCGCTGAATTCTTTGCAGGAGGCGCTGTTTCCATCCTCAACGGTCTTGGATGTATAGATTATCTTGGCTTTGGTTCGGAATCAGGTGACATCTTATCAATGAAACAGATTGCCGAAGTTCTTGTCTTTGAGCCTTCAGAATTTACTGCTTCACTTAAGAATAATCTCAAATTGGGGAAAAGCTATGCCGCAGCAAGAGCTGAGGCTTTGAAATCATGCGCGGATATTGATACTGATATTATAAGCACTCCAAACAACGTACTTGGAACCGAATATATCAAAGCTATACTCCTTCAAAAGAGCAATATAAAACCCATATGTATAAAAAGGCAGGGCGCCGGGTACCATGACACATCAGCAGATAACGAGTATGCCTCTGCTACTGCCATCCGTTCTCTTATGGAAAAATCCGATTCACTGCCGGCATCGCTTTCCACTTACATTCCTGATGAGGCCGTAGCCGTGATCGAGCAGAAAATAAAAGACAAAAAGACTAAGCTTGTCACCCCTGACTCATTTTCAGAACTTCTTCACTACAAATTACTGTCTGAAAAAATAACAGGCTTTGAAAAGTACCTTGATGTAAGCCGCGAAATTTCCGACAAGATTCAGTCTGACTTAAGTGATTTTAATGGTTTTACAGACTTTGTAGAGAAATTAAAGACCAAAGAATTAGCTTATACCAGAATCAACAGAGCACTCCTCCATATTCTTCTTAACATTACCAAAAGCAATATGGACTTATACTCACCTGACAGGTCACACTTTACTTCATATGCACGTATTTTAGGTTTTAAGGGCGCATCATCAGCCCTTATGAAAACAATAAAAGAGACGGCAACCATTCCTGTGATTTCCCGTCTCTCTGATGCCTATAAGCAGTTGGATGATACTCAGATGCAGCTTCTTTCCGAAACCATCACCGCATCAAATATCTATGACCTCATCTCTGCAGACTGTGTAAAAAACGAATACGCAAAGGCTCCCATTATTCTCTGAGTAACCTTTATTGAATCCTCCGTCCGTAAATCTGCCCGGCTGGTTAACCTGCAGTTACCTGGTCCGGGAAAATCTCGGAAGGCATGGGCTTTGCAAAATAGTACCCCTGTATCATTTCACAGCGCAGCTTTCTTATATAATCATACTGCTGCTGGGTTTCAACGCCTTCCACAACAATCTGAAGTCCAAGACGCTTAGCCATATGGACAACAGATTCAAGAACTATCATTCCCTTTTCTGAATTCTCAATATTTCTCAGGAAATACATATCGATCTTAACAATATCAACAGGCATATCCTTGAACATATTAAGATTTGAATACCCGCTTCCAAAATCATCCATCATGATCGGGAATCCCAGATCATGCAGCCTCTGAAGCACATTTATAATTCGTGACATATTATCATTAAATGCGCTCTCTGTAAGCTCTATCTTGATAAAACTGTGATCAAGTCCGTACTTATCAACTGTGGCAACAATATCATCAACGATACTTGGATGATCCACGTCAACTCTGGAGAAATTTACTGACACAGGAACAATACTTATGCCCTGATCCTGCCAGTTTCTAAGCATTCTGCAAACTTCATCCAGAATATAAAGATCAAGCTCCGTAATAAATCCGTTCTTTTCCAGAATCGGTATAAAATCACCGGGATTGATCATCTGGTTCTTGGAATCAATCCATCTTACAAGTGCTTCTGCACTCACTCTTTCTCTTGTCATACTGTTGTAAACAGGCTGCAGATATACCTTGAACTCTTTCTCAGTTATCGCTGTACGAACCTTATGCTCAACAGTTTTTCTATGTTCATCCTCGTGCCTTATCTCATTCTCATAAAAAGCCACGTTTGTCTTAAAATTACCGGATACCCATTTAAGAGCATAGCCTGCGTGATCAAGCATACTGTCTATATCGGTATCTCCCTCTGTAAGCCTGTAACCGCCTGCATAAAACGAAACCACATAATCCGATCCTGTAAGAGAATTCTGCACGACTTCCGACTCTGTTGTTTTTGCAAGAGCGTTTATAGATACCTCACTGTCAGTGAGTATGGCAAAAGTATCTCCGCCTATTCTTCCGCAGATAGCCTTTCTCTTTGCTATATCAGCACAGTATTTTACATTTTTTGCAAGCATCAGAAGAACCTTGTCACCGTTATCCATACCGGTTCTTTCATTGAGCTCCTGCATATGATAGACCTGGATTTTAATCATACTGTAGCCTGTCATATCCTGCTTATGCATCAGTTCATCACATGATCTGATAAAGCCCACCCTGTTATTTAATCCCGTCAGCTCATCATCTGTAACATCAATAAAGCAGAATACCACTACCGCCATAGCAACACTAAGTGCAATGACAAGTCCGGTCAATGACTGTTGAGGCAGAAAAATCTGATATACTACATCAATTATCGTGATAAAAAATATAGCAAGCAGAAGTCTCAACCTGATTCCACCAAGATATCTTTTATGTTTAAGCGCACAATCTCCCACAGAGAAAGCACATACAATGTAATAGAAAAAGGTTACATACAAGCCTACTCCATGAGAATAGATCATTGTTTCTTTATCAAGTTTAAAGAAGAAATCAAAAAAGATGTTTCCGACAGTACCAAGAAAAAGCATGATCAGAAGTGGTACCCTTAACAGAATTGACTTACCTTTTTCTCCGCACAATTCATAAAAATACAGAGTAGCCCTGTAAGGGACCATGAATAACACAACAAAATAACAGATTAGCAGAAAATATGTAACATAATACGTTCGTGGATTAGCTATCTGAATCAGAACTGAAGTAATAATATCAAGAACATTATAGAGAATAGCCAAAACAATCAAAAGCTTTAGATAAATACTAAAGTTTTTGATTAGTCTCGGTCTTATCCAAGCGCATATTAAGCTTGTCAGTATAACCATTACGCCTGCGACATCAAACTGATATGCAAAAACCATGTTAGCCCTCAATTCATCTATATAAAATGAAGATCAAGTCAATAGTTATGTCCCAACAAAAACGGTTAATACATCCTCCTCAAATAAAAAAAGCTGAAGAAAAAATGACATAAACATGCCAAATACTCCTCCCAGCCTATAAACTAATAATATTATCAATTTATGCTTTTTTCAAGAATATTTTTATATAATTCCGTTCAATATTCTTTACTAAACTTTAATGTATTGATAACGAAAATTCGTTTATAATATTAATAACTATAATTAATTGTGCAAGATATGAGGGTATCCTATGGGATTAGTCAATCTGAAGACAAATGAAGTCATTCACAAAAAAGGCGACAAAGTCGAAACCATAGAAATTGTCGTAAAGGGCAAAGTATGCATAACAGTAGATGACAGCTCAATCACAGTTGAAGTCGGTGCCATCCTTGGTTGTTGTGAGGTTCCCGGAAAGGAATACTGCTATAACTACAAGGCACTGGAGGATTCTGCTGTTTTCTCATATCCATACTCTTCCTTTGATGACATTTCAAGGATCGTAGCTTCTAACCCTAAGATTTCACCTATCCTTGCTGCGCAGTCGGTAAAAATGGTTGTTGCTTCCCTCGCTCAGATTGAAAGCGATTATAACAAGGCCGTCGAGGATTACAACAATCTCATGGAGGATTACAACAATTACCCCATGATGGCTGTCTCTGTCGGCAATGAAGTCGAAGATTTTACGGAGATTGAAACCATCACGCCTCCTGAAAAACCCGTTACTATTTCAGACTGGCAGCTTGCTTTCTACAAAGATCTCGCCGCTAAGGAAGATACTTTAAAAAAGTCTGCCTATGTTCTCTCTGCCGGCATCACCAACGGAATAATCATGTACACAATCACTGCCCTAAAGCAGATATCTGACAGTAGGGAAACCCTTAATACCTTTAAATTGAATTTTAATAAAAAATCCCAGAAATTCAGATCCGCAATGCAGCTTATAAAAGCAAAATCCAATGATCTCAAACGAAGCGGCAGTGAAGGCGTGATGACCGATATTGATATCAGGGATGCTCTTAATACTATTCTGCAGTATGCAGGAGCTGACGAGGAATCCACAGAGAATTTCCGCAATATAATCAATGAATTCAAGAAGACACCTAACAGATACGATTCATCTGATGAAAGCCGTGCTCTCAGAAGAAAGGTCGGACTTGATTACTATACAATCTACACCTCTGCTTTCCTGAGAAGCTTAAGTGATCCCATGATTCCTTCTGAAGTCATGATGTTCCTTATGTTCGGTTTTGTTGACGAAGAACTGGCAGGTCTTGAAAACACCAGACAGCTCTACGCTCTTATGAAAACCTACAAACCTGATCCCAACGGTTATGTGGTTACAGCTTATGAGTGGCTGAAAAAAATCTACTCCATGGAACTTGAGCCTTCACGTAACGAATTCGATGAGGACTACTTCACCGCTCTTCGTACATTAAAAAACAGCGGTGATATAACTGAACAGAAAATGGAGCTCATGAAAAATGATCCCACGGAAAGGCTTAAATTTGAGGTAAAGAATCTTCTTGCTCTCGGCAACAGGATGAGTTTTGGAAGGCCTTCAGTTTATGTTCCTGTTTTTGACTCCGAGAACGTTTTAAGGCCTCTCGACATGGCTTATGTGGATTACCAGAAAGTCAATGATTTCTATAACTATATCAGATCAGTTGATTATTCTGTATTCTGCAGACAGGGCATCTACTCCAATCCTGAAATAGGCGTTACACAGGTTTTCCTGAATGAAGATGTAACTCCATATATGATTCTTATGCCCAACATGGGAAGTCGTGCCTCTGTATGGCAGGAAATTGAAGGTAAAAAGCGAAACACTCCAGGAAGATTTATCATTTCCATTTTCAACACAGAAACTTTTGAAGATGTAATGGTAAGAATCTGCGGCGAATTCAGATGGGAAATGTGCAAAGCCGAACAGGGTGTCCACTGGAACGATGTTACGGATCCCTCTCTCACTTCCATGTACTGCGATTACCTTCAGTTCTATAAAAAGAACCACACTCTTTCTGCAGACATGAAGGAAAAGCTAAAAACCCAGCTTCAAAAGTACAATAATAACTACAAAAATGTATTTGTAAGCGACTATATGAGCTATATCAAATTTGAAGCCAACGCATCTCCGCGCCTTAACAAAGTCGCAAGGGAACTTATTTTCACCTACTGTCCTTTCTCCAAGGAAATGAGAGATAAAATGGCTGATAATCCTCAATACGGTGAGCTTATTAAGAAACATAACGCACATATCGCTGGACTTATGAGACCTCTTTCCAATATAATAAAAAGGCTCCAAAATGAAGGTATCGAGGTACCACAGGTTATGAAGACTCAATATGAGTTCTTCCGGAAATGAGGTAAATATGCAACCCTTATATACAAATCAAAAAATAAACAA
>CAMVLM010000143.1 GCA_947168335.1 uncultured Butyrivibrio sp. | reverse complement strand
CCAGCAACATGGATGCAGTTAATACTGCAGGCGCTACTTTTGAAGAGATATTCAGAAGTCTGGATGAGACAAGTGATATTGTGAGCGAAATGATTGCAAAGGTAGGAAGCGTTGATGAGATAGCAACATCCATGGCAGCCATTTCAGAGGAGCAGTCAGCAAGTACCCAGGAAGTAAGTGCTACTGCGACGCACCTTACATCCAGCGCGGAGCAGGTGGCTGAGAATTCGCGTGGAGTTGATAACAGCGCGACTGCAGTTTCTGATTCCTCAGAGGAGATTGAGCATCTGATAGATGTATTTAAGGTTTGATTCTTTATGAGAAGAAGGCAGGATAGTATTGCAACTAAATTTGCGGTTGTTTTTGGACTGTTCACGGGAATCATTCTCATCTTGTGCGGTATTGTGACATATTATACACAGATGAGAACTTACCTTGACCAGTCTAAGTCAATTGCGCAAAAAATCTCTACATATCTTAGCCTTCTGATGGAAAACGAGAAAGATGATTTAATTGAATATCAGGAATATTTTCTTGAACACTGTGATGAGATGCTTATTCCGGTTGATTTTGATGGATATGAATCTTTCAAAGAGGAATTTGAGAGGATAATTGCCGAAGAGAAGCCGGGAAAGGTTTTTAAGAAGGATTTCAGTATCAATGATCTGAGCGATGAAGCAAAACTTGCATATTTTACATACATGCAAGCCTACTGGATGACGTTATTTGAGGAAGCCGGCAGCTCCTTTGGCATCCCTTATATCTATTATGTTGTTCCTTCCGGTGAGCAATATAATATGGTCTTTGTTATAGATGCATACAGACAACCAAGGCAGGATAATGAAAAATATCTTCTCCTGGGTGATAAGGTACAGCAGATACCTTAACGTCATGCAATGATGTGGGAGGCCTACAACACAGGAGTCAGTCCCGATGCTTATGACGCTGTGAAAAATGAATTTGGATATACCTATGGTTTCCATACACCTCTTGTGATTGACGGTAAAGTTATAGGAGTCATTACAGCTGAACAGGAAGTTGAAAATGTAAACAAAGGTATTCTGATAAATACAGGAAAACAGCTTGTGATACTGGCGGTTATATTCATAATGGGTATGGTCCTGTTACTGCTCTTTGTGAATTTGAACTATATTACCCGTCTTGAAAGGCTTGAACGTGGTGTTACAAGGTATTCTGACACCAAGGATCCTTCAATTGCCAGGGAAATTGAGAAATATGCAAAAGGAGATGATGAGATATCCAATCTCTCCGGCAAAATTGCAATTATGATACTGGAACTTGAAGATTATATGAATAATCTGATCATGACAGTGGATGAGCTCAATGAAACCAAGAAAAAGACCAGTGTAATGAGTGACCTTGCTCTTAAGGATGCCCTTACGGGAATACGTAATAAAGCAGCTTATGAACAGGAAGCCCATAAGCTAAGCTGGAGCGTGGCAGAGAACACAGCAGTCTTTGGAATTGCGGTTATCAATCTCAATTTCCTGAAGTCGATAAATGAGAATTACGGTCACGAACAGGGAAACCTCGCCATAAAGAATCTGTGCAGGCTTGTGTGTGATATTTTCCAGCATTCTGCAGTATTCAGAGTTGGTAGTGATGAATTAGCGGCGATTTTGGGAAAAGGAGATTATGAGAATTCTGATGAGCTTATAAGGAAATTTGAAAGCTGCATAGCTGAAAATTCCAATAAGACCGATCAGGATCCCTGGGAAGCTTTTTCTGCAGCCATCGGATATGCCAAATATGACAAGTACGTTGATAAAAGCGTTGAGGATGTATTTAACCGGGCTGAAAAGGCTATGAAGAACAGAAAAAAAGAGATGAAGGTATAAATAAAGGAGTTCGCGTAAAGCGAACTCCTTTTAACTTATCATGGTATTTATTTAGTTACCGGTTCCTGCTTCATTCTGCGCATCCTGAACCTGAGATGCTGCATTATCAGCTGCGTTCTGCATTGTATTTTGTGCATCCTGTGCCGCATTACTATCCGGAGTGGCTTCTGCATTGGGATCTGCAGGTGCCGGTGTTTGCTCAGCGGGTGCTGCTTCAGTTGTCTGAGGAGCAACATTGACTCCATTTGCTGCCATATTTGCCTGCTCCTGAGCAAGTATTTCGTTGATATTCAGCTGAGCCATAAATTCTGCTGTATGGTGACAGGTGGCCACAGGTGTAAGTACCTGATTGCCAAGTTCGTCTGTTACATAAGTGTATCCGTTTCCTGCTGAAGCACTTCCTGACTGTGCCTGAAGAGCTGCAGGTTCAACAGGTGTAAGTTCGAATATGCCTGTTGATTTGAAAGGACACTGATCTGTAGCAGGGAGGTTATCACACTGACAGATGGTTCCTGCGTAATGAACATCACAGCTGTCTGTGGGAATTGTTCCTTCCTCAAAGTACTCTGACATCAGAACGCCATCGCAAAGACCGGGAATTCCCAGCTTGCCTGATCTGGAACAAACTGTTCCTGTAACGATTGAATCAGGCTTTGTAAATGTGGTTGAGGGAAGATTCTCATGAATCCTTGACATAACCCCTCTCCACAGGATTTTTGCAAGCTTGGCTTCGGCATTGTTCATATCTACGTTGTTGTCGTAGCCTGCCCAGGTTGTAGCGGTGTAGTAAGTGCTGTATCCTGCGAACCATACGTCATTTTCATCTGAAGTGGTTCCTGTCTTACCTGCAATTGCTGTTGTACCGAAGTTTACTGCAGCACCTGTTCCGCTTGTAACAACGTCCTGCATTGCACTTGTAAGAAGATAAGCTGTTGATTCCTTCAGAATACGTTTGGATTCTATTGCAGTATTGTCAAGAATCGTGTTTCCGTCATGATCAACAACCTTTGTATAAAGTTTGGGCTTGATATATACGCCGCCGTTTGCGATTGAAGCATAGGCTGCATTCAGTTCCAGATTTGTAACACCGTGGGTCAGACCACCAAGTGCGGTTGGAAGCTGTATATCAGTGAAAATCTTACCGTTTATTTCTTCTTTTTCAACTATGGTAGTGAATCCGAAATTCTTAAGGTAGTCATAAGCAAGCTGGGGAGTAATGAGTGTCATTGTCTTAACAGCAATGATATTCATTGAATCCTTAATAGCTGTTCTTATGGTTGTAAGTCCCCTGTAGGATTCACCATACCAGTTGTTTACAGGTCTTCCGTCAGGATAGTTAAAAGGTGCATCGTTAAGTACTGTTGCAAGTGTCATTCCCGCATTATCCAGGGCAGGAGCGTATGTGGACAGTACCTTGAATGTTGAACCGGGCTGACGGACAGCGTCTGTTGCACGGTTAAGGGTTCTTGATGCGGTTTTGCTTCCGCGGCCACCTACCATTGCAACTACATAACCTGTGGTGTGGTCTTCTACAGTAAGTGAAACCTGAGGCTGTGGTGTAAGGTTTATGGATTCGCCCTCAACCTTATCGGTGGAAGACATTACAGATGCCTTATATTCATCGATTGCAGCCTGAGCCTCTTCCTGAGAATTAAAGAGAAGGTTGAACTTCTTGTTCTCCTGCTGGAAGTAAGTTTTCATCATTGCTGAACTGTAGTTGGTCTTGTTGCCGTTGGCGTCAACTGTGGTAAGAGCATACTCCAGAAGGTATTTTGTTCCTTCGGGATAGTTGCTTTCGTCAGAAAGAACTTCATCACAGATTTTCTGGATTGAAGGATCCTGAGTTGAATAAATCTTAAGACCGCCGCTGTATAAAAGTGTATAAGCCTGGGTTTCGTTATAACCTGCTTCGATAAGGTCATCGATAAGCTGGTTTGTAAGTGCATCTACAAAGTAGGAGTTGATACTGTCTGTATCGGTTTCCTCGTCAACTACCTGAATTCTTGCATATACATCGTCTGCTGTAGCTTCATCATACTCAATCTGGGTAATGTAACCCTGTTTAAGCATGTTGTTCAAAACCTTCTCACGTCTCTTGGCGTTGTTTTCAGGATGTGTGATAGGGTTGAAACGGCTGGGGTTCTGCGTGATACCGGCGATTACAGCACATTCCGAAAGGGTAAGGTTACTTACCGATTTATTAAAATAACGAAGAGAAGCAGCCTGAACACCCAGGGTATTACTTCCCAGGTTGATGGTGTTCATATAATTAAGAAGGATATCCTCCTTGCTCATGCTTTTTTCAAGCTGTATAGCCAGGTACTGCTCCTGTATTTTACGCTTGATTTTCGCAATATCCGAAGATTCGCTGACCCAGCCTGTGAATACATTATTTTTCAGAAGCTGCTGTGTTATTGTACTCGCACCCTGTGAAAGATCGTGGCTGGTAAGTCCGACGAATGCTGCACGGATGATACCCTGAATATCGATACCGTTATGCTCATAGAAACGTTCGTCCTCTATGGCAACAAATGCATGAGCGAGATGTTCGGGAATCATGTCATATGTTACCGGGATACGGTTTGAATCAGTTGAAACAAGCTTGGCTGTCTGATTGCCTTCCGTGTCGTACACAAAGGTCGAGTACCCCGTGGGAGTTACGCTGATATTTCCGATTTCGGGAGCGGTGTCTATGATACCTCTGAAAATACCGATTCCGGCGCTGATACCGATAACTCCAAGGCCGATAAAGGCGATCAGTATAAACTCGAAAGATATGAGAGAGATTTTCTTCCCCCATTTTTGGGTACCTGAAAGCAGCTCCTGCTGCTGATCCCGGATACCTTTTCTACCAAAATTCATAATATCCTCCATTTAAATATGCAATGCGGATTTTCTGCATTAGCAAATTTCCATGACATCTTGAATGTTTCAGTCAAGATATCATATTATGATGACGGGGTCAAAAAACAATATGACCACAATATCATAATATTATAGCAAATAAATTTCTCAAACAATAGGGTAAACAATGGAAAATAAAGGAAATTACCGTGCAATCACAGGTGAAGGCACCGGCGAGATAGTAGAAAAGAAGTCCAGATTCATAGCAAATGTATTTTCAGTGGAGTCCGTATCGGAAGCGGAGGAGCGGATTTCAGAAATTCAGAAAAAATACTGGGATGCGCGACATAACTGCTATGCATTTGTTATCGGAGCTGATTCTTCAATCAGCAGATGCAGTGACAATGGAGAACCTTCGGGAACTGCAGGAAAGCCCATTCTGGAAGTGATAAAGGGTGCAAGTGTTACCAATATTTTGATTATTGTAACACGTTATTTCGGAGGAGTACTTCTGGGAACAGGCGGACTTGTCAGGGCTTACACACAGGCTGCCCAGGCCGGACTTGCTGCATCAACCATCGGAGATGTTGTCTATGCAACAAAGCTTCATCTCACTGCGGATTACAACCTTATAAATAATATACAGTATTATCTCCGTCAGGAAGAAATACCGCTGGAGAATGAGATCTACACCGATAAGGTCGAATATGACATAACAGTCCGATATGATGACACCGAAAGAATAATAGACGGACTCACACAAAAAACCGAAGGCCAGATCAGGATAGATAAAATAGAAGAGAATTACTTTGCCTTTTGATTATTATCTTCCACTTGAATATGAAACTATAGCGTGATATAATCGTTTGGTTTTTAATGAAAGTTCAAAGTAATTACTAATATTAATGGAGGAATACAATGAAACAGACCAGAAACGATGTCAGAAACGTTGCAATTATTGCTCACGTTGATCATGGTAAGACCACTTTGGTTGATGGCCTTCTTCGTCAGAGCGGTGTCTTCCGTGAGGGACAGGAAGTCAAGGAACGTGTTATGGACTCGAATGAT
>CAMVLM010000142.1 GCA_947168335.1 uncultured Butyrivibrio sp. | reverse complement strand
TGTAAGACTTACATTTGAAGGCGACGCAGTTGAGAAGATTGCAGAGCTTGCACACAAATATAAGGCTCCGGTATGGACACATATTTCAGAAACTGCAGCAGAAGTACAGGGATGCAGAGACAGATATGGCATGAGCCCTGTTGAGTTTTTGGACAGCCTTTCAATGTTTGAATATGGCGGAGGCGGATATCATCTTGTTCACACGGATGAAAAAGACATGGATATTCTCAAAAAGAGAAATATGTATGTTGTTTCCAATCCGGGTTCAAATACCAAGCTTGCCAGTGGAATTGCTCCAATAAACGATTACTTAAAGAGAGGTATTCCCGTAGCACTTGGTACAGACGGTCCTGCCAGTAATAATTGCCTGAATATGTTCAGGGAGATGTTCCTTTTAACCGGGCTTGCAAAACTTAAGGAAAATGATGCAGCCTGTGTTGATGCGATGGAAGTACTCAAAATGGCTACTGTTAACGGCGCCAGAGCCATGGGACTTAATGACTGCGATGTTCTTGCTGCAGGAAAGAAGGCTGATATTATTCTGATCGATCTTAAGCAGCCTAATATGCAGCCTGAAAATAATATCTGCAAGAATCTTGTTTACAGCGGAAGTAATTCAAATGTAAAACTCACCATGATTGGCGGAGTTATCAGATACGAAGATGGAAATTACAATATTGACGTAAGCAGGGATGAAATATATAAAAAAGCAGAAGAAATAAAAGAAAGAATAGAAAAAGAACTGTAATTGGGGAATTTAATGGACGGAATTATTATACTTGGTGTTGTTATAGCCATACTTGGTTTGATTTTCATTATGGGTATAAGAAACATCAAAGAGGAAGAAAGACGATTTTGCGTAAAAGCAAAGGAGGAATTTGGGAAAGCACCTGTAAAGAGATACAGGTACAACAACAGATCCTGTGAAGGATACCACAAAAAGCATAAAAATGATTATTTCGTGGACGATATAACCTGGAATGACCTTTCACTTGGAGATGTATTTGACAGGATAAATTACTGTGAATCATCTACAGGTCAGGAATTCCTGTATTATATGCTGCGAAATCCGGTGATAAAGGATGATGGCTCTTTTTCCAAAATGGAAGAGGAGCTTTCTCTGCTTCAAAAAAATGAAGAGGAAAGAATAAAATTAAAGCTTCTTTTCCACAGGGTGGGTAAGAATGCAAAGTATTCAATATATGATTATCTTGAGCTTTTGGACAAGGCCCCGGTATCCGGAAATGGTGTTCATTATCTGATGCTTGTTCTTATGGCAGTGGCTGTTCTGATTTCGGCATTTGCAAATTTTACATTTGGATTCATTATGCTTCTTCTTGTAATAGCAGTGAATATTGTGAGCTATTTCAAATTGAGGGCGGGAATCGAACCTTATCTTGCCACTTTTTCTTATGTTATAAGACTGATTGATCAGAGCAAAAATCTGATCGTGGCGGGGAGTGATATTTTTTCGGATGAAATTAATGAGCTTTCCGAGAAAACATCGAATCTTAAAGGATTTGTAAAAGGATCATGGATACTGATGTCTTCCTCAAAAGTAAGAGGAAATGGTAATCCTCTTGATATTATCGGGGATTATGTGAGGATGATCACGCATGCCGACCTTATAAAGTTTAACGGTATGTTAAGTAAACTTGTCCGTGAGCTTGATAGTGTTGACAGGATTATTTCAATAATGGGCAGGATGGATGCGCTTATTTCAATCTGCTATTACAGAGCTTCATTAAATGGGGAATACTGCCTGCCTGAATTTTCTCTGAATTCGACTGATAACGGTGATGTTTATGAGATTGAAAAAGGTTATCATCCGCTTTTAAAGGATCCGGTATCAAATTCAATTTCTTTGAAAAAGGGGATTCTGCTCACAGGTTCAAATGCATCAGGAAAATCCACATTTCTTAAGATGTGTGCGATTAATGCCCTGTTTGCGCAGACCATACATACATGTCTTGCTGCAGGATATAAAGCACCCATGTACAGAATTTACAGTTCAATGGCTCTTAAGGATGACATTAACTACGGCGACAGCTACTATATGGTTGAAATAAAGTCGCTAAAGAGAATCATTGACAGTGCAGATGATAAAAATAAGCCCAAAGTGCTTTGCTTTGTTGATGAGGTGCTTAGAGGGACAAATACAATTGAACGTATAGCTGCTTCAACAAAGGTTCTGGAGTATTTTGCAAAAGAAAAGGTATGCTGTTTTGCAGCTACTCATGATATTGAGCTGTCATCACTACTTAAAGACTCCTATGAGATATATCATTTCGAGGGCAATATGACAGGTGATGATGTCGTATTTGATTACAGATTAAAAGAGGGACCTGCAACCAACAGAAATGCCATAAAACTTCTTAAAACCATAGGTTATAATGACGCGATAGTTTCAGAAGCTGAAAAAATGGCAGAGAATTTTGAGATAAAAGGAATCTGGGAAATATAAAAGATTAAGAGGTGTTTATGAACGTTAAGATTTTTTCCGATGGATCAGCCAGAGGTAATCCGGATGGCCCTGGCGGCTACGGGACAATACTTCAATATGTTGATACAAAGGGCGAGCTTCACGAAAAAGAAATAAGTGCAGGCTACGATAAAACAACTAATAACAGAATGGAACTTATGGGTGCAATCATGGGCCTTGAGGCATTAAATAAGCCTTGCAACGTGGATCTGTACTCTGATTCGAAGTACGTGATCAGCGCTTTTAATGAAAACTGGATCTCAGGTTGGATAAAAAAGGGCTGGAAGAAGTCAGATGGAAAAGCTGTAAAAAATATAGAACTGTGGAAAAGACTTCTTGAAGCTGTAAACAGGCATAATGTTACATGGCACTGGGTCAAGGGGCATGACGGACATCCTGAAAATGAAAGATGTGACAGTCTTGCAACTGCTGCAGCTGATCAAAATGCGGAATTTCTTTTACATGATGACGGAAAAGATCTGAGAATTTAATTTTTAGCAAGAATTGAGATTAAAAAAAGAACTTTTAAGTAGAATATTTATTTATTTTTGTGATATTATAGTATTGCTAATAAACATATATATAAATTATTTTACTAAAAGCTTAAGTAAAATTTAAGCGGAAGGAGTGTATTATGAAATTCTTTTTGGATACTGCTAATGTCGAAGACATTAAGAAAGCAAATGACATGGGGGTTATTTGCGGTGTTACCACAAACCCTTCACTTATTGCAAAAGAGGGCAGAGACTTTAAGCAGGTAGTTGCTGAGATTGCTTCAATTGTTGATGGACCTATAAGCGGTGAGGTTAAGGCTACAACAGTAGATGCTGAGGGTATGATCGCTGAGGGACGCGAAATTGCCAAGATTCATAAAAACATGGTTGTTAAGATTCCTATGACAGAAGAGGGACTTAAAGCTTGCCATACACTTGCAGCTGAAGGAATCAAGGTGAATATGACTCTTATTTTCACAGCTAACCAGGCTCTTCTTGCAGCAAGAGCAGGTGCTGCATTCGTAAGTCCTTTCCTTGGAAGACTTGATGACATCAGCACAAGAGGTACAGATCTTATTTCAGAAGTTGCTCAGATCTTTGACCTTCACGGCATTGATACAGAGATTATCGCTGCTTCAGTTCGTCATCCTATGCATGTTACAGATTGTGCACTTGCAGGTGCTCACATTGCAACAGTACCTTACGGTGTAATCTCACAGATGGTTAACCATCCTCTTACAACTGCAGGAATTGAGAAATTCCAGAAGGATTACAAAGCAGTTTTTGGTGAATAATTCATATATAAAACGGGCCTTTCCTGCTAGTGTGAACAGGGACCTGTCAAGTAGACAAGCGAAATAAGCAAAATAAGTCAAGAAAAATGGTAATCACTTCATTAGAGGTGGTCACCATTTTAATAATCGAATAAGCTGGTCGTAAAGACTATGACAGCTTCGGCTGTCATTTAATCCTTGGTCTGCTTGGTGACTACTTTATCTGCCATGGAATGCCAGTCAACCCTGCGCTACGCGCACCGCGAAGCGGCTGCGGGGTTGACAGACATTCCATGACAGATATTCTGTAGTCAAGCAGATCAAGGATATTTGTGCGCTTTGCGCACTCCATTCAAGGGCAGAGGCGTTTAGCCTCTGGCTACATTTTTAATTCATTGTTAAGCTGCCCATTTAGCTTTATACTTCTGTATACGCTTGTTTTCAGGAATAGGATAATCCATGGGAGCATCTGTGAGCATAGCTTCCTTGCGTACCTGGGCTGGTGTCTTTCCTCCAAACCTTTCCTGTGGTCTTTCGTTGGAATAAAAGTTCATGTAGTCTTCTATTGCTTTCCTAAGTGTTTCTTCATCAGTTATGTCGTACATGCAATACATTTCCGTCTTAATAATCCCCCAGAATCCTTCAGTCGGTCCATTATCTATGCAATGTCCTACTCGAGACATTGACTGTTCCATTCCTTGTTTTTGCAACTTCATTTTGAAGACCTTGCTGGTGTACTGGAATCCGCGATCCGAGTGAAAAAGTGGGGTGGCATCAGGGTTCTCCGCTATTGCTTTGTCAAAGGTTTTGAATACAAGCGCATTGTCATTTCTGTTGCTGAGAACATAAGCTACCGGAGACCTGTCGTAGAGATCAAGAATGGCACTTAAATACAGCTTTTTATTAACCTCAGGAATCTTGAACTCAGTAATGTCAGTTGTCCATTTTTCATTAGGCTTGTCTGCATGAAAATCTCTTTTTAGAGTATTCTCTGCAACAGCCTCTGGAGTTGAAGATTGATATTGCTTTCTCTTGGCGCGTATAATTGCATGGACTCCGATGGCTTTCATGATTCGGTGTATACGCTTTACTCTATAATCAGTCCCATTAAAGTGGTTAATCCAGAGAGTCATACGCCTGTAACCAAGGATATGTCCAAAACGATCATCGTACTCTCGGATAAGCTCAGCAATTCTCTGATTTTCTAGTTCTTGCCCCGGAACTTCTCTATGAAGCCATTTGTAATAAGCTGCGTGTGAAACACCCAGCTCCTTACACATCCAGTTTATGCTCCAATTATTCTCTTCATGTAAGCTTTGTATTGCCAGATACTTTGATTCCAGCCGAGTACGGCCAAGCCTCACATCCCTTCTAATTCCTTCACTTTTTTTAACAGTGTTACCAACATATCTTTTTCTTCAAGCTGCCGCTTCAACCTGTTATTCTCGCGGCGTAGACGTTCCAGTTCATCTACTTCATCATCAGTTTTGTGATGTCCTCGCTTGTCAATAAGCGCATCTTCCCCATCCGCATCGTACTTTCTTACCCAGCTATAGACTTGCGTGTAGGAAACATCATACAAAGAAGCAGTGCCTTTGTAATCGCGGTCGTGCTCAATACAGTACTTGACGATTTCCTTCCGTTCTTCGATAGTGGTTTTTCTTCTAGCTTCTGCCATATAGACCTCCCGCTTAGGATCATAGTCCTTAAGCTCTCTATTGGCATTATAATCCATAACCCACCTTCTAAGTGTCTCTTTTGATTGGATTCCATATTTTGCAGCAATTTCATGTAACGGCCCGTTTCCAGAAAGATACTCCTGTACGGCATCCAGTTTTGATTTCGACAAGTATTGGTTGTTTCCCTTAACGCGATAGAATGATGCTTCACCGCCTACCGTATAACGTCTTATCCAATCAGTAAGAACAGTAGCATTAGGATTTTTAGCGTATGTAATTCCATACTTGGCACATATGTCTTTTTTTGACATACCTTGTTCGAGATAATCTTTACATGCAGCAATCTTGATTTCTATTGAATATTTGGACATAAAAAATCCCCCTAAAGGAGACTTTGGATATTTCCATTGTCTACTTTAGGGGAATCATATCA
>CAMVLM010000141.1 GCA_947168335.1 uncultured Butyrivibrio sp. | reverse complement strand
TGGTACTCTCTTTCTTTTTATTATTTATTCAACTGACAAAATCTTTACTCCGTTTTGAAATTTTTCAATTTTTTTCAGATCGGAATCATCTTATAATGTTCCAACACTCTTGCCTGTATCAGAAACACGTTTTGAGTTATATCATCCATCGAAGCAAATATCTGCAGCATCTCTGCAGCTTTACCGCTTAGTTTCGTTCCATTAATTACACCACAAGCCAGAAATTCATAAGTAGTCTTTAAAGCTTCAGCAAACTCACGGATCAGGCTCTCCTTCATATCCCCGTGGTCATTTTCATAATATGAGATCATACTTTTGGTGGTATTCATATACTCTGCCAGTTCTTCCTGCGACCATCCCAATGTTGCCCTTGCCAACTTTATTCTGTTTCCTATTGTTCCCTCCGCTAACAATATCAAACCAAAAACCTCCCCTCGCATTAAGCTTTATATGTTTAATGCGTGTTTTTAAGAAAAATAACCCTCAAAAAATCAAATACCTAAAAAAGCTGTAAAAAAGAGCCGGCAAAACGACAGGCAGGCATCATGGTAGTTTCTTAACCTACCTATATATCCTGTTATCGTTTTGCAGGCTCCTATAATTCCCGACAGTATCCTCACATGCCGTATTCTATAACGGTCCATGCTCTTCTGCCATCGTTAACTCCAGCTCTTGGCAAACTCTTGATATCGGCGCCAATTCTGATGCTCACAGTTTCCCGCGAAGCTTCTGTTCAACACCCGTCTCATCCTAAAATCTGTTGCAGCTCACAGGGCTTCCGACAAATCTATCGGTTCACTCCGATATCTCATTTTACTTAATTTTCAAATCCGGTTCACTCATTGTGGTTTCTTCTGTCCGGTATTGTCATGTTAATACCATTTTTAATAAGTACAACAAGAGGGCTTTTGCATTTCTGACACTTAATGTCTGCATTTACCTCTGAAGCCTCCATTAATTTTCTACCGCACACCGGGCATCTTATCAGTTTCTTCTTAACCCTCCAAACAAACCTCTTATTAATCTCCTCTAAACTCCTCTCACTACACGTTCTCATTTCCTTCATTTTTGAAACACCTCATTACTATATTACATAAAACGAGCTGCTTGCAGACGTACCAAAACGTCCCAAGCAGCCCGGTATGTTCTCCTATGGCCACATGGCGTTTATATTGTATAAACTTGGTTATCACCGTCAGGTATTCCGCAGCTCTTTCCCTAGCTTCTTTTTTAGTCATCCCGGACAGTTCTTTAAATACAAGCTCTGGGCTGCAAATACTGTAATCATCATAAGAAAGTCCTTTTGTTCCAAGTATTCTCTTTCTGACAATACTTACATTTTCGGGCCCAAGCACAAGTTCATTGGGAGTAAATGAGCATTCCCAAAACAGCTTTTTCATCTTGGCAAAATCCATAAGACCATGACCATTGCACAGCCTGTTACAGTATCCCCGATCTTTGTTCAGAATCACTGCCAGATCTGTCTGACTGATTTCACTTCGATCCAAAGCTATACTTAAATATTCTCCTGCTTCTTTATCGCATGACCTGTCTCTCAACTCACACACCTCACTTCAATAATTATATTCTTATCAGCAAAACCATGTGCGTCTAATGAACATATAATTTTGCCTGTGTGTAGTTTAGTAGACACTATTTTTTGAATCCTAGATTCAATTACCCCTGCTACGGTGGCATTTTCTTCTTCCCTTTCATGTTACTCAAATTACTTTTTTACTAAGCAAAAAAACAAAGCGCTCTTATAACTATCAAGCTATAAGAGCACTTTTTCTTGTCAACTATACAGATTATATGATTTTACTTACAGAAATTTTCACGATATGCGTCACATACTTATCTTGATGTGCACAGTAGGTCATAAATATTGCATTTTATCTACTTACCGGTTATCAAAGCAATAACTGCAACAACCGCCAGGACAAGACACCATGCAGACCATATGGCAAGATCACTGTAATTACCGTATCCGGCAAATCCAATAAGTGCCGCAAGTCCGAAGATAACTATCAGTGCGATGTTTCCGCCCTTTCCACCCTTCCTGACACATATAGATACAATACCTCCTGCCAGCATAAGGATTCCCACAAACACTCCTACGGATCCTGACGATCCACCGTTTGCCTCAAGCGCATTGACCACACCTGCAGCACATGACTGCAACATTACGATCATGAAAAAAACTATTGTCAGTATTCCGGAAATCAGTTTCCAAACCTTCATTGTTCCACCTCCCAATCCCTCAAATAATAAATGTAACAAAATTACTCTATCATATAATCTTTATAATTTTTCTCACTGCAGCGGTGGCAATTTTCAGTCCTGTACACCACTCGATCTGAGAATATCCACACCATTTTTCTTCAGATATGCATTAACATCGATAATGCTTCCGGGCCTGTTGTTAAATATGATCATAAGCACCGCATCCCTTGGTACTCTCGCATATAGTTCCGGCATACCGTATATTTTTAAAGCTTTCTGAGTCTCCTCCAAAGTCAGCTCCGCAGCATAGCATAATCTCAGGATAACATCCCTCTGTTTCGTGCGTTTTTCTTCTGATAAAAGCTTATAACCATATCTGTCCGGTATATCTGCCTTAAGGAAAATATCCTGCTGGAACAGATCCTTTTCCTTGATCAGTTTCTTCATGTAATCCGCGAAAGGTCTGTCTGAATTAAGAAGGTCATCAGCATTTTCAGTAAGATATTTTTTTGTATCGTTTACATGCGTACTGCCAAGTACTTTTTCAAGCTCTTCTGTCGTTTTTGTAGGCATACGTTATCTCCTCTGATATAATTGGTTTTAAGAACAGCAATAAGGACTCTACTATGAATATCCAGAATGAATTAGCTCTTTCATTTTACAAAGAAATCGCCTTATTAAATGCCGACCATCAAGTGGCTCTTGTCCAGCACATACAGACCGGTCAGATTTATGTCAAGAAGACATTGGATGTATATAATCTCAACGTTTATTCATACCTGAAGAACAACCCTGTCCCCGGTCTGCCCAGGATATATGAGCTTATTCAGCAGGATCAATCCCTTATCATAATCGAAGACTTTATTTCAGGACAGAGCCTTGAAAGGATCCTTGCAACCGAAGGTGCCATACCGGAAGAAAGGGTAATACGATATACCATCCAGATTTGTGAAACCCTGTCAAAGCTGCATTCTTCCACTCCTCCGATAATCCACAGGGATATAAAGCCGACCAATATCATAATATCGCCATCCGACACTGCCATTCTCATTGACCTTAATGCTGCCAAACATGCAAGTGATAAAGACGAAGACACAACCTTACTCGGTACCCGTGGTTATGCTGCTCCTGAGCAATATGGTTTTGGATCCTCCGGTGCCCAAACGGATATCTATGCGATTGGCAAGCTCATGAACACAATGCTTAACGGTTCCTTTTCACAGCGGACGGTCGATGGACGTCTAAGCCCCATCATAAATAAATGTACCGAGCTCACTCCTTCCCAAAGGTATGATTCTATCCGTGATCTCAAGAATGCTCTCAGCCGGCTTGGCGGCGTATACTATAAATCCTTCATACCTATCGAAAAACGGTACTTACTTCCTCCCGGATTCAGGAGCGGTAATTTTGCAAATATGCTTGTAGCTACTGCATACTATATCTTCACCATCTGGATGTCATGGGATATGCAGTTCAAGGATACGACTATGACCACCACCATCATTCAAAGGTTCGGTGTCTTTTTCCTGTTGCTATCCTTTCCATTCTGCATTTTTAACTATGCCGATATACATAGCAAGTTTCCTCTCTGCAACTCGAAGAAGCTGGCTTTAAAGGTGCTCGGCATTGTTATTCTTAATACAATCGTAGTATTCTCAATAATGATAATCATGCTCATTATGATCTCAATGCTTAATTAATCCCGGCAGCTTACTGAAACATTTCGGATCTTTATTTGGCTGAAAAGCTGATCACATCCGTCTCCTTTATCGTTGAATAACTCTCTGAATCTACGATACGGAATTTAAGTTCAATGTCATCTATGCTTGTTATACCGTTCTGCTCCAGTTCGGAAGACAACAGTGTAATATCATCTATCGCTTTCTTCCCGTCATATATCGTAGATGAGAAATACGGAGTGATCATGAATCCGTTGATCGACAGGTCATCACAGTGCACTGTAACATTTCTTCCGCTTGTATTTTCAATATACAGAAGAACCGCCGCTCCCCAGAAGCTGTTTTCATCAACATATTTACCCACTATACGAACTCCGTCTCCATTGTAGAGTTCCTTTCCTTCATCATTAACGGTCATATCCATATTATCGTAGGCAGATGTTTTGATCACACTGCATGGGAAATTCTTGATCGTACTGTATGAATCAGCATCAAATGTATGCATATATATTTCTATCTGACCGACATTTTCAATTCCGGCTGCTCTCAGTTCCGAACTAAGAAGATACATAACCTCATTGGCTTTTTTACCTGCAGCAACAGTTGCAGAGAAAAGATCGGTGATCATATAATCATTTACGATCAGCGCATCACATCCGACTCCTATATCAGATGATGTATCATTCTCAATGAGCAGTTTTATTCCATCACCCCATATCGAGTCAGTAACATACTCAACTGCTGTTACCTTTACCCCGTTATCATCGATCAGTACCTGCTCATCGATAGTTGTACCCGGTGCTGCGGTTTCTGTAGATGTCTCTGTCTCTGAAGCAGCCTCTGTTGTTTCTTCCATTTCCTGATCATTGACATCGGATGATGTATCCTCTCCTGCCTGGGCAGATGATTCTGTTATGGGTTTGGTCCCTGCGATCTCCTTCTTGTACGATCCCTTTGTAACACCAAGTGCCACACCAACAATAAACCAGAATGAAGTAAACCCGACGCAGATCCATGAGCATACATGCTTGTAGTCATCATCCTTACTCTTAGCCAGATCCACGATCGCAAGGATCAGTCCTATTATGGAAGTACATCCAAGAAGTCCCAATATAAGAGCAATTATACTGAGCTTGGAATGGCCTGATCTTTCCGTACTTACGTTATAGTTATTGTATGAAACATCGGGAATTTCCTTCTTCTCCGGTACAGAAGACACAAATGAATTTGATGTACCTGCAGCCTTATCATCAAAGTCATCAAAGAAACTGCCTGAAAAAGAAGACTGCACACTCTTTGGTTTATTCTCCTGTGGCTTGGGTGCATTCATATCAAACCCGCATTCATTACAGAACTTTGAACTCACCGGATTCATACAGCCACATTTAGGGCATATCTTTCCTTCCCGTTCAACCGGCTTCGCAGGTCTTACTTCTTCAGGGACCGGTTCTTCTTCCATCAGGATGACCGGTTCTTCTTCAGGCATGCACATCCTGCTTTTTAAGTCCTCCCTCTGGGCCTTGTCCATCACTTCCCATTCCTCGACAGCCACCCTCATATCCTTGAGGATATTTGCACAGTTACTGCACTTAACCTTCTTATCATTCCCCTGAACCTTGAAAACCTTTCTACATTCAGGACATACATACATAAAATAACCCATACGCGCCTCCTATCCATAGTCATCATTTTTCTTCCATGAAAATGTCTCTTACAGCCAGAGAATATCTGTAAATAATTATAGATCAAAAGAAAAATGATTTTTGCCACTGCTACGGGGGCAATTTCCCCTTTTCCGGGATTTTTCTACTAAAACAAAAAGAGCCCGGCTGCTTTTGTAACTAAATCTTAGCAACCGAGCTGTACTATAAAACTGCCTTAATAGTTATTTTGTTTAAATAACATTGTTATTTGTTCAAATCCCGTTCTTCTTTCGTATGTCCTTGATAAGAATCGATTTCATCCGCAATATCGTTAACTTCCTGAATTAGTTCCACTAAAACTACTTATCGACATCCTGGCAAGCA
>CAMVLM010000140.1 GCA_947168335.1 uncultured Butyrivibrio sp. | reverse complement strand
TTGATAGGTATTGGCTGTTTAGCTGTATTGGGAGCAGGAACCGGAGTATTGGTTTATAAAAAGAGACATTGAAAAAAATATAAAAAACGTTTAGTATAATATTAATAAGTGGTAGCGATACCCTTGATTAGATTGATTGATAAAAAACCGCTCAAACTATCGCAGGTAGGAGCGGTTTTTTATTTATCTCTTTTTACTTATCGTATAGACAAGCCCTATTAAATCTACTAGAAAAATTCCAAAAGTAAGAATTTCCATTAAATTCATAGAAGTTTGCCCCTTCCCTATTTATGTGAAGCCTCACGCGACTTTAGTCGTGTGAGGCTTCACCCGGTACAAAATAAACTGATACCCAGATGATGGACACCAACATGACAGAAGGTACCCATTGTCTGGGTATCTTTTTGTTTGGAGGTGTGTATAATGCTTACATTTTTTTATGATCCTGAGAAATTAAGAGAGAATCCTCATGTATACAACGTGGACAGGCGAAGCCTGCTACTGAGAACAGATTTCAGGATAAAGCTCTTCAAGCTTTGGAAATGTGGAAAAACCCCTGAGATTGCAGAGGAACTTTCCAATGCCGGTCTTGGTCCAGACTTGGTCGGGAACGACTATATTTCAATCCTTACTGCTCAGTTTAAAAATTCCGGATACCCTTTCCCAAAGAAAAGTGAGGCTGATATTAATCCCCGACTTATTAGCGACAATCCGCTTCTGGCTTCAGAAAAGTTTATGTTGAGCGGAAGATCCTTTAATGGCATTGTTGTGAGTAAGGTATTCGAAATGGAACTGTTTAGGTCATATCCCGAAATATCTTTGGAAGAAGGAATACAGCGTGCGGGACTTGATCCGCTGGATGTGGGATATCAGCGTATAAGAAAGATAGCAAAGGATTTTGAAGACCAGGCAGCAAGAATAAACGGATACACGAAATATGATGACATGGGTTATGACCAAGATGCTTATCCAGACTATAATGACAGTTTTGAAAAAATGTTTACAGACATAAAAGCACATCCATATGTAAAAGTCTATGATGGAAACTCTATTACTATGGCTGATTTTTTCTACAATGAGGCATGTCTTCTCTCAGGTATAGAAATTGAAACGCTTTTTGCTGTATATGAACTAAATCCAGAATGGTTTACTGATCGCAACAGGATGATAGTAAGTGCAAAGTTGAGCACGTGGATTCCAACAGAAACCAGAATCTCCGTGTTTGATGAAAAAGTCATGAATATATGGACTAACAGAATAAAACTGATGAGTGAACTTGTGCAGAAAGGACTGGAAGATATCGGATGTGACATGGGAGGAAGAAGCATCGAAGAACGGCGTAGGATTGCGTTGTGGGTGGACGCTCTTCCCCGTGATCCTTGGGGTAAATATACGACAAGGACAATTCTTGAGATCATAGGCCTTCCCAAGAGCACCTACTATGAACTTCTGCATAATGAAAACTATGGAAAAGGTGCTGACAGGCGAAAACACAGGGACGACGAGGATATACTTTTGATAAGGCAGGTTGTGGAATACAAGGGGTATAAAAAGGGTTATCGTCAGATAAGCATGATGATGAAATCTGTAACCGGCAATGAAATGAGTCCGCACAGGGTTATGATGCTGATGCGGCGTTATGGTATGCGCACGGGGATTCGGAAGCCGAGCAAAAATCGGAAGGCGATGAAGGAGCTTATGAGTAGGAATGGCAAGCCTAATACTCTCTTCAGGCGGTTTAAACTCCACAGACCCAATGAGGTACGACTGACAGATGTAACATATCTTGATTATGGCAATGACCTGAGGGCATACGGTTCAGCCTGTATTGATCCTGTCACGAGCAAGCTCATCTGCTTTGTGGTCAGCGAGAATAATGATCTTCAGCTGGCGCTTGATACACTTGCGGCAATGGATGAATACCCTGCAAAGAATGGTGGGATAATACACTCAGATCAGGGAATACTGTACTTTACTGATGATTTTCAGAAGGCAGTTAAGGACAGGGATCTTATACAGTCAATGTCCAGGCGGGGCAACTGTTGGGATAATGCGCCACAGGAATCCTTTTTCGGACATTTCAAGGATGAATGCGACTACAAAAAGTGCAGCAATCTTGAAGAACTGCGGGCATGTATTGACGATTATCGTTTATACTATAATCAGGAAAGACATATGTGGGACAGGCTTAAGATGACTCCGGATGAGTATGAAGAATACCTCTCCGGGCTGTCCGATGAAGAGTTTGGGAAGTATATGTCAGCGGAGGAAGAAAAGTATAGAAAAAAGAAAGATGCTGCGGCTAAAAAAGCTGTCGAAACTGCGAAGGGGAATCGCAGGAAAAGAGCTGATGCAGTAAAGGGGGATAACGATGAAACTTGTGAAGAATAAGTATAAGTATGCGGATGGATCAGACAGACCGGATGATCTGATCATACCTTTTCTTGATAATCCGTTCGTGGACAGTTTCAAGGAAGACAGACTCTACTACACCAAGGACTTTGATGTTGCCATGTATAAGAAAATCCATGATGAGGGCATGACATATGTTGAAGCATACAATGCCCTGGGTTTTGATACAAAGGTGCTGGGAGAAGACCGTGCCAATGCTGCCGGTAAGAGGGTCATGCAGAAAGCAAGGGATCATAAGCTCTTCACACTTGATGAGACAAGCTATGACGGAAGCGTTGCCAGGGAAGATATGGGGAATCTCTCTCCTGAAGAGGAACGCGCATACCTTAAGGCAAGGACACATTACCTTGAGGAGATGCTTCTGGCTCAAAAAAAAATGCAGTCCGAATTGGCGGACATGTTTACATCCTCGAAGAACAGGAAGTAAAAGAAGACCGGTTCCTTCTGGTGGATTCTTTTATCAGAAGGCAGAAGTCCCAGCCTCACGGATACAATGTAAGGGCCTGTCTTAAGATGTTCGGAGCATCACGTTCCGGCTATTATGCATGGCTGGGACGACAGGCTGATAAAGACGGGAAGCAGGCAGAAAAGAAAGCTAAAGAACGGCAGCTGTGTGACAGGATGCTTGCAGTTGTCAGAGCCAGGAATGGAATCATTCCTGGAAAGCGCACTTTCAGATGTGAACTTTACAGAAGATATGGTATTGAAGTCAATGTAAAACACATATCGAGGCTGATGAAAAAGATGAACCTTGTGGCGCAGAAGCCCCATAAGGATGCCTACAAGCATCAGGCTTCCCACAATCATGTATGTGCAGCCCCTGAGAATGGTGTTGCACAGGATTTCTTCATAGGTCCGAGGAAGGTCATCCTCACTGATATCACATATTTATACTATGGCTACGATCGGAGTGTGTTTTACCTCTGCGTGTTCCGTGATGCATTCACAAGAGAGAATCTTGGATGGAATGCGGGAACACATATGGATGTGGAGCTTGTTAAAGGAGCATACGATACAATGATGGCTAAACATGGTGACACGCTTAGGGACAGCGCGGTTTACCTGCATTCTGACCAAGGCAGCCAGTACCTTTCGACGAGCTTCAGACAGATGCTTTCTGATGATGGTTTTATACAGTCGGTTTCGGCAAGGGGTAATTCCCAGGATAATGCGCCAATGGAGAGCTTCTTTTCAAGGCTTAAGACAGATATCATAGACCTTGTGGCCAGATGCAGGACTGTCTCATCTGCAATACAGCTTACATATGGATACCTGGAAGCATACAACACCGAGCATTATCAGTATGAGCTTGCCGGACTTACACCAGAGGAATTCTACGGCTATGCGACGACGGGCATCTATCCCCTGGACAGCTATTTCGGTGTTCCTGCATCAGAAATGATGGCTGTAGGCGATATCAAAAAGGTAAGACGTGCTTATGCAGATGAAGAGGCCAGAAAGAGACGTGAATCAACAGCACAAAAACGTGAAGAGAAGCGGCTTATAGAACCGGAAAAGATAATCTACCGTGATCAGATGATGCTAAGGCGTCTCATTGACAGGTGGAAAAAGTCCGAGACAACAGCTACTAAACAGATAGAAAACCTAAAGGAAATCTTTGAACAGACAAAGAAGGCTCTGAGTTTTGTGGTCATGCTTCCAAAAGAAAAAGCGGAAAAACTGAAGGATCCACTTGAATGGAGAAACCATGAGGAACTTTCTTATGTATTTGCCATGAATGAACTGTTTTGATATAGGAGCATAAAGGTATAGAATAAATACAGCGGAATGGATGCTCCTGACATGGGCAGGCAAGGCACGGACATTCGACATCGAGTTGTCCACACCACCTGCATGGCTGGACATCCATTCCGTTCTTCGTCTGTAAAGGGGCTTTCGCGGCATAAATCCTCGCACCAAAAGATGTGCTGCGGTTTATTCCACGGTCCCCTTGACAGACTTGCTTTCCTGCGTGCGACAGCTTTGCCGATAACGGGGAACTGAATATGAGATACAGTCATACCGTTATCGGACATCTATTGTACGCAGGAAAGACACTACATTACGGTATTGAAATCGGAAGTCTTTCTCGGGCGCGCTGCCCCGAACCCCGGCCTCCTCCAGAGAACTGAATATGCGTGTTCATGCTGGCTGAGATATTCCGGCCTTTTTCTGATTCCATTACTGGCGACTTTGAGTCCGGTATTGACGTCTTAAAGTCCATCCGGGCAATAAAAAAGTCCGGAACTGTCTTCAATAATTCCGAACTGTGCTCTTATATTCCATTGATGTCTAACAGTATTCCATAACTGTCATCTCAAAATCCATAAAACATTGATTTCTGTCGAAAAAAAGTCCTTGACTTTTGAACCGGTACAGATTTACGTGAGCTTTACAAAGTAAAACATCACATATTCGTTAAATTGTCTAGCGCAAATCTGTTAAATGAAATTGCGCAAATCTGTTAAGTGGATTATACTATTCTTATAGTATTAGAATGAGAGGAAGTACAAACTGTGACTGGCAAAGGTAGCAAATATCGTGAGAGAATAACAGATTCGGCACTGAAACTTAAACTTGAAGCATTTGGAGCGGCACTTATAGTGGGACCCAAAGGGTGTGGAAAGACCACAACAGGGAAGCATTTTGCCAAGAGTTACATTGAGTTTCAGGATGAAGATAACAGGGAAAAATATTTATCAGTTGCGGAGAACATGCCTTCAAAACTGCTTATTGGAGACAAGCCCCGACTATTTGATGAATGGCAGGATGCCCCTAAGATATGGGGAACAATAAGAAAGGATATTGATGATACTGGTTTGAAAGGCCAGTATATCCTGACAGGTTCCTCTTCTCAGAAGGTTGAAACTGCACATACGGGAACACTGCGAATTTCTACGCTTAAAATGTATCCCATGAGTCTGTATGAAAGCGGCGAGTCAACTGGCAGTGTTTCGCTGATGGATCTTTTTGATGGAAAGCCTGTTGAATGGGAAGAATCAAAACTAAGCATTGATGACCTGATCTATGTAATATGCCGTGGTGGCTGGCCTCAGAGCATTGATATTGAGAATAAGGAAGCAGCCCTCTCAATAGCCTCAGATCTTTTTTACCAGACATGCCACGTAGATATCTCCAATATAAGCCACGTCAAAAGAAATCCGTTATGGGCGGAGCGTTTGCTAAGATCCTACTCAAGGAATATATGCACATTGGCAGAAGCTAAGACCATTATTGCAGATACATCTTCATCGTCGGAAATGTCTAAGCCAACGTTTTATGAATACTTCCATGATCTGGAAGACCTATACATAATAGATGAACTCCCTGCCTGGTGCCCGGCAATCAGATCAAAAGAAGCAATAAGAGCCGGAAATAAACGTAATCTTATAGACCCGTCTATAGCGGTTGCAGCACTGGGCTTGTCTCCTGAGTACTTCAACACTGATTTTAAGACGCTGGGATTTCTTTTTGAATCATTATGTATCCGTGACCTTAAGATATATTCCTCAGGAATGAATGGAGAGGTTTCATATTATCATGAC
>CAMVLM010000139.1 GCA_947168335.1 uncultured Butyrivibrio sp. | reverse complement strand
AAGCTAAAGCTTGCGCGCACCAGCGCGCAAAGAGTCGCGAGCGACTCTTTGTTCTAAAATCGTATAAAGAAAATTAATTATCTGAATCAGTAATTGTGGTTCCATAGGCTTTCTGAGGATTTTTTTCCGCATACTGAGAAAGCGTTTCATTGCCACCAAGATTTCGGGCAATTAACGCACATAGAATAATAACAACTATCATAATGATTGCGGGTTTTATATATTGATCAAACATGAATTCATAGTATCACATAAAAGGCGAAAACAATAGTATTTTGCTTGTTTTTAGGTAATCTATATAATAAAATAGTGAGGATGCGTGATAATAAGCTTTTTGTCAGTTTTGACAGGTAATAAGATGGAAATAGATAAAATGCTCCGTACGGAGAATCTGACATTTGAATATATAAGGCGTGATGAAGAGGGGAATGTTGAAGGAATAACCACAGCAGTGGATAATGTTTCCCTTGATGTGAATGCCGGAGAGTTTATTTCAATTCTTGGACATAATGGTTCAGGAAAATCAACCCTTGCAAAGCATATTAATGCGCTGTTATTTCCGACTGAAGGAACTGTCTGGGTTGATGGAATGAAAACTTCAGACGCTGATAATATATGGGATATCAGACAGCGGGCCGGAATGGTTTTTCAGAATCCTGATAACCAGATCATAGGCCAGGTAGTAGAAGAGGACGTTGGATTTGGACCTGAAAACATGGGCATCCCCACTGAAGAAATATGGGAGCGTGTTGAGGAAAGTCTTAAGGCAGTAGGCATGTATGAGTTCAGAAAGAAGTCACCAAACCATCTTTCCGGTGGACAAAAGCAGCGTGTATCCATCGCCGGGGTTATTGCGATGCATCCTAAATGTATCGTACTCGATGAGCCAACTGCCATGCTTGATCCTAACGGTAGAAAAGACGTTATAAGAGCTGCCAGAGCATTAAATGATGTAGAGGGAATAACTATTATTCTTATTACTCACTACATGGAAGAAGTAATTTATTCTGATAAAGTTTTTGTAATGGATAAAGGACATGTCGAAATGCAGGGAACTCCCAGGGAAATCTTTTCACAGGTAGATAGATTAAATGAACTTCGTCTGGGTGTTCCTCAGGTTACTGCACTGGCACATGAGCTTAGAAAAAGAGGCCTGAATATCCCTGAAGGAATCCTTACCAGGGATGAGTTTGTTGAATCAATTAAGGCATTACGATATTAAGAGGTTTGCATGGCAATAATACTTGACCACATAAACTACATATATGACGCAGATACGTCCATGGCACATGCAGCACTCAAAGATGTTTCACTGCAGATACCGGATGGACAGTTTATTGGACTGATAGGGCATACAGGATCAGGAAAATCCACTTTGATCCAGCATATGAATGGACTTGTTTCACCTACCTCCGGTGCGGTTTATTTTGACGGAAAAGATATCAATGATCCGGATTTCAATAAAAAGGACCTTAGAGCGAAGGTGGGACTTGTATTTCAGTATCCTGAACATCAGTTGTTTGAAATAGACTGCTTTACTGATGTGTGCTTTGGCCCTAAAAACCTCGGTCTGTCAAAGAAAGAGATTGAACTTAGAGCATATGAAGCACTGAAACAGGTAGGCCTCCCTGATGAATATTTTTACCAGTCACCCTTTGATCTTTCGGGAGGGCAGAAAAGACGAGTTGCAATCGCTGGTGTAATAGCGATGAAACCGGATGTGCTAATCCTTGATGAACCCACTGCCGGACTTGATCCCAAGGGAAGAGATGAAATACTGGGATTGATCAAAAATCTCCATGACACGATGGGTATAACTGTTATACTGGTATCTCACAGCATGGAAGATGTTGCTGATTATGTAGACAGAATAATAGTCATGAATAAAGGAGAAGTCGCTTTTGACGGCGAACCAAAGGCGGTTTTTTCTCATTATGAAGAACTTGAAGCCATAGGACTTGCAGCACCGCAGGTTACATATGTTATGCAGGAACTTAGAAAAGCAGGCTTTCCGGTAGATACAGAAGCTACTACCATTATGGAAGCAGCTGATGAAATAATGCGAATAATGTAAAGACAACACGTGGAGAATTCACATAGATGCTTAGAGACATCACACTAGGACAATATTACCAGACAGACTCAATAATTCATAGACTGGATCCCAGAGTTAAAATCTCAGGGACACTGTTATTTCTGGTTTCCCTGTTTATAGTAGATAATTTTATAGGATATCTTATTGCGGCATTGTTTCTGGTTATGGCGATAAAACTGTCGAGAGTGCCTCTGAAATTCATTTTTAAGGGCATGAAGGCAATTTATTTACTCTTGCTGATTACTATGATATTTAATCTGCTTTTGACGCCAGGAACGCCTATTTTTACCATTTGGAAGATAAAGATAACCATTGAAGGTATAAAAACAGCAGTGATGATGGGAGTGAGACTTGTTTTTCTTATAACCGGATCATCGATTATGACGTTGACGACAACACCGAACCAGCTTACAGATGGCCTTGAGAAGCTTTTGAATCCGATGAAAAAGCTGCATGTGCCGGTACATGAGATAGCAATGATGATGTCGATTGCCTTGAGATTCATACCGATACTTCTTGAGGAAACGGATAAAATTATGAAGGCACAGATGGCAAGAGGCGCTGATTTTGAAAGTGGTTCACTGATCAACAGGGCAAAAAGTCTTATTCCGTTGTTGGTACCGCTATTTATTTCAGCTTTCCGAAGGGCAAATGATCTGGCAATGGCAATGGAAGCCAGATGTTATCGAGGCGGAGAAGGCAGAACCAAGATGAAGCCGCTTGTTTACAGAAAAAGAGATGCCATAGCCTATATTGTAATTGCAGGTTACCTTGTACTGTGCATAGTATTTGGAAAAATACTCTTTTAACAAGAATATATGAGTAAAGAAATAACAGAGAATAAAAACAAGAGAATAATGCTGACTGTTGCTTATGATGGTACTGCCTATCATGGATTTGCGTTTCAGGAAAATGTAAGAACAGTAGAGGGTATACTCAATGATAACATCAGCATCCTTGTTGGAGAAAACGTCGAAGTGATAGGTGCCAGCCGCACTGATGCCGGAGTTCATGCTTATGGAAACATAGTTGTTTTTGATACAGTATCAACAATACCGGCTGACAGGTTTGCTCCGGCACTTAATTCAAAGCTTCCTGAGGACATCAGAATAATGGATTCCTGTCAGGTTCCTGATGGATTTCACCCAAGAAAATGTTATTCGGAAAAGACCTATGAATACCGTATTCTGAATACGAAGACCCCGGTGCCAACCAAAAGGCAATATACATGGCATTGCAGCTATCCTCTTGACGCTGAAAAAATGAATAAAGCTGCTCATTTTCTTGTGGGAGAACATGATTTTACCAGCTTTTGCAATGTGGAAACTCAGGCCATATCGCATGTAAGGAATATTATATCAACTGATGTATTCAGACATGGTGATGAGATAGTTATCAGGATTGTCGGTAACGGATTCCTGTATAACATGGTGCGGATAATAGCGGGTACGCTGATGCAGATAGGACGAGGGAAAAATGAACCGGAGGACATTTGTAAAATGCTTGAAGCACAGGACAGAACGGTTGCCGGTCCAACTGCACCCCCTCAGGGACTTTTTCTTGTAAAATATGAGTTTCCCAAGGGAAGTAGAGTAAATAAAGATTCGGAAAATTAAGAAAAGGGAAAGCACCATCTTCATGATAAGATTAGATTTGCGAAAAATAATCGAAGAGAAGGTGGTGCTTTCCATGTACAACAGTATACTACAGTTCATCCAGAATGATATCAAGGAAATTGAAATAATAGTAAAAGAGATCCTTGATGGTGAAAAGGATACGGCAGATCTGTCACAGGAGGTGCACAAACGTGTATTGAATCTTGGCTGTAGGCTCGTGAGCGAAATATATGAGCAGATCGATGAAGAGATATTCAAGAGCCTTGTAAGAAAGAACAGATACTACGTTGAATAGAAGGATATGCCGCGTTCACTGGTTGATGTCATGGGTACATTGTCGTTCAAGCGGCGTGGATATGTTCCAAAGAATGGCGGAGAATATATCTATCTTCTGGATCTTATCATGGGATTCGATGACAACCAGAAGATAACTATGGCCGCAGCAGCAAAGGTGCTGGAAGAGACTGTAGAGACCAGTTACGCCAAGGGTGGACGAGAGGTCAATCTTACAGATCAGATAAGCAAGGAAGCTGTTAAGGACATCGTTCATGGGCTTACCGTTGAAATGCCTTTAAAAGAGCCTGCCGAGAAAAAGCAGCTAAAGCAGCTGCACATAGTCGCGGATGAAGATCATGTTGCCGCTCAGTTCTGGGATAAAAAGGGAGACCTGAAGATAAGTTCTGCCGGGAATAAGATAAACACGATCATAGACAAGATAATCGTGGTATTCGAAGATGTTATAGACGAGGCTCCAGAAGGGGCTTCATATCACAGATATAAGCTTGTCGGAAAACATACATTCTGCGGAGTATACAAGGGATCTGAGAACAACTATAAGTTATGGCAGGAAGTTCAGGACTACATATCTGCCAACTACGATCTTGACGTCCTTGAAAGGGTATATATATCAGGAGATGGTGCGCCGTGGATAAAGGCAGGCGCAGAGATAATCGTGAACAGCCGGTTTGTTCTTGATAAGTTCCACATGATGAAATATCTGGACAGATCAGTGTCCCACCTGGAAGACGAAGATGAAATGAAAGCATATATCTGGAAGTGTCTGAATGAAGCAAGGAAGGATGATCTGAAAGATATATACAAAGACATACTCAGGGTGACCAAAGAAGGCAGACCGGAAAAGTATGATGACGTTAAAGAAACACTTCAGTATTTCCTGAACAACTGGGATGGCATTGAAATACGTTATGATGAATCCGGACATGTGTGGAAATGCTGTGCAGAAGGCCAGGTGAGCCATGCCCTTAGCGACAGGGTAAGCAGCAGACCGATGGGATGGAGTACTCTTGGCTGTGACAATATCTCCAAGCTAAGGGCATACACACGAAATGGCGGAAAGATAATTGACCTGCTGAGGTATCAGGAAAAGCATCAGGCCCTGCAGGCAAAGAGACGCGAGCAGGATGAACTTATCGCAGACATTAAGAGAAGACAGGATGGATGGGATTATGCTGAGATTCTGAACACCCATGTACTAGGCACAGAAAAGCCCAAAATGAAGTGGCTCAGAGACATAATTGACCAAAAGCTAGCATGAAAAGGAAGGCAGAGGCTGACGCCTCTGCCTCCTAATAAAGTGCGCTAAAGCGCACAATTATTCTTGATCTGCTTGACTACAGGATATCTGCCATGGAACACCTGTCAACCCCGCAGCCGCTTCGCGGTGCGCAAAGCGCAGGGTTGACTGGTGTTCCATGACAGATAAAGTAGTCATTAAGCAGACCAAGGATAAAAAGCGAAATGCCATAGCTTTCGCCTTTTCAACGGATAACTGAGACTATATGTTGGATACGGGGAAGGCTTGGTGTATAATTACGGAAACATATCTGATCTTAAATGATTCCGGGTGAACTCCACCCTTTTGTTTCCGAATTTTGATTTACGCTATCCCCAAGGGATTACTTATTGACAAATAAGCAAAAATGAGCATATAATATATGACTGTGTGACGATTTATATTTTGTCACATGAATCCGTAAATGTCACCGAAGTTATCCCGGTAAGTAACAAGGTGTACATCTTATAGATATAGCGATGAAATCATGTGAAGGGTTTCTCGCACCAGAGTATAAACTGTTAACTGGTTATGGAGGTAATTAAAATGAAGACATATATGCCTAATGCTTCTTCTATCGAGAAGAAATGGTATGTTGTAGACGCAACTGATATGACACTCGGACGTCTTGCTTCTAACGTAGCTAACGTACTTAGAGGAAAGAACAAGCCGATTTATACACCCAACGTTGACACAGGTGATTATGTAATCGTTATCAACGCTGATAAGATCAAGGTTACAGGTAAGAAGCTTGATCAGAAGATGTACTGGCACCACACAGAC
>CAMVLM010000138.1 GCA_947168335.1 uncultured Butyrivibrio sp. | reverse complement strand
GCAGGTAAACTGAGTGTCTGTTCCTCTTGTAATTGTCCATAAAATCTCCTTGATCCAACACAAACAAATGTTTGTTATACATATAAAAATATGCTATAATACAGAGTATAAGGCTTGGGGAAAGGAATTACAACCGTGTACAGGACAAGGCAGTTCAGGATCAGTAAAAACAACAGACTGTATGGTTATTGCAGTGATATCTGCAGAGCTTCAGCCGTTCTGTACAACAGGGCTAATTTCATAATCCGTCAGTATTCTTCAGCCATGGAAGCCATGGCGTCCTATAAGCCGCTGTATCCGAATCAGATGCAGGTATTCAGTCTTGTAAAGGACATCCTTAAGGAAACAAAATATCTGGGAAAAGGTTCCTGGCTTTCCTATAATGCACTTGACTATCTTTTAAAGGCCACAAAAGACAGGGCATACTATGGGCTGCCATCACAGGCAAACCAGCAGATATTGAAACTTCTTCTTCGTGATTACAGGTCATTTTTCAAAGCAGTCAAAGCCTATTCGAAGAACCCCGCTGCTTTTACAGGACGTCCGCGCATGCCGGGGTATGTCAGTGAGGGAAAGTACAAGACAGCCATACTTACAAACCAGATATGCAGGATCAGGGATGATTCATCAATGAGATTTCCCGGAACTACTGATACGCTCAGGCTTGGCGACAGCTTTCCTTCCGGGAAGCTTAAGGAAGTGCGCATTAAACCCCATGGAAAGGATTTTGTGATCGATGTCGTGATGGATATCGGGACAACAGGGATAGTTCCTGCTGATGACAAGGAGATACTAAGTAGCCTTGGAAAAGTAAAGGATATCTCTGATATACGTGTAATGGCGATCGATCCGGGAACAGACAACATAGCTGCGGTCGTCAACAACTTTGGGGCTCGTCCTATTGTCATAAAGGGCGGGGTGATCAAGTCCATCAATCAGTTCTATAATAAGGAGGTGGGAAGGCTTTCATCCTGTGCCATGAAGTGCAATAAGAGATACCGCACAAGAAAGATGAGCATCCTTACTGAAAAGCGGAACCGCAGGATAAAAGACCAGTTCCACAAGATAAGCAGACAACTCGCAGACTATGCAAGGGACAATCATGTGGATTTTGTCGTGATGGGACATAATGTATTCCAGAAACAGGAAGCAGATATGGGACATATCAGTAACCAGAATTTTGTGCAGATACCAATGCTGATATTTGCAGATATGCTCAGATATAAGCTTGCTGAATATGGGATAAGGTTTACCCTCACGGAGGAGAGCTATACATCAAAGGCAGATTTCCTTGCGATGGACGAAATCCCTGTATATGAAAAAGGAAAAAACACAGAGCACATATTTTCAGGCAGAAGGATAAAAAGAGGGCTGTACAGACACTACGACGGTACAGTCACTAATGCAGACATAAATGGGGCTGCAAATATTTTGAGAAAAGTATTCCCAAAGGTAACTCGATGGGATAGGGGCATAGTGGACATGCCCTGTTATTTGGGATGCGTAAAGCATCCTGAAAGTTCATGCCGCACAGCGGCATAACAGAAACCCTTTCCGACGTAGAGTCGGTGAGGGTAGTTCAGTGCGCCCGACGGCGCACGTCTCTAATGGGTGAAAGTCCCTAGTCCGCCCGACAGTGGGAAGGGCTTAGCTGAACACCAAGGGTGTCCTTTTACAACAAAATTGTATTAACGCGAGGGGAATCTGAAGGAAGGTGTAGGCAAATTTCTGACCTAACGAACAGAAATCAAATATGAGGCTATGTTTTAGGGGTAAGGCTGCTGACCAAGTCGAAGCCCAATAACTGTACGGAACTTGACATAGTAAATTTGGTAGGTACATGGAAAGAAAGAGGCGTGATGGTACTCGGGGAGATCTCGTCAGCGGTTCGAAGTATGTCTAAAGCCGTTAGTAACAACGAATGACGAGAAGTCAGCAGAGGTCATAGTACCAGTATATCGTAGGATGTATGGGAAGGACCGAACTTTTAGGAGACACAAGCAATGAATGTAACCGAAGGTGGGTTTGAGAACAGACAACTTCATATGGAAGACTACCTGCAAATGGTATCTGCGGAACAGAGAGAGCATGCAGAAGCGTTCGACTACTCTAGGATTACTGAAAAGAGCAGTGTCATCACAGACTTTTGGACGGCTAACCTTCTAGAACTAATTATACGCAAAGATAACCTTAACGAGGCATATCTAAGGGTAAAGAAAAACAAAGGAGCCGGTGGTATCGACGGGATGAGGGTTGATGAACTTCTGCCCTACCTCAGAGCCAATGGTGAGAAGCTGGTCCAAGAGATAAGGAATGGATGTTATAAGCCAAACCCTGTTCGCAGGGTGGAAATACCAAAAGAAACTAAAGGAGAAGTCAGAAAGCTTGGAGTTCCAACCGTGGTCGACAGAGTTATACAGCAGGCAATTGCGCAGGAATTAACGAGCATCTATGAGCCGTTGTTCTCGGAGAACAGTTTTGGATTTCGTCCAAAGAGAGGACAGCATGACGCGCTAAGACAATGCCAAAAATACGTCAATGACGGATATGTGTTTGTGGTTGATATGGACTTGGAAAAGTTCTTTGATAGTGTCGGGCACAGCAAGCTGATTGAGGTGCTTGCACGCACAATAAAGGATGGTAGAGTCATTTCGCTGATACACAAATATCTAAATGCAGGAGCAATGAATAACGGGCTGTTTGAAAAGACGGAAGTAGGAATGCCTCAAGGAGGTCCCCTCAGTCCGCTGCTAAGTAATGTAATGCTTGGAGAGCTGGATGCGGAACTGGAACGAAGAGGTCTGAGATTCGTCAGGTATGCTGACGATTGTATGATTTTCTGCAAAAGCAGGAAAAGCGCGCAGCGTGCTATGGATAATATTACTCGGTTTATAGAGCATAAACTCTTTCTTAAGGTAAATAGGTCCAAAACTGTCGTTGCTCACATTAGAGACGTTAAATTCCTAGGATATGGATTCCGTATTTATAGGAAGGAGTGCAGGCTTCGGGTCCACCCCAAGTCGGCCGCTAAATTTAAAAAGCGTATTCGAGAGATTACTGATAGAAATTGCAGTATAAGTAATCTGAAACGTGAAAAGCAATACAGGGATTTTGTGACAGGATGGATTGAGTACTTTAAACTGGCGGATATGAAGAAGCTTTTGATGACCATTGAGCCTTGGGCGCGTCATAGAATCAGAGCGGTGTATTGGAGCCAATGGAAGAAAGTCAAGACACGGTACAGAATGCTTAGGGCTCTCAAGCTTGATGAGTGGAAGGTTCACTCGCTTGCCAATAGCAGGGAGGGAATTTGGAAGGCCTCACAGTTTCTCAATACGGCGCTTACCAACAGTATCCTAGTCAGGCTTGGATATATCTCTTTGGTTGACTACTATGTGAAAGTCTGTTGAAAACTAAAGGAACCGCCTTGGTACCGGACGGTATGCCAGGTGGTGTGAGAGGTCGGCTATCCACGTGATGGATAGCCTCCTACTCGATTTGTGATAGTACTTGGTAACGCCGATGAAGAAACTTCTTTTTCTTCAGAAGGTGCATCGGAAAGAGCAGGCTCAGTATCTTCTATAACTGTTTCTTCAGCCGTGCTTGCAGCATTCTCATCTACGGGCACAGTATCAGCGGATTTTCCGCATCCTGCAGCACCGATTAAGAGCACAATAGTTCCCAGTTTGCATAGTAACGTTTTGTTATTCAGTTTCATGTTGGATTTCCCCTTTAGAATTTTTTTTAGTTCCCTGAGTGAGAATTATAGCATAAATGCATTTTTATGACGAATTAAATGGTAGAGAACGCAGGAACCGCGTGGTATGGAAAATTCCAGCAGCAGATATTCATATGAACAGGTAAGGAAGATGATTCAGCACGAGCAGAAAAAGTACGGATGGCAGTGCCATCCCTGATCATTTATTCTCCATCTCATACACCTCCACTTTTATCAGAGAAAACTACCTGATTTCTGCCGGATACTTTTGCCTGGTACAAGCTCTTGTCTGCGCTCTGTACCAGTGCATCGAAATCACTCATTCCTGATGCAACCCCGATACTGACTGTAACTTTTATTGTTGCGTTTGCCTTGGGAAAAGCAATTTCCATCTGCTCAACACTTCTGCGTATGTTTTCGGGATCACACATTAAATGACTATCCGGGAACCATACAATGAATTCTTCTCCGCCCCAGCGGCAGACTTCGGTACCGGTGATTTTGCTGATTGTCCCGGAGACTTTTTCTAAAACCAGATCTCCGGCTTCATGCCCGTAGGTATCATTAACTTTTTTGAAGTAATCTATATCAATCATGAATACAGCCTGATCGTCCTTTGCAGCTGTCCTTGAGCGAAGCTCCTGAAGGCCGGCCCGGTTGAGCAGATGTGTAAGATAGTCATGGTTTGAAAGATCTTTATATGTCTTACGCATCTTCTCCAGTTCTCTTTGCGTAATCTCGCGAATTGTTTCAAGAATAATAGAAAGAAGGAAAAACGCGGTATACAGAATAGGGAAGCGCATCATGAAAGTTTTATTGTAGTTATACTGCAGCAACTCTCTGCCAGCCGGGAACCAAAAGAAGAAAATTATAACTGCAAGCATGACTGATCCGAGAATAGTTGCTTTTCTTTTTCCGAACAGCAGCATACTGCAATATGGCAGCATCGCAACCCATATGACTGAAAATCCTTCCGGATTTCCGGAAACAGTAAAGTAAGTATCCAGCATGAAAAGCGCAACCATGAGGATTATGGTCGCAAGCTCCATTCCGGTCTTTCCGCCCTTTTTTACAAGAAGATATTCAAAAAAACATAAAACGGCAAATAATGCTGTTGCAATCGTTAATGCCCCTTTATTGGTAATGATATTTAATACCGTCATAAAAGCTGAAACACCTGCAAAAAACAGGTTGACGTACTCAAATTGCAGTTTTCTGCGCTGGTCTTCATCTGTAATTATAGAAATCAATTTTTCTTTCATGATCAAATACCTGTAAAACACTTAAAACGTTAACTAATAATACCATAAAAGCATGCGCGAAATTCAATTTTTATATATTATACTCCGGTAAATAAAAAAAGCTTACACAGATTATTTTTTTCTGATATAATCCAAAACTGCTGAGAAAATAATTGAAGATGTAAGGTATTATTGGAAACGCACATCCTGTTTAGGTGATAACGAACAACACTGAGGTCTTCCCTGTTTGAGAAAGAGAGGAAATCCCAAATGTTACCACAGAATAAATTGCAGGATGTGTTTTTTACTGCTTTCATGGCGTTCGTCATGGTATATGCTATGATCTGCTACAACATCTCATTGAATGTTGGCGGATTAAAGAACTATGTGTTTCTTGCCGCGTTCTCAGAAGTTTTGATCATGTGGCCTATCGCCGTAATACTCGAGCTTTTGTTTGTTGGAAAACTGGCACAGAAACTGGCTTTCAGATTTGTCACACCGGGAAAAGATCCACAGATAATGATCATAGGTGCAATTTCAGCAATGTCTGTATGCCTTATGTGCCCTCTTATGAGCCTTGCTGCAACAATCCTTTTTAAAGATGCAGGCTCTGAGTTTGTGGCTGTGTGGCTTCAGACAACTGCTTTCAATTTCCCTATGGCGCTTTGCTGGCAGCTTTTCTTTGCCGGACCACTTGTGAGAAATGTATTTGGAATGGTAGTTAAAGCTATTAAAAAGTGATTCATTTTCCTTTGACTCTTTGTTTGAAAAAGAATAAGCTTTATGAAAAGAGTTGGAGGAGGAAATATCATGATATCGATTTTGAATTATATCCTGAGGAGCATTGTCTGAAAGCTCCTGAGATGTTAAGAGAGGGCGGAGTCAGTGATGATATCATTCATTATAAGAAAATGCTTGCTTACACATGATATAGAAGCCGCTTTGAGTATGTGTTGCGATATGCTGTGGGAGTAAGGCCTGTTATGCGCTTGAAGGTACGTGAAAAATTATGCATATCGCTAAAGCCCACAGCACTTGCAATTTCAGTTATGGTGCGGTCTGTATCTGTGAGATAGAAACTTGCAACTTCAATTTTCTGTGACATAATGAACTGCTTAAGGGAAGTGCCTCGTACTACGCTAAACAGGTGTGAGAGGTACTTGGGACTGTAGCCAAAAGCATCAGCAATGTCATTTATCTTAATACTCTTAGAGATATTGCGACGAATATAGTCTGCAATAT
>CAMVLM010000137.1 GCA_947168335.1 uncultured Butyrivibrio sp. | reverse complement strand
GAGCGTAGTTCTGGAATACCATTGCGATATCTCTGTCCTTAGGCTCTACATCGTTAACTACGCGATCACCAATCTTAAGTGTACCTGAAGAAATATCTTCAAGACCTGCGATCATACGAAGTGTTGTTGACTTACCACATCCTGAAGGTCCTACGAAGATGATGAATTCCTTGTCCTGAATATCAAGGTTGAAATTCTTAACAGCTTCAAAACCGTTAGGATATACTTTGCATACATTTTCAAGTGTTAAACTTGCCATTTCCTTTATCCTCCTCTGTAACTGGCATTAAAAATGCTTTTCATATCGGATATCATCCGTCCATGAAAAAAGTATAGCCAAAGCGCGATGCTTTGGCTATACAACTATTATACAAAGATTTTAGACTTCCTTGTGAGTTTTGCTTATTTACTAAAATTTTATAAATTCCCTTCGTCAGTTTGCGTAATTTTTATAAAATCTTATGTGCAATTTAACAATAAGGGGATGCTTTCCTGAACTTTATGTCCTAAACTTTACTTTTTGTCTCTTGCCTCCTGAAGACGTTTGATGGCAGCCTGAAGCTCCTCATCTTCCTCTTCATCAATCTGAGGCTTCTGCTCTTCCTCAACCTTGGGCTCGAATCTCTTGAACAATCCGTTGTACATCAAAGCCTGAAGATATGCAGGTGCTGTTACACCGAACAAAAGAAGGATAGGGATTATCTGCATGTCAAAAAAGTACAGAAGAAGCAGCGGCAGGAATGAAACTACTGCCATTCCCAATGTTCTGGGAAGTCCCAATATTGCAAACATTACCGAATTCTTCAATGTATTCTTGATGGGGTTCTCAAACCTGGACTGCAGAGGGAATATATACTGTGCAACCATATAAATGATAAGTGAAACGCCGAACATAACATACACATAGATTCTCGGTACAACATCGACATTGCTGCGGATCCAGAGGAAGTCTACACCAAGGATCGCAGTAACTGCCATTACCAATATCCACAGAAGTGTTGCCTGCTTGAAATTCTGCTTGAAAGACTTCCAGAAGCCCTTAACCACATAGGTCTCCTCATCTCTTACCATCTTAAGCAGTACATAATGCATACCTGTAAGAGCCGCTCCACCTGTAAAAGGTACGATCAAAAAGAATAATACAACTAAATTCAAAATCATAAGATCAGCCACACGGTTCAAAACTCTCATAACCGGACTGTCGAGATCAAATATTTTTCCCATAATAATTCTCCTATAAATTAAAAAAAATAAGCCCAAGCACAATTCTATCATGCTCGGGCTCATAATTCATTATGATTTTTTATCCGATGACTTTTTTAATCCATGCAAGCTGATCTGCAAATACTGTTTCTCTGCCGATTTCCTGCTGAAGCTCATGCCTCATTCCATCGTAGAGCTTAAGCTCAACACTGGTAAGACCAATCTGCTCTGTCCAGATTCTGTAAAGCTGGTTGAGATCCTCTCCATAATTACCTACAGGATCCTCTCTGCCTGCTGTCAGAAGAATCGGAAGCTTCTTGGGAATATCTTCCATCTTGCCGATATCCTGAACTCTTGTAATAACCTCAAACATCGCCTCAAAGCCATTGGCTGTGAATACGAAATTATCTCTGGGGTCATTCATATATTTGTTTATGCTCTCTTCGTTATGAGAAAGCCAGTCAAACTTGGTCTTGGGATTCTGGATTCTTCTGAGATATCCCTTAAAGGCACTGTTGTTAAGGAAATTGGAACGATGCTTTTCTCCCAGCATAGCACTGATAAAAGCAGCCATGCCCTTAGCGGATTTAAGCTTTCCTGATGGAATCATTCCTGTTCCCTGGATAATGGCACCCTGAATACCTGTACCGTATCTTGTAAGGTACTCTCTGGCAATAAATGAACCAAAGCTGTGTCCCATGAGGATTACAGGAATTCCAGGATACTCTTCCTGTGTCATCTTCTTAAGTCTGTGAGCATCTCTAAGCAGCACGGTTGCCGGATCATTCTTGCAGAAATAACCATAAGGCACTTTCTCTGAAATGGATCCACCATGGCCCAAATGATCATTACCGATCACAAGTATACCGTTATCTGCCATAAAATTGGCAAACTCATCATAACGGTCGATAAATTCCTGCATTCCGTGTATGATCTGAAGAATAGCTATCGGCTTGTCATCAGGAATCCATCTTATCGCATGAATAGTGGTTTCTCTGTCCCTGGACTTATAAGTAAGTTCCTCTTTGCGTGCCATAAAATCCCCTCACTTTCCATCAGTGAAAATTTACTAATTATAGTATATCTTATGCACACTAAAACGTCAAAGACTTAAGATTTTTTTTATAAATTCCGCGTTAGCAGATTTCTGCACCTGAAGGCATTGTCTTTTCCGGAGTCATAAGAGCGAGGTTACCCTCTGCATCTTCTGCACACAGAAGCATACCTTCTGATGTAACACCTGCAAGAGTTGCGGGCTTAAGGTTAACAAGAACCATTACCTTCTTACCAACCATCTCTTCAGGTGAATAATATTTACGAATACCTGATACTATCTGCTTAACCTGGCTTCCAATCTTAACCTTTGAGCAAAGAAGCTTCTTTGACTTGGGAACTGCCTCACACTCAATTATCTCACCAACCTGGAACTGCATAGCTGAGAACTGATCATAAGTTATCTCATCCTTGGCAGGGATATCTATGCCATCCTCAGTTGCTCCTGCAGCACTGGAATCATCTTCTTCACCACCGAGCTTGATAGCATTTGCTTCCTTGATCATTCCGGCCTTTGTGAGATTCTCCTTAGCCTTCTTCTGTGCTTCGAAGTACTCTGCCTTCTGCTTCTCTGTAATCTTTGCTGCATCAGCAAGTACAACCTCAAGGTCTTTTCTTGCGAAAAGCTGCTCAGGTGCATCTGTTATCTTGGTTCCGCTCTCATATAAGCCAAACTGTGAAAGTGTATCAAAATCACGGCATGTTGTTCCAAGCTGCTCAAAAATCTTAGCAGCTGTTCTGGGCATGAATGGCTCAAGAAGGCTGGCGCCTACAACAATACCTTCAACCAGATTGTAAAGAACGGTTGCAAGTCTGTCTGACTGTGCCTCATCCTTTGCAAGGTTCCAGGGCTCAGTCTCGTCAATATATTTGTTGCAACGCTTGAATACAGCGAAGATTTCTGTAAGAGCATCAGCAACTCTGAGCTCGTTCATCTTCTCCTCAACCTTATCGTAAGCACCTGTTACAACTGCCTTAAGGTCAGCGTCAACACCACCCTCAACCTTCTTATCTGCAACTACTCCGCCAAAATACTTATTGGACATTGCAATTGTACGGTTTACAAGGTTACCAAGTGTATTTGCAAGGTCTGAGTTGTAACGCTCAACCAAAAGCTCCCATGTGATCACACCATCATTCTCATAAGGCATCTCATGAAGAACAAAGTACTTAACAGGGTCAACGCCGAAAAGGCTTACAAGGTCATCAGCATATATAACGTTACCCTTACTCTTACTCATCTTCTCGCCGCCCTGAAGGAGCCAGGGATGACCAAATACCTGCTTGGGAAGAGGCTCACCAAGTGCAAGAAGGAAAATAGGCCAGTAAATAGTATGAAAACGGATGATGTCCTTACCTATAAGATGAAGGTCTGCAGGCCACCACTTTTTATAATCCTCACTGCTGTTGTCCACATCATATCCGATACCGGTTATATAGTTTGAAAGCGCATCAAGCCATACATAAACAACGTGCTTCTCGTCGAATGTTACAGGAATGCCCCATTTAAATGAAGTTCTTGAAACACAAAGATCCTGCAGTCCGGGAAGAAGGAAGTTGTTCATCATCTCATTTTTTCTTGATACAGGCTGAATAAATTCAGGATGAGAATTGATGTGATCAATAAGAGCAGGTGCATACTTGCTCATCTTGAAGAAGTAAGCCTCCTCCTCTGCGGGATGAACATCTGATCCGCACTCGGGACACTTGCCGTCAACAAGCTGAGACTCTGTATAAAATGCCTCACACTCTGTACAGTACATTCCCTTGTAGGAACCCTTGTAGATATCACCCTGATCATAGAACTTCTTGAAAATTTTCTGCACCTGACGTACATGATCCTCATCAGTAGTTCTGATGAAACGGTCATAAGAGGTATCCATCATATCCCAAAGACCCTTGATTGTTCCTGCCACATCATCAACGAATTCCTTGGGACTTGAAAATCCTGCTTCGATGGCTCTTGTTTCAATCTTCTGACCATGTTCATCTGAACCTGTCTGGAAGTGAACATCATATCCATCTCTTCTCTTATATCTTGCAATTGCATCGGCAAGCACGATCTCATAACTGTTTCCGATATGAGGCTTACCTGATGTGTATGCAATCGCTGTTGTTATGTAGTATTTTCCTTTATTCTGCATTATAGAAATCTCCTTAAAAATTTGCCTTCTGTAATGGACACCGGGTTAAGGAATCGGTTACCAGCAAAGTATCTCGCAACCATCCTCTGTTACCAGAACCTCTACCTCCCACTGAGCTGAAGGTGAACCGTCCTCTGTATAAACCGTCCAGTCATTTTCCTCATCAATGAAAATCCTGTCTTCACCCATGTTTATCATAGGCTCAATGGTAAATACCATTCCGGGAACCATGATCATCTCTGTGCCGGGCTTACTTACAAAGCTTACCCAGGGTTCCTCATGGAAATCATTGCCACAGCCGTGTCCGCCGATTTCTTTGACCACTGTGTAACCGTGCTTGAGAGCATGCTGATGAACTGCATCACCCATATCTCCAAGGGGTGTCCAGGGCTTTACAGCCTTAATGCCGATTTCTACGGCCTCCTTGGTTACATCAACCAGCTTCTTCCACTCAGGATCCACATCTCCGATGCAGAACATTCGTGAAGAATCTGAGTAATATCCATTTAATATAGTAGAGCAATCTACATTAATAATATCGCCGTCCTGAAGGATGTCGTCCTTGGAAGGTATTCCGTGGCAAACCATATCATTGATTGATGTGCATACACTTTTGGGGAATCCTTCGTAATTAAGAGGAGCTGCAATACCGCCCATCTTCTTTGTGACATCTGCTACGATATCATCAATATCCTGAGTAGACATACCTGCTTTTATCTTGGAAGCTACCTCATCGAGGCAGGCCATATTGATCTTGGCGCTCTCCTTGATACCCAGTATATCTTTTTCTGATTTAATAAGTGATCTTCTAGGGACGATGTGTCCCATTCGTTCAAAACCTATGATCTTATCATCAAAGGCCTCGTGGCAGCTCTTATACTTCTTGCCACTTCCGCACCAACAGGGTGCATTTCTTTCAATTTTCTTATACATTCTATGCCTTTCTCTTACTGCCAAAATATTACTTCATTAGAAATCTCCAACACCGGCAGCTGGTCAGCCAATATCTAGTATGCAATTTTCAGTGACCATTGTCAATTAAAGGCTTGAAAATGCATACCACAGGGTGCTTTTTGTTCATTGATAAATAATTCCTGCTAATAAAAAAGCAGGCAGTATTGTTTCATACCACCTGCGGACGTATATCACTGACTGATTTTCTCAATCAAAGCTTTCACGCTGCTCTCGATATCCCCTGTAAAACAGGCAGAACCAGCAACAATCACATTTGCTCCGGCTTCAATGGGGACTCTGACATTATCATATGTCACACCGCCATCAATCTCAATGTCGATAGAAAGTCCTGCTTCATCGATAAGCTCTCTTGCTTCTTTTATCTTATCTGTGCAGTAATCGATATACTTCTGTCCGCCGAACCCCGGTTCAACAGTCATGATAAGAAGCATGTCGATATGCTCAAGATAAGGTCTTACCACTTCTACAGGTGTTTTGGGCTTTATAGCAAGGCCCACCTTTTTACCAAGACTGTGGATTTTGTCGATAACCTCTCTTACATCTGAGGCCGCTTCTATATGGAAAGTGATTATATCAGCTCCGCTTTCAGCAAAATTTTCCACATAGCGAATAGGCTCTTCGATCATAAGATGCACATCATACACCTGATTGGAAGCCTTTCTGATGGATTTAAGTACAGGCAGACCAAAAGAAATGGAAGGCACAAATATACCGTCCATTACATCAAAATGCAGATATCCGGCTCCCGCTTTTTCCGTAGCCTTAATCTGCTGCCCTAAAATTGTAAAATCCGCTGAAAGAATTGATGGTGCTAAAATATTCATTAGAAACGTACTCCTGAGATTCACTGGTAAAATTACAGCTCACATATACCACA
>CAMVLM010000136.1 GCA_947168335.1 uncultured Butyrivibrio sp. | reverse complement strand
AAAATAGGCTTATATCAGGAGTGATGATTTGAGTACACATTTAACGACTTTAGGGTTCCTAACAGCCCTTCCAGAGTTCCAGGAATGTCTCCTTCAAAGGAAAGACACAGCAAGAATGCAGCAAGTCCGATGGCTCCCAGTATACCCATGGGAAAGATGCGGAAACTGCTTATGCAGACTACATAGATGGTGATAGGTCTTTTATGGATGTATCTGCTGATTACAAATGATGACATAGAGTGTTGTGGTGGCATCAGCAGTTTAGATTGTCGGTTCTATCGATTTGAATAAAAGCAGAAATGTTTCTCCTTTAATTTGTGATCAGAAACATTTCTGCTTTCTATATTACTTAACTGTTATTTTGCATTTTGCCTTGAATTTTCCATCCTTTGTGACAACTGTAATTGTGGCCTTGCCTTTTCCTACAGCAGTAACTTTTCCGTTTTTGCTTACCTTGGCAACCTTCTTGTTGCTGCTCTTCCAGGTCACACTTTTGTTAGTTGCATCATTAGGACTAACTGTTGCCTTCAGCTGATACTTCTTACCGACTTTCAGAGTTTTCTTCTTTTTATTAAGCTTAACCTTTGTAACCTTTACTACGGTCTCCTCTGTGGGGGAATCTATAGTCCGCGTATTATTATCCTGAATTGTGGTTGTATTTGAGGCCTTATTATCGCTTGTTGTATTGCCGGTTCTATCTTCGCTGTCGGTGGGATCCTCTGTATCGGGGGTCTCTTTTTCTGCTGGATCATCCTTGGGGTCTTCAATACTATCCTGAACAACATCACCGATTTTTATCAGTGCGAAATCATCCCAGGCTCCCCAGCATTTTGCAGAAGCTTTAGTATAGGCTCCAATTGTCAGCTGTGTGCCATCCTTGCTGATTACAATGTTACTTATTGTAGGATTAGTAAATTCCTGCCAACCGTTTAATGTAGTATTTACAGCTGTTTCTTCTCCATCAAGAATTGCATACAGCTTAAATTCATCGTCTTCACCGGCATCTCCGCCCTCTAAAAATGCACTCAGACTATATATGCCTTTTTCAAGCGTAATTGTCTGCTTGATGTCGAATTCAAAAGCGGTTCCGTTCCAGAACTTCATGCACCACTCACCTGAGTGGGTATTTGAAGAATCCTGCTTTATGGCAATTTCATTTGTTACAACGCCGGATGTAAGTTCCCATCCGTTATTTCCTTCCTCAAAGCCGGGGTTAGCGAGGTAATTTTTGGCTTTTATTTCAAGCTGACAAGTTGTTTCCATCTGTTCACCGTCAACTTCGGCCGTTCCCGTTATGGTATACTCACCGGCACCACCATTTTTCGCAGCTTCGAGATCTTCACTATTCCATACGACAGCCACTTCTTTTGAAGTATTGTTGTTGTATTTTACAGTAACGGTATCAGAGAGCTTTATCTCTTCTCCAAACTCTGCGGTTACTTTTTCTGTGCTGATTCCGGTTATCTTAAGCTCAGCCTTTGCACCTGTTCGCATATAGCTATACATCTTTGCGGATGCAAGGGGATGTCCTGTAAAGTCGAACCATGCCTCATTTTCTACAACAGCGCCGCCACCGCCATATTTTCTGGCGCCCTCGTCATAACTGCCTGCATTGTCTGTAGCCCAGCCTGTTCCGTAGGTTTCCCAGTTTTCTTTATTGTTGGCAAGGAACTCTTCCTCGCTCAGTTCATCTTTTATATCCTGGTTGACAGGAAGCCATGCAGGTTCCCAGTAAAATACACCGATACCGTTAGTTGCTGATGCAACTGCGTTAACTACAGCTCTAACCGAATCAGCCTGACCCTGAGGTGATACATCAAAATTGAAGGTGTCTTTCCCTTCAGTATAATCAGCCTCGGTTTCTGTATTTTCACAGCCGTCTCCATCCTCAAGTGTATAAACATATGAGGTTTCTGCAACCATTACTTTCTTATTGTATTTTTCAGCCACCTTGGATAGTTCGCTGTTTAGGTTATCTAATGTTCCGTGCCAATAAGGATAGTAAGAAGAAGCGAATACATCATAATCAACTCCGCCATTCTCAAGCATTTGGGCATATCCTGAATATCTTCCGCTTTCAGGGTTAGTGAAATGGATTGCAACAAGAATGTCCTTTCCTGTTTCTTCAGAAATTGCTCTTACTCCATGTGCACCGGCATCGAACATTTTTACCATACCTGCACTATCGGTCTCTCCGGCAATTCCGTTATTTGTTTCATTACCAACCTGCACCATTCCTACATCGACACCTGCATCAAGAAGTGACTTCAGACTGACTTTTGTATATTCATTAAGTGCCGCTGCCTTTTCATCAGTTCCCATGTCTGCCCATGCCTTGGGGGCGGTCTGCTTTCCGGGATCAGCCCAGAAATCTGAATAATGGAAATCAATGAGCACTCTCATTCCCGCATTTGTGACCCACTGTCCGATTGTCTTAGCTTTCTCGAGGTCGCAGTTTCCGCCTCCATAGCCGTTGCCATTCTCATCACTGGGATCATTCCATACGCGAAGGCGCACATAATTAACTCCGCAAGAACTAAGGAAATTAAAATATTCCTGGTCATCAAGCTCCTCGCCTTCATAGTTGTAAAACTTTACACCGCCATTTTTAAGTGCGATATATGAGCTCACATCTACTCCTGTGATAAAGTCCTCATCGCATCCGGGAACCTTCTCAACAAAAATCTCTGCATTTACCGATGAATCTTCTTTTTGGTCATCATCAGGAGTAGTTTCGTCTTCGGTATTTCCAGGGTTATCTTCAGGAGTTGTTTCGCCTGTATTCTCGCCTGTGGTAGTATTCTCATCTTCGGTAGAAGTACCTGTTTCGTCATCCGTATAAAGGCAGACATTATCTATATCGCCCCAATAACCACTGTTGATCCGGCCTTCGAAGTTGATTGTAATATCAGTCTCTTCTGTCAAAGTGAATTCTTCGGTTTCGTAGGTGGACCAAACGTCCCAACCTGTAGTAGTATACTCAACGCTTTTATCGCAGACTTTTAGAACTATTCCGGGTTCAACCTCAGCATTGCCGTCGGCATCAAAAGCAAGTTTATATGTACCGGCAGGTACCGTAATATTCTGCGAAAGGCAAAAGTCCTCGGCATCTTCGTGATCATTCCAAAAGTTGAATATTGAGGTTTTATTATTTGATGCCCATTCATCGATTTTAATCTTTGTACCTGCGCTATCTCCATCATCGTTATAAAGATTAACTTCCCAGCCTGTCATATCGCCTGTCTCAAAATCACCATTTTCTACAAGCTGAGTAAGTTTCCAATTTCGTTCCAAAGTTGTTTCGCCTGTATTCTCGCCTGTGGTAGTATTCTCATCTTCGGTAGAAGTACCTGTTTCGTCATCCGTATAAAGGCAGACATTATCTATATCGCCCCAATAACCACTGTTGATCCGGCCTTCGAAGTTGATTGTAATATCAGTCTCTTCTGTCAAAGTGAATTCTTCGGTTTCGTAGGTGGACCAAACGTCCCAACCTGTAGTAGTATACTCAACGCTTTTATCGCAGACTTTTAGAACTATTCCGGGTTCAACCTCAGCATTGCCGTCGGCATCAAAAGCAAGTTTATATGTACCGGCAGGTACCGTAATATTCTGCGAAAGGCAAAAGTCCTCGGCATCTTCGTGATCATTCCAAAAGTTGAATATTGAGGTTTTATTATTTGATGCCCATTCATCGATTTTAATCTTTGTACCTGCGCTATCTCCATCATCGTTATAAAGATTAACTTCCCAGCCTGTCATATCGCCTGTCTCAAAATCACCATTTTCTACAAGCTGAGTAAGTTTCCAATTTCGTTCCAAAGTTGCATCGTCCGCTTCTTCTGCATGAACAGGTGTTCCAATCTGTGCCAGTGTCATCACTGACATAAGGGTGGCACTAATACCCCTTGCTGCTTTTCTCTTCAAGCTACCACTTATCATTTGTATTCTCCCTTTTTGCTATACCTGAGTTCCTTGCGCAATCGTTTGCGCACTTAATGCTCTGTTAGTATAACACTTAAAAAGTCAGTTAATCCATTGTATTAATTCACAATTTTCATTCTGCTGTTTTTGTTGAATAATGACAAAATTTAATGCATATTGCGCAACCTGCGCAACTTTTATTATTGGGTAAGCATCGCTTCCGTAGCTGCCCTTGTCTTATGCTCTGATGTGATCATACATTAGGAGGTATCATTGATTTATCATACAAATCATTAAGATTTTTATTGAAAAAGACTTTTAATTCAATTAGCCTTTTCTTAGGACGTCCGAATCTTTCCTAAGAGGAGGCTTTTGATAATGAATAAAGAACAACTACATAGGTACATTTCTGAGAGCACGGGGAATGAGAGCAATATATGCCAGATCTATGCCATCAAAGACAATGAGGCGGCGTTAGATGATTGCTGGCATGGATTCAAGACTCTGGATGGCACCTGCACAATCAGCTGCATGATTGACAGCTTTATAACTCATTCCGTAGTACTCGATTGCCATTGTGATAGTGATAAATGACTTCTGAGCAAACAGAAGATCCTCATCATCTATGTTCTGGGTTGTGACTGTTACTGAAGAACCAAAGATAAGCCCTCTACTCTTAAACTCATCCATATTTCTTATGAGTCTGTCATATATACCTATTCCCCTTCTAGAATCAGTAACCTCCCTGCCACCTTCAATACTCATGATAGGTATAAGGTTACGCGATCTGTCGAGAAGATCAAAATACGCATTATTTATAAAAGTTCCGTTGGTAAATATTGGGAAAAGAATGTCCTGATGAGTACTTGCTGCTTCTATAACATCTTTTCTTAAAAGAGGTTCTCCTCCTGCAAGGAGTATGAAGCTGACGCCCAGGTCACTCGCCTCTTCAAAAATCCCGTTCCACTCTTCTCCTGATAGCTGCATGACCGGTTCTGTATCAACAGTTGCATGATTGCATCTGGAATAGCAGCCTTCACAATGAAGATTGCACTGGCTGGTTATGCTGGCAATCAAAAACGGAGGAATATGTTCGCCATTATTTTTTAATTCTGCTCTTCTTTTAGATGCAGCCTTGCTGGAAGCCGCAAATTTTAACATAAATGCGCTTTCTTTAGGATTTTTAAGGGTAGCTTTTATTGAATCGGCAACAACCCTTTCTACACCCTTTGTCATATATTCCTGAATATCAAATTCCTTTTTCATAGTCTGAATGCTCCTTTATCCGCATACGCCCTTTGCAAACTTACATGCAGCTGCGAAATCCGCTGCGTTAGGATGTCCTGCATGCAGTGCCATGAAACTACCTCTGCAGTGAAACTCTTTATCTGAGAGTCTGACACCTGCATCTTTTGCAACACTCTTCATCTGTCCATATGATGATTCGATGAGAGCCGCTGTGCTTACATTAACAATCTCACCTATGTTACCGGCATTCTTTTTGATAAACTGCTTTACATGCTTATCAACTCCGGCCCAATAAACCGAATTGCATAAAAATAAAATATCTGCCTTTTCTGTCATTGGTTCTTCTATGCTCCTGGCCTGAAGTCCCAACTCATTAGCAATAGCATCCGCTATTTTTTTGCTGTTTCCTGTCTGTGTATAATATCTGATTTCTATATTCATTGATCTGCCTCCTTATATGCTTTTCTATCTGACAGACGAGAATATAGCATGTCAATATGACCTGAATATGACCTTTTAATTTATTTTTCAAAAATTATGATCTTCATCGTCGTACCATGCTCTCCATCACTGATACACTCGATATTTCCACCGATCAACTCGAGAATTCTCTTTACAATAGACAATCCAAGTCCATTTCCTTCTGCCTTAAAGGATCGGCCGTATGCATGGCGATTCTCTTATGGACAGAAAAGAAAACCAGCAATATCACGACACATACTTTTTTGAACAGGAATACTATGGTTTTTTGGAAAAGGGCGATCTTGAAGGAATGATGAAGCTCATTCATAATGTGCCTTCTTTTACAGAGGGACATCTTGAAAGAAGCACACTCTCAAAGAAGTTTAAAAGAGAAATGGGGTTCAATATAAGTTCATATATAATGCGCCGTAAACTTGAAGAAGCAAAGAGTATGCTGAATTACTCTGACAAAACCGTCAGTGAAATCAGCGAATATCTTTGCTTCTCATCTCAAAGTTATTTTCAGAATGTATTTAAAAGAAAGTATGGTATGACACCAAAGGAATTCCGTTCAGGCAGGAAACTCACCTGAATATACCGTAACTTAGCCTACAGGAATTCAGAATTCCTGTTCATCATTCTTCTGTCTTAATTGCTTCAGTCTCCACCCAGGCCGGCTTAAATCCACTATTGAGTGCAATATTCTGTGATTGCAAACCGCCTGCATAAGCCATAATTATTTATCGCCATTCCTCATGTAATCAAAAACTTTTAATGACTCAAGAGGATGTCCGCTGAAGTCAAAGAGCGCCTGATTATCCCATGAACATCCGCCATAGTATACTCCGGCATCTTCAGGATCGTAGTCTGCTGCGTAGCTGCTTGCCCAGCCACTTCCAAATTCTTCCCATATAGAGGAATTATCCCGGGAAGCAGGTCCAACCGGAATCCATGTTCCCTCCCAATAGAACATGCCTACTCCACCGACTTTATTAACATACTCACATATGTCATGAAGAATGGTTGCCTGTCCTTCCACAGTGGCTTCGTATCCACTGACTTC
>CAMVLM010000135.1 GCA_947168335.1 uncultured Butyrivibrio sp. | reverse complement strand
GAGCTTGTATATAACTATTGTCGAAGAGAACAGGAACGTGGAAGGTTGAGATTGGTGCTTACGTGTCATGCTAATAAAGTTAAGATGTACAGCAAGTTTGGATTCCTGGACAGGGGAGAATCCGCGTCTGAGTGGGGCGGAGAAAAATGGCATGAAATGGATATCATACTCAACCATGAAATATATTTTGATGAGGAATAATGAATGAATATACAGATCTTTGGCACCAAAAAGTGCAATGATACAAAGAAGGCGGAGCGTTTTTTCAAGGAACGCGGCATCAAATATCAGTTCATTGATATGAAGGAAAAGGGCATGAGCAAGGGTGAGCTAACATCGGTTGCAAGTGCTAATGGCGGGATCATGAACATGATTAATCCTGATACCAAGGATAAGGATGCAGTCGCACTTATCAAGTATATTGCAGATGAAGATAAACTGGAAAAACTGCTTGAGAATCAGCAGATAATAAAGACACCGGTTGTTAGAAACGGTAAGCAGTCCACGCTGGGATATCAGCCTGAGGTGTGGAAGAAGTGGGAATAAATAATGGATGACAGATTGAGAAAGCAAATGGAGTTTGCCTTGGAGATAGATAAAGAAAAGAATGTGTTCTGGCAGACTCATCTGTCAGGCAAAGGCAGAAATGAAAACGATGCGGAACACGCCTGGCATATGGCGATCATGGCGTATCTGCTTAAGGAATACTCAAATAGTGAGATTGATATTTCAAGAGTCATGATAATGTGCCTTATCCATGACATAGTTGAGATTGATGCCGGTGATACATATGCATACGACAAAGAGGGGCTTGCTACTCAGAAGGAACGCGAGGATGCAGCAAAGGAGAGGATATTCTCGATTTTACCGGAGGACCAGAAAAAGGAACTGACAGCTCTTTTTGATGGAATTCCATGGAAAAATGTTCAAGGACAATGAAGTTGCCTTTGTTTACGTGTATGAAAAGCCGGTGGATATATCTAAGCTGAAGCTTCAGACAGAGGAAGTGGAAGAAGTCAGGTGGTTTGATATTGATGAAGTTCACAAAGGATGTGTACACAGGGATGGCACGTTTTGTGTTCCGATGGAAGGACTTGAGACGGTAATGAAGTATATTAAGGAAAGAGAAGAGAGACTAAGATGAAGAAAATAGTAGTGACAGCGCTTGCGCTGATAATGGTAATAGGAACAGTAGGATGTGGTGCGAAAAAAGGAGACACAGCTATAATCGGTGGAGCTGACGGACCAACATCTATTTTTCTTGCATCAGAAGTGAGTGATCCTATGATATCCGGAACCTGGCAGACAGCATCTATAGGCTATGAGGCTGATGGAGAGATGCAGCCTGAATACTATGTGCAGTTTGGCGATGCAGAGATAATTTATGGTCATATGGAAAATAATGATTTTGTTCCGGATCATTTTGATAGTATTTCGCTATTCGAGGAACTGGAGACCGGAGGATACAAGATCCAGGCAGAGTCTGATAACGGGGTACAGTACACGTATCAGTCTTCTGAAGAAGATGCGGACATCCTGGAATACTACGAGACATGGAACGAGGATGAGTTTTCAGAGAAGTACAGTGGAGGCGCTTCTCTTAGTAGATGTGAATAAACTGTAGGCTATAGCATGTTTTGAACAGTGAGTAATGAGGGAAACATGAAAAGACGAGTTGTATTAGTTGCGCTTGCATTATGTCTTGTGGCTGGATGCGGTAATAGAAATGAAACTGTTATAGACAATGAGAATGGTAGCGCGGCAAGCACTGATGAAGTGGTTCAGGATGAAAATAACAATAATGTAAGCATTGAAGAACAGGTCGAGGATGAGGGTAGTTCGTTAGGATTAGATTCATCCAAAATCATAGAGGAACAGTCATTTGATATCAGACTAAATGGATGGGGTGACGTAAGATTTGTATCCTGTCTGCCTGATAAAGATAAGAATCCTCTGGCAGATGCTACGTTTTACCTCATGGATGGTGAGAAGGTGATTTACAAAATGCCTTCTGTTTACGAAAACGACAACAGAGAGTGGGGGCTTTTTGAGGACATTTCTTTTGTTGCATTCAAGGACATAAACGAAGATCAGAAGGATGAGGTAATTGTTGGAGAACTATACGTTACAGGTGCCGGACCGCAAGGAATGTTACCCCGTACAGAGGTGAGAATATTCGAGGATAAGGGAGATGCATTTGAATATGCTAAGGATCTAAGCGAGTATATAAATGATTCAATGCCTGATGATGGCACAATTTACGATGTTTATGAAAAAGCTGATGTGTTTAAACAGAATGGTTTAGACAACAGTTCTGATGAGGCTTCTGCTGAGGATAGTACTGCGGGAGTAGGCAAATCACAGGAAGAGGGATATGATCGCACGTACCTTGAAGAAAAAGACGGTGTCTATACATACAGGCTGTCAGATGCCTCCATCATTGAAAAATATGATGAGTTGTATACAACTGCGTTTTCCAATTTCATTGACTCTTATAATGAAGTGATGAAATGGCAGAACCAGAGCTATAGATCAAAAGAGAAGTATACTGCAAATAGTCTTGTGCTAAAGAATAATGAAGAAAACAGTGTTGTCAAAACAGGCTCATATTATGAAATGGATTTTGGATTCAATCTCGATAATGTTGGCTATACTTATGTCGATCTGGATTGCGATGGAACCTTTGAGCTTATATTTGGCATTTTAAAATACGATGAATGGGTACCGGATAATGTTTTTGAAAGGGCTTATGCCCTGGTGGATGGAAGAACAGTAAAGATTTGTGAAGGTGGAAGCAGAGATACTCACTGGCTTGGATCAGATGGATATATATATGAAACAGGAAGTAGCGGAGCTGCTTATAGTGGGACATCCAGACTTCGGTTTGACAGTAAGAAGTTGCAGGTTGATGAAGATACAGATTGGGGCAGTCAGGGCTTTATAGAAGAGGAGTTCCTGGGATACTGGGAAAGACCTGTGCATATTATTGGACCCTATTCTGATATAGATGAAGCAGCAAGGCGTCCAGAAAGTGAAATATCAGATGATGACTGGAGAATACTTATGGACGAATGGGATTCAAGACAGGTTGGAATAGAATGGCTTAAAATGTCGGATTATATAGCGAAGTATCATTTGCTAGATTCCTGATCTTATCATTGTGCCCATGGATTGTGGAGGAAAAGTATGAATGCTAGAGAGTATCTTAATATTTTACATGTGGCAGAGAGATTAAAGGATACACCTCGTCACTGCACAACGACAAATCGCAGAACCGAGAGTGTTGCAGAGCATAGCTGGCGGATTTCTCTCATGGCTCTATTGTTAAGGCATGAATTCAAGGATATTGATATAGATAAAGTCGTAGACATGTGCATTATCCATGATCTTGGGGAATGCTTTACCGGTGACATTCCTACTTTTTTAAAAACCGATGATGACAGAGAGGCTGAAGATTCAATTCTGAATAGATGGGTGCAATCCCTGCCGGAGGAATTATCAAAAGACTTGTCTGAGTTATATAAGGAAATGAATGCACAGGAAACAAAAGAAGCCAAGCTCTATAAGGCCTTGGACAAGCTTGAAGCATTGATCCAGCATAACGAATCTCCGATTGATACGTGGTCTGAAAACGAGTATGAACTAAACAAAACATATGCGTTTGACACAGTGAATTTCTCAGAATGGCTCACTAAGTTAAGAAGAGTTATTCTCGAGGATACATTAGAAAAGATCAATGAAGGATAGGAAAATGAGAATAGAAACAGAGAGACTGCTCCTTCGGCCATTTAAGGAGAGCGATGCAGAGGATGTATTTGAATATCTGAATGAACCAGCTGTAAACTGTTTCAACAGCATGAAGCTGAATTCAATTGAGGAAGCAAAAGAAGAAGTAATAAAAAGATCTTCCGAGATGGAGTACTATTTTGCCATAGTGCTAAAAGATTCAGGAAAAGTGATTGGTGAGATTGATGCTTATCCTGAGCCTGCAGATGAACATGGTGCAGATTCTGAGATGGATACTTTTAGCCCATGCTGGATGCTGAACAAGGATTATCATGGAAAAGGGTATGCCTATGAGGCAGCCTATGCTTTCTTTGATTACCTTTTCAAGGAGTTTATCAGTTTTGTTAAGAATTCAGATGGAACTCCGCGTTACGAGAATACCTACCAATATGCAATTCTGAAAAAAGAATGGAAGTAAGAATATAGAAACTGTTACAGGTATAGAGAATGTGTATTGATACAGTAGTTAGCGTTGTTATGGATAGGAATATGAAGAATAGTTTGAAGAGCTAAGGGGAGAAAGTTTATGCCGCAGTCATGGAGCAGTATAAGAAAAAGATTGGAGCAGGATTTGCTTTGTGAAAAGCTTAAGGGGAGAGTACAGTATTTCAGAACCAATTACCATGGTGCTCCGGATGAATACGGAAGGTTTGCGATACGCATTGATGGCAGGGAAGTTTTTCAGGCTAATCCATATAATGAAAACAGATATGATGCGATTGCTTTTAGTATGAAGAGGGAACTGAATATACCACATAGAGAGCTGAATGAAAAGGGGGAGTTTCTATTTGATAAGGAGAACCGGGAAGTAGAAGATATGGCACGGTTACAGTCAATTAATGAGGGTGTGGTGGATTCCTGTGAAGTGCCTCATATGATAAAGAAGTATCTGGGACAGGACATAAAGGCAAGTATCAGTGACGAAAATCCTGTAATCAGACTGCTTGCAATCCTTGATAGAAGAGTAGGAAGAAGAACACTTCAATCTATAAAAACAACTTTGGATGAGCAACCGGAATGGCTTCGGGAGTTTTATAAATTAAGGCTGGAGGCGGAAGGAATGATATGATAACAGAGATATTTAATGAAATTCCAGAAGGCGCAGTATTTGTGAGAGAAGCCGTGTTCAAGGACGAGCAGGGATTTGTAAATGAGTTTGATGATATCGACAGGGTGGCTGCGCATTTTCTGATGAGTGATAACGGAAAGCCTGTTGCAACATGCAGGGTTTTTACAGAAGAAAAAGAAGACGAGTACATTCTCGGGAGACTTGCGGTGATGAAAGAATACCGTGGTGATCACCTCGGCTCAAAAATTCTCGCAGAGGTGGATGAATATGTCAGAGCTAATGGTGGTAAGTTAATAAGACTTCACTCACAGTGTGCAGCCAAAAAATTCTATGAATCAAATGGCTACGAGGCATATGGGGAGATTGAGGATGATGAAGGTTGTCCTCATATATGGATGAAAAAAGAATTGAGACAGGGGTGAAGAATATGTGGTTTTGGTTTGCTTTAGGATCTGCAGTATTTGCAGCACTTACATCAATATTGGCAAAAATAGGAATAGAGGGTGTTAATTCTAATCTTGCCACGGCAATCCGTACTATGGTTGTAGTAGTAATGGCATGGGGAATGGTTTTCCTGACAAACACACAAGGCGGTATTTCAGCTATCAGCAAGAAAAGCTGGATATTTCTGATGCTTTCAGGTATGGCTACAGGGGTATCATGGCTTTGTTACTATAAAGCACTGCAAGCCGGGGATGCATCCAAGGTGGTTCCAATAGATAAGCTGTCTGTGATCATCACGCTTGTGTTAGCGTTTGTATTTCTTCATGAGAAGTTTACGCCGAAGTCAGCTATTGGATGCATACTAATTGGAGCAGGAACTTTACTAATGGTGATGTGATCTTGCCGGACAGTTTATTATGGAGATGAAAAAAATGGTTGTTAGAGAGTATACAGAGCAGGATCTACCTGAGATTATTAGAATATGGAATGAAGTTGTTGAAGATGGGATAGCATTTCCACAGGAGGAGACACTTGATAGTGAAAGCGGTGCGGAGTTCTTTGCGGCCCAGAGTTATACAGGTGTTGCGGAGGAGAACGGAACGATTTTTGGTCTTTATATCCTCCATCCTAATAATGTTGGAAGATGCGGACATATATGCAATGCAAGCTATGCGGTATCATCTGATGTTAGAGGCAGGCATATTGGAGAACAGCTTGTGAAGGATTGCCTGCAGAAAGGTAAAGAACTTGGCTTCAGAGTTCTTCAGTTTAATGCGGTTGTGGAGAGTAATACTCATGCCAGACATTTGTATGAACGTCTGGGCTTCACACAACTGGGAACAATTTCCGGAGGCTTCAGAATGAAAGATGGACATTATGAAAATATATGCCCATATTACAAAGAGCTTTGAACTACATAATGATTTTATAAAATATGATGATAATATCGCGGTTAACAGAGGAATATGGAAAAGATAAAAGCTATACAGTGAATTTTTCAGAATGGCTCACTGAGTTAAGAAGAGTTATTCTCGAGGATACATTAAAAAAGATTGATGAAAGATGAATGTTGAACTTATAGATTTAACTGAAGAAAACCTGCAACAATGCTTTGGGCTAAAGGTTGCAAGTGACCAAAAACAATATATTGCTTCCAATGAAGATTCCTGGAATACGGCAAAGGAAAATAAGGGTATAGCTTGTCCTTTTGCGATATATAGTGATGGAAAAATGATTGGTTTTACCATGTTTGCATTCGACAGGCTAAGTTATGTGTATAGGGATGATCTTTCTAATGAAAGAGAGGTTGTATTTGTGAAAATATAGGGATACAATGTGTATGATGTGGGTGTCAAAAGTATAGAAACACCCAAAAAATGCACATTGATAACTGAATAAAGCTATGTTTTAGTGCTGATCTGCGGTAA
>CAMVLM010000134.1 GCA_947168335.1 uncultured Butyrivibrio sp. | reverse complement strand
ACTCTTTCCCTACACGACGCTCTTCCGATCTGGATGTCCGAACCATGCAGCAGAAATAAATGCCATGGCATATCTGGTATTTTCCACCTTAACAACTATAGTTTTACTGTCTGAAGGAAGCTCTACATCCTTCTGAACCACAATAGCGGCAGCACCTTTTTCAGCTGCCTCACCGGCTGCGCTGTGTCCATCAAAATTTGCACCCTCTATACACAGAAAAATGCAGTCCTTTGTAACCTTTCTGTTGTCGTTAACAACTTCACTGATTTCAACATCGAGATCTGCAGTCTCTTCAGTTGAATTCCCAACAAAAGCTTTATATTCCAAGTCTCTTAATAATTCCGCAAGTTTCATAAACTCATCCTCCTATATAAACATATTACTTCATTTGCAGTGTTTATCATATATATACCAAATATCTTAAGAATCTTTCGTTTTCCTTAAGGTTTTGAACACATCCGGTTCACAAATACATTGTATATTATATTCAAGATAGTTGATGAACTAACTATCTCCCCCTCATAAGAAACCGCAGACACACGCCATTGGCGTGTGTTTTGTGGTTTATGGAGTTTTTTATATCATATAATCCTTAAGAATAATCTGAAGACTTTCTGTTCCTCTGAATTCATTTATCCCAGGCTTGTATGCAATCTTAATAATCATTTTATCATGCCTGTCACCATTATATAGGTTTTTCGCGTTTTCATCTCCAAAGCTTTCCGAAAGGAATTCATTCCACTTATCAAACCTCTGAAATACCATCATTTCGTAGGTTCTTCCGCTTTCATCCCTGACAATGATCTTTCCGACATTAGCATTCTTACCAAGGATCCTGCCGCTTACCAGCTCCACATTTCTTGCTGCAAACAGCGGTTCCTCATTGCCTGTACCATAAGGCTCAAGACGTTCAAACTCCCTTACAAGATCTATGCTCAGATAATTAAGCGGGAGCTCCATATCAAGGTGAAGTGTCTCCTGGAAATCTTCAGGCTTAAGTCTGCTGTTATCATTAAGTGCTTTTGCAAATGCTTCAAGGTTTTCTTTTTTCAGAGAAAAACCCGCAGCCATTTTATGTCCGCCGAATTTTGTAAGAAGGTCTCTGACATCACTTAATGCATCATGCATATGATAGGCCTCTATGGATCTGCCTGATCCTTTCAGGAGTCCTTCAGAAGCATCAGTAAGAATATATGTAGGTCTGTTGACAGCCTCTCTGACTCTTCCTGCAATAATACCGGCAAGAGATTCATGAAGATCCGGAAGATAAACAACAAGCACATCCGGAATATCTTCTCCGTATTCAGAGATTTTCTCCATGGCATTTTCCTGTCCCTGTATGGTCAGGTCTTTACGCTCGTCGTTGAGTTCTTTTAATTCCCTTGCTATTTTCGCAGCCACATCGGGATTATTCTCTGACAAAAGCTCAACACCGCGCATTGCAGAATCAAGTCTTCCTGATGCATTAAGGCACGGTCCAAGAACAAAGCCGTAAATATAACAGGTAATCCTGTACGGATCGAGTTCACACTCACGAATAAGTGCCTTCAACCCGATATTGTTACTATCCGGAATATTTTTAAAGGAGTCCATGACCATTATCCTGTTTTCATCCTTAAGAGGCATGACATCACAGACTGTAGCCCACCCCGCAAAAATGCGAAGCTCCTTTAAAAGATTATCTATGTCTGATTCCATGTCAAATCCGCATTTCTCAAACATTACCTGTATGAATTTATATGCAACCATAGCTCCGCAGATTTCCGGAAAAGCTATCTCATTTATATTATCCTTGCGTTTAGGATCCACAACGGCATCAGCAGAAGGAAGGATCATTTTGTCCTTATTTTCAGATTCACACAAAACCTCATGATGATCCGTCACTACAACAGTCATTCCAAGTTCCTTTGCATGTGCTACCTGTTCAATTGCCGCTATTCCGTTATCGCATGTGATAATGGTTCTAACGCCCGCATCATATGCTTCATCTATGATCGATTCACTGATACCATAACCATCATATATCCTGTGTGGAAGTCTGACATCCACTGATGCTCCGCATCTTTGTAACCCTTTCAACAATATGAAAGATGAGCAGACACCATCAACATCATAGTCTCCAATGATTCTGATTCTGTCTCCTCTTTCTATACTGTTCTTTATCACATCGCATGCAAGGTCTATATCCTTAAGTTCATGGGGATTGTGAAGTTTTTCAATATTCGCATTCAAAAATCCCTCTACATCATCATAGTCAACTACATCACGATTTCTCAAAAGTCTTGCAGTAATCGGGGATATCCCATGTTCTTTTGCTATTTTTTCAAAATCTGCACCTCTGCGTGCAACAAGCCACTTTGCCATAAATTTCCTCGTATATCAAATATTTAAGCCTTCCCCATTTGGGGAAGGCTTAATAATAAAAGTCATTCTCTAATGCTGCTAATTACTTTTTCTTGGCAAACTTTGTTTTAAGATCCATCCAAAGAGGTGATGCTACAAAGATAGATGAATATGTACCTGCAACTACACCAACCATAAGAGGAAGTGCAAAGTTACGAATATCTGTTACACCAAAGATAAATAATGCAAGAACCATGATGAAGGTTGTGATTGATGTGAACAGGCTTCGACTTACAGTCTGGCTTACACTCTTGTTAACAAGTGAAGCATAATCATCCTTGTGGCTCATATTGTACTGATTCTCACGGATACGGTCAAATGTAACGATTGTATCGTTGATTGAGTAACCGATAATTGTAAGAATTGCAGCTATGAATGTACCACCAACCTGAATTCTTGTAAGTGCATAGCACACAATAACAATAAGAGCATCATGCGCAAGAGCGACAATTGCTGCTGCACCGAACTTGATATCTCTGAATCTGATCCAGATGTATGCAAGCATAAGTACAAGTGCAATGATCATAGCAGATGTAGCATCTGAACGCATTTCCTTACTGATTGTTGAACTGATACTCTCTGCAGCAATGCTTGCTTCAGGTACTGAATAGTCGTTCTGAAGCATGCTTGAGATAGCCTCACGCTGACTTACTGAAAGTGTTACTGTCTTGAAGATAACTTCGTTTGTTCCCTTAACAGTCTGAATCTGTACAGAATCAACACCTGTAAGCTCTTTGATCTTAGGAACGATCTCGCTGTCAAGCTTCTCTGTTGTCCAGTTTTCATTGAATGTAACGCTTGTGGAAGTACCACCTACGAAATCAAGGCTGTAGTTGAATGCGCCTGCTCCGCGTCCTGCGTTAATTCCCATTGTCACAAAACCAACTACAATGATTGCAAGTGAAATGCCATAAGCAACAATTCTCTTTGTTGTGAAATCTCTGATCTTAAGTTCCTTAGCCTGGCCGTACCACTTCTTATCCTGGAATCCGATACCATAAAGGATACTTGTGATTGCTCTTGTTACAAACAGAGCTGTGAACATTGAAACTACGATACCAAGAGCAAGTGTTGAAGCGAAGCCCTTAACTGTACCTGTTCCTCTGAGGCCAAGGATTGCTGCTGCAATAAGTGTTGTAATATTACCATCAAGGATAGCTGAAAGTGCTTTGCCATATCCGGCTTTAACAGCTGCCTTAACATCCTTACCACCTGCGATTTCCTCTCTGATACGAGCAAATACAAGAACGTTTGCATCAACCGCCATACCAACTGAAAGGATGATACCCGCAATACCGGGAAGTGTAAGTGTGATTTCAAATGCAGAAAGAAGCAGTACTTCAAGTCCTACAGAGAAAGCAAGTGCAACGCTGGCAGCTACACCAAGGAGCCAGTATACACCGATCATGAATAAGATGATCAATGCGAAACCAACGATTGCAGCGATCTTACTTGTGTGGATAGCATCAGAACCGAGCTGGGCACCTACTACGTTAGAACGGAGCTCTGTAAGCTGAAGCTTAAGTCCACCGATACGGATCATAGATGCAAGGTTCTGAGCTGATTCAAATGACTCCTCACCTGTGATAACTGCACGTCCGTCTGTAATCTCTGCCTGAACTTTAGGAACAGAAATGAATCTTCCATCATAGTAGATACCGATTGACTCACCATTTGCGAATGCTTTCTTGGTAGCATCAGCAAATTTCTGTTTACCTTCTTCTGTGAACTCAAGCTCAACTACAACTTCCTGAGTGTTAGCTGTTCCTGAATTCTGATAACCGGCCTGAGCATTTGCTACATCCTCGCCCTTAAGAACGATGGAGCCGTTTTCCTCAAGCTCTTCTATAGTCTTGTTGAGGTTGTAACCGAATTCACCGCTCATAACCATGTTGCCGTTTTCATCGGTCTTGACGTTACCCTCATCATCAACCTCAAATCCTGAACTGTATGAGTAGTTTTCGTTACCCTCACTGTCTGTCTGTGCTATGAAGTACAGATTACCGGGCTGACCGAGTTCTTCAAGAATCTTGTTGGCATCTGTAACGCCGGGAATCTCGATGTTAATTCGGTTAGAGCCTTCCTGATAAACCTGTGACTCTGTACTGTACTGATCAACACGCTGCTGGAGTTTATAGATAGTATCTGCCATATCTGAAGCACTGGGAGTACCGTCTCCGCCTACTTCATAAGTGATGCTGACACCACCTGCAAGATCAAGTCCCAAGTTGATACTGCTAAGAGAACCTGACTTCTCTGATCCAAGTCCGTATACAGAAGTATACGCAAGTCCGCCCAACAGTAATACCATTACCAGCAGGGCTAATAGTGATTTTGCCTTTTTCATTACCTCATCCTCCGTAAGATACCTTTAGGATAGTGCTGCCTTAATCATGATCGCGCACTCTATACGCTTTCTCTGCAGTTCACATCCCGTTTTGTAGGTTGTATTTATGTCGCCATTAAAATTATAGGCATTCGCAGCACAACCTCCGCTGCAATAATATCTTGCAAAGCACTTCTGACACTCTGGTCTGGAGTACACATTGCTCTCTTTAAACATCTTCTGCAGATCAGGTCTGGTGATACCCTCAAATACGTTACCCATAATGAAATCTTCATTACCAACAAACTGATGGCAGGGATAAAGATCTCCCCAGGGGGTTACGCCAAGATATTCACATCCCGAACCGCATCCTGATAATCTCTTGGCCACACATGGACCACCTTCAAGATCGATGTTGAAATGGAAGAAATTGAATCCGTTTCCTTCCTTCTGTCTCTGTATGTAAAGCTTGGCCAGCTCATCATACTGCTCACAGAGATAAGGAATATCTTCTTCCTTAATAGCATACCAGTCCTCAGGCTTAGCCACAACCGGCTCTACCGATATCTGCTTAAAGCCAAGGTCTGCCAGGTGCTTAACATCCTCACAGAAATCAAGATTGTTGTGTGTGAATGTTCCACGCACGAAATATCTGAGCTGATGTCTGCTCTCAGCTACCTTCTTGAATTTAGGAATAATGGTGTCGTAAGTTCCCTGACCGCCCTTCATGGGTCTCATCTTGTCATTGACTTCCTTTCGTCCGTCAATCGAGAGAACTATATTTCCCATCTCCTTATTAGCAAACTCAAGAATCTCGTCATTTAAAAGAGTACCGTTTGTGGTAAGTGTGAAACGGAAGTTCTTGTCATATTCCTTCTCAAGACTTCTGCCGTACTCAACAAGCTTCTTGACAACCTCCCAGTTCATAAGAGGCTCTCCGCCGAAGAAATCAACCTCGAGGTTCTTCCTTCCACCTGAATTCTTCACAAGAAAATCAAGTGCTGCCTTACCGACTTCCTCACTCATAAGAGCGCGTCTGCCGTGATACTCACCCTCGTCAGCAAAACAATATTTGCATCTGAGGTTGCAATCATGTGCAATGTTCAGGCATAATGCCTTAACAACTGTACCTCTCTCTTTGAAGTCCTCTACATAGTTCTCATAAACATCATCTGTGTAAAGAACCTCGCCTCTCCTCAATTCCAGAATATCGGAGATGGCATCAGTGAGATCCTGCTCACTGTATTTTTCTGTTACTTCTGAATACTTCTCTTTCAGTTCTGAAAACAGCTCTGCGGAAAGCGCCTCATCAGTTGTATCTGCAGCACCATCAGCTGTAATGTCAGCTGTTCCGAATCTGTTTGTTAAAAGCTCCTCAATTGGTCTGATAAGATCAAAAACAATGTCATCCACAACATGTACGGAGCCACTGTTTACATCCAGAACAATGTCATAACCGTTGTTCTTGTATGCATGTACCATATAAAATTATCACTACTTTCTAATTTAGATTTCCGCACTTACGGGCCCTGCCTCTTCATCAGGCTAAAGCTCAAAGCGCTCTACAAAATTTAGGCAGCGGCTAAACCGCTGCCTTTCATAAATAAAACTATTCATTTAAGAATGATCTTACTTTGTAACCTGCTCACAGCTCTGGTTACCAACTGTGCAAGATGTCTTGCAAGCTGACTGGCAAGATGTCTGGCACTCGCCGCAGCCACCCTTCTTCATAGATTCTTTAAGATTTCTTGTTGCAAGTGTCTTTACATGCTTCATAATATATCTCCTTCGTTTTTCAGGAATTTACCGAAAACAATAGTTTTCCACAATTCAGTAGTATAGCATACTTTGCTCATTGTTAAAAGCACTTTTTAACAGTTCGGGAAGGTATGCATCCTTGTATTTTTATTTATGAATTGTATATAATTAAATATATAACAAAAACGAGGTTCAGATTAAATGCTCAGGTTTTATTACGTAATCATTGTTTCTATGCCGCTTATAATCGGAAGTTTGACACCCCAAATCGCTGAAACCCAGTACTGGGTTATTTTTTTGCGC
>CAMVLM010000133.1 GCA_947168335.1 uncultured Butyrivibrio sp. | reverse complement strand
GCTCCCATACTTATTCAACTTGGGTACAGCTGGAGTTTTTGCAGCAGAGCCAATAAGCAATGTGGTTGGCGGAATGGCCTGCTTTATAACAATGTTATTTACTGTTAAAAAGATGCTTAAGGAAGAGAAAACAGCCTGATATGTTTAAACGACTAAACAATTATCTTAAATATCGTCCTGTGCTGAAGAAATGGATAATTACAGGACTGGTCATTGTATTGATGACCGGTCTTGTTATGATTCTTTCGGCCTTCTTTATGGTCAGCAAGATTTATAATAAGGAGGACCTTCAGGTTCAGATTCTTGAGGAAAGCGGTGCAAATCTCAATGGTGTATACAAAGAAGTAGTAATGGGTGCCCAGACACTTCTTGGCAGCACGCAGGTCAAGGCAACTATTGCCAGAGGTGATGAAACAGTTGAAGATAGCGGGTCCCGAATCTGACAGAAAGCTCTATTATTCTATGTCCAGCTCTTATGCGGACGATTTTGATAATCAGAATGCGGTTCTTTTGATTGAGCTTATCAAAGCAGCTGCAAAGAGGACTGAAGCTCCCACTTATTCATATCTTTTTGCGCTTGAGTTCCCGATTCAGCACAACAAACCCGCTTGGCACTGCTCGGATATTGCTTTCTTCTTCCATAATATTGACCTGGTTCCTTCTGCCAATGTACCCGGAGTATCAGACAAGCTTCAGGAACAGATATTCCGCGCAGTAATGGCATTTGCACACACAGGAGACCCGAATCATGCAGAACTTCCCCAGTGGGATGCATCAAAGGACGGAGATGAAGCAGTAATGGTATTTGACAGAACCTGCGAGTGCAGACATAACTTTGATCATGAATTATTAAAGCTTCATGAGAAGGCAGCACCGCCATTTAGTTTCGGAGCTGTTGAAAATGCGCAGCATTGAGTGCCTTTTTCATAAAAATTAAATAATCGTGGAATAATAGACCAGTAAGTTTGGAATTGCCCAAATATTGCTGGTCTATTTTTGCTTATAGGGCTATACTATAATTAGTATGCTGTTGCATGAGGGGCGTATAGATTAAAAAGGTGTCGCAATGGGTGAAATTTTTTCTAAGAATCTGGCGTATGTGAAGTCAGAGGTCCAAAAGGAATACAGATTCATGCATGCACTCAACCTGGTTGAGTTTGATTGTGTGACTATGTGCCCTCCGTCCGGTCAGGTTAAGGAACTCGAAACACTGTCCGCTCTTTTTGCTTATATAAACAAAATCAGAAAATCCAAAGAATTCGAAGAGGCTTTGGAGGCAGTTTACAGCCATATTGATGAAGCGGATCCGCTTGATAAGGTCCTTATCAGGAATCTTTATCGTGCTTATATTCATAATAAATCCATTTTAACCAAGACAGATATTGATATTAATGATCTTAAGGGGAAAGTCTTTTTTACCTGGAGTAATTGCCGGGTTAATGGTGATGCAACGGATTATATTGAATCTCTGTCAAAGCTGCGTGATTCTCTTGTTGAGAAATTCAGTCATTATGAGAGACTTCCTGAAGAGAAGGATTACAGCTTATATGAGCTTATGCTTGGTGAATTTGAGGAAGGGATGACAACAGCAAAACTTGATGAAATGTTTGCAACTGCGTTAACCGGAATCAATAAGCTGTTATCTGATGTTAAAAAGAAGGGGCAGGAATTAAGAACCGGCTTTTTAACAAGAGCTGTAGTTCAGAGTCAGCAGCATGAGATGGCTGACTATATTTTGCACCTGATGGAGTTTGATTTTAACAGAGGTGCCATGACCGATGCAAAATATCCTGTCATGAGCATTTTGTCCGGGGATGATGTCAGAATTACCTCCAGAGAGAATTTTGATAATTTTATTTCAGAGATATATTTTATTATCCATGCCTGTGGCCTTGCACTATTTGAACAGATGCAACCCACAGAGGATGATGATTACTGCATTTCTATCTACAAGACCAAGGGAATGAAGGAGGCAGTTGCTGCTTTCTATGAAAATATCATTGGAAAATCCAGAGAGTTTATCCATATAATCTATCCCAAGGTTTGCGAGATTTATCCGAGAGTAATGCGCGATGTAACAGAGTCGGAACTGTATGAGGCTATTAATGCCATCGAGTGGACACCTGTCAGGATAAAGGCAGATGAGGCTACAGTTATCCTGCATGGTCTGGTTCGTTATGAGCTTGAAAAAGAGATGATTGACGGCGGTCTTGATATGGCTGATCTGCAGAAGGCCTGGAATGAGAAGTACAAAAAGTATCTGGGAATTGTTCCTGAGAATGATAAAGAAGGACTTCTTCAGGATATGCACTGGTCAAGGGATTTTGGTATGTTCCCCATGTATTCCCTTGGTAATTTCTACAGTGCAATGATATTAACCAGGATGAAGCAGGACTTTGATCCCTTTGAAGACCTGGAAGAATATGGTTTTTCCAGGATTAATGAGTGGATGAAAGATCATGTATTTAAGAATGCCAACAGGCTGAAGGCCAGCGACTGGATTAAAGAAATATGTGGTAAAGAGGCTTGCGCCGACGATTATGTGGAATATATCAGTGAAAAATACAAAGAGCTGTATCGTCTCGGAGAGGACAATGATACGGTAGCCAAAATTCAGGAATATGCCGCCCGCACAGAGAGAATCAGAAGGCTGTCATCTCCCAGTCTCAGCCAGCTGAATACACCATATGACTATATGGAACTGCTCAACAGCAATTTCATCAAGATTGGCGAGCTCTCCAAGGAAAACAGGGCTTTTATAAAAGCTTTTGTTGAGCCTATTATTGAGTCGGATGAAGAGTTATCACAAGAAACAATTGATAATATTGATCTGTTTTACAGGAGTCTGATAAGTGCAGATTCCACAAAGACTTTGGATATCCCCATTATTTTCCCGCTGGTGGACAGAATGCTGGAGGATGCAAAGAAAAAGGGTGATGATAATTACTATGTACAGCAGCTTGATAAACAGGTAGAGAATTCCTACCACATGGTAAATCAGACTGTTCGTATTATTGCATGCCCTGAAATAGCAGAGAGATTCAGGGAAAAGGGCTTAAAAGCACTGGATGAGATATTAAAGTATCTGGATAAGGACCGTTTTCTCAAGCTTGATGAGGGAACCAGGGAAATTGTGCTCATTAATTCACGTTTTGGAGCTGCCCTGTATGACTATGAAGATGACACTCCCGGTGCAGATGAGGGCATTAAAAACAGGATCAGTATTATAGAGAAATCCATAGAGCTATATTATGACCAGTTTTACAGGAATGCTACGCCTGAATATGATTGGAACAGGCATTTGTACAGATGCTATGAATATATGCTTATTACAGAGCCTGTTAAGGTCGGCTCTGAGACTGCAAAATATCTTATGAAATATGTGGATCTTCTGGATAAATTCATTGCACTTAATCCGGAAGCCACAGAAGAATATGCTTCAGAAGAGTATATTGAGCTTTTGAAGGAATATACCAAATACAGGGCCGGAGTTTTAAGCCATGACGAGCATCTGAGGAAAATGCTGGAAATCTGGGAAAATGCCGACGAAGATATTGATGGCAGCAGAGAAAGCATGGTATGTAATGTGACCAGTGCCGCCAGCTATATTATGGTTGCATCAAGGGGCAAGATTACTGAAGAAATCAAGGCCAATATATTCACAATGTACCGCAGGATCATATCCTACGCTTTTCATATGCCCAAGCTTGGTAACTTTGCATCCAATCTGGGAGCTTTCTCGGAAATGCTAATGGAATTTTGCGAACTCCCAGGCGGAATTACGTTCATGCAGATGGGGCTTAACCTTATGGCAGCCATTCATCCGCCGACATATATACATTCCGTTATGGTGGCAAAGATCGCCAATTGCCTCACGGGGCATCTGATTCCGAGACATCCGGAATTATTCGTTGGCTGTCAGGGCTGCAATACCCGGGAGGAAGTCCTTGAGCATAAGGATGCTTTCCTTGGATTCACTTATAATGCCGGACTTTGCCACGACTTTGGAAAACTTGTAATTATTGATACAATATATATATATGGCAGAAAGCTTCTTGATATGGAACAGGAGATAATTCAGTCTCATGCTGCTACAGGAGCAGAGCTTTTATCAAGATATGAGAGTACACGGGCTTATGTCAATGTTGCAAAAGGTCATCACAGATGGTATGACGGTAAGGGCGGATATCCTGATAAATTTGACAGTATAAACAATCCCTGCAGAACAGCCACAGCAATTGTTGCCTGTGCTGACTGTATGGATACCGCAACTGACAAAGTCGGAAGAAGCTACAACGAAGGAATTGAACTCGAGGACTATATTAAAGAAGTCATTGAGGGTTCCGGTACCAGATATGCGCCTTATATGGCAGAGCTTTTGCAATTACCTGAAGTTGTGGAGGATATGCAATATCTTCTCACTGAAGGACGTAAGAAGGTCTATAGGGATACATACAGACTGCTCAGTAAGGTGCACGTAGACGCAAGACTATATTGAGGGCAATATATGAAAAAAATCATGGTCGTTGATGATGAATCCATATTTCAATATCTGGCAAAGACGATGCTTGAGTCAGCATATGATGTGGTAACTGTATCCTCCGGTGAGGAGGCATTGCAGTGCTTTGAACAGGAAAAGCCGGATTTGGTGCTTTCGGATCTTATGATGCCCGGAATGTCAGGTCTGGAGCTGCAGGATTCACTTAAGCAGAAATATGGCGGTAAGACACCTGTTGTTTTCATGACGTCTGACTACAGGCAGGAGACTGAAGTAGATGGATTCAGAGGCGGGGCTATGGACTTTATCCATAAACCCTTCCAAAAAGAGGTTTTGCTCAGAAGAATAGATATTATTCTGTCCAGTATTTCGAAAATGGAGGACCTTCAGTCTGAAGCAAGTACAGACCTTTTGACCGGATTGCTCAATAAAGTTTATGCGGAAAAAGAGTTGACCGAGATTTGCCGGAATGGTCAGGGCACTATTCTGCTGATGGATCTGGATTCCTTTAAACTGGTTAATGACTGCGTAGGTCATGATGCCGGAGATAAAGTTCTGATTAAATTCTCTGAAGTAATAAACAGTGTTGTACGAAACAAGGATATTGCCGGCAGAATAGGTGGAGATGAGTTCATCATTTTCTGTAATAATGTGATAAACCGGAATGTTGTGGAGGCAAAGGCCAGACAGATTGCCGGAATGTTCAGTACGGCCTGTGAAGAGATATTGGGGCAGGACAGCCAGATCCCTATAGGTGTTTCAATCGGAGCTGTCTATGTGCCAAATGAAGGCACAGATTTTGCAGAGCTTTTCAAAAAGGCTGATAAAGCTCTTGCAGGAGTTAAGCAGAATGGTAAGCACGGATTTGCCATTTATAACGATGGTTCGGAAAAAGAGGCTGTACCTGAAGGTGCGGGAATCAACATCTCAAGAGCGGTGCTGGATGAGAGAAATGAGCCTGCGGGAGCCTATGAGGTAGGCCAGGAAGGCTTCAGGGATATATACAGATTCCTGAAGAGATCCGTAAAAAACTATTATAATTCTGTCCAGTACTGTGTTTTCACGATTGGAGTTGACGGTGATGACAATAAACTGGAAGAGGTTATGGATAACTTTGGCAGAACACTTCTCCATTCGCTCAGATGCAGTGATGTTTTTACTAAAAACGGCAAGGATCAGTATTGGCTGCTGCTTCTGGAATCAAACACACATGATGCTGAAAATGTTGTAATTAATAGAATACTTAATAATTGGAAAGAAACCCATAGAATAGATGATGTAGAGGTAATATATGAAGTGGAGGATATTTGATAACGGGCGTAACTGATTCCTTTTCAAATATTTCAAATAACTGACGATATTGTAATTGTGGTATTAAGTAATGCTCATTGTAAGACGATATACAGAGTGTAAAACAAAAGGTGCAGGGGACGAGACATAAGCTCCGGTTTCTGCACAGAGAAGCTCCCGAGAAGGTCCGAGCCTTCAGAGGATGAGATAATTATTTAAAGGCCATTTTGGAGAAAAACTCCTTACATTTTTTAACTCCTCCTAATTCATATTTAACTACAAAGATAGAGATTTAGGCGTCCACTAAATCTCTATTTTTGTGTCATCTTTTTGTATTAAAGAAACAAATCCGACAAATTGAAACTGATTTTGTAAGACTTTTTCATTTTGTTAACAAACTTTTTACAAGAATTTTATTATGTATCTTTAGTGGTCAGATAGAATACAGATAACAGGAGATGAAGCGCAATCATCTCTACCTCATATAAAATTTAATAGGGGCCAGGGAGGTTTGACATTTGGGGCAAATCGGTCTGGCTCCAACCAATTAATGATCATTCGATCTTAAGTCCCAAATTAGCAATCTTTTCATAGGAAAACAGCAATAAGAAATTAGCCTGTAGGATACCGTAATGCAATAATGTTTTTACGGAGGTATTTTGCATGAAAAATAAAGAATTCAGAAGGGTATTGGGGATTTTGATCATGACTATGATGGCAGCATCCGTATCAGGTTGCGGAAATAAGGAAAACAGCGCGGAAAAGGAAGCGGCGGTTGTTTCAGAAAAGGAAGATACTAAGGTTGAAGAAAAAACTGAGACAGACACGGCAGCTGAAGACAAGAAGGAAGATGGAATAGCCCAGGCGATTGCGGAGGAGACTTCTGTACAGGAAGAGGCCACTGATCCGGCAGAGACGACTGACAATTCCGCTACTGCAGCATCGGAGGGCGGCGCTGAAATAAGCGAGCATGTTCCGCCCAAATACACCAATCTCAGGGCTGAAGATG
>CAMVLM010000132.1 GCA_947168335.1 uncultured Butyrivibrio sp. | reverse complement strand
CTCTTCCTTATCAGTATCGTCTGTCTGAGTTTTGCTGCTGTCTGAACTTTCATCAGTGGCGGTTTTATCATTGCTGTTACTTTCGCCAGTATCAGTTGTATCCGGGCTTTCAACCTTAACAGTATCAAACACAGCTGTGTTCATCTCTGTTGCATTGGCCTTGTATGTACTGGATAAAACAAAAGTATCCAGAGAAATATATACGGTAAAGGCAGTAAGACCTATTCCGTATAAAATTACGAGTAATTTGCGTTTCATGTTCTTATCCTCCATTGTTCTTCAAGGATAAAACATGAACTTAAAATGAAAATAAAAGCGATAAAGTAATAAAAAAGAGACTTACAGGGGGCTCCGGCAGGGGAATCCGCAAAGCAGAACAATAGGGCAAAAATGATGGAAAACCAGATTCAGACCGCTCCAGGTTATGATAATGATGTGTTTTCAGGAAGATGTGGCTGCACTTGCCGTAAATTCAAAATCGAATTCGGATCCTGATACTTCGGAAAAGCTACTGCCATTTGATTTTTCAAGCTTTAAGGTAATTGTAGCTGTTCCTGCGGATATTGAATAAAGGCTTGTATCAAGCGGTACGGCATCTGTCTTACCTGCATTAGTATCGTCTTCTCCCATGCAGATGGAATCAGGTGCAGAGGACGCAGCTGTTACTCTGTATTTCCCATCGGAGGCCTCAGTACTGAACATGCCTGCAATTATGGAATTATCTGTACTAAATTCTCTGCCATACTGATCCTGAACTTTTATTTTTTCAAGAAGGACGGGTGTACTTGATCCTTCAGTTCCTGTGGTCTTTCCTGAGTAAGCAGTGATCTTTACCGGAGCAGCGGGATCTCTTATGGTTACTTCTGTTTCAACTTCTTTTTCTGAAGCAAGGCAGGTTACTTTGACGGTAACGGTTGTTGCTTCCGTATAAACGTCTCCGGGAAGTACTATCAGAAGATTCTTATTTCCCACACTGGTAAGTTGTGCATCTTCAGGTTTCACTGATATGTACTCTGATGGATTGCTCATAATAGTACTGTCTGTAATTGCATCTTTGTTTTCATCCAGAACATCAACAGGAATGTAGGTATCTTCACATGCTATGGTTCCCGTAGGATTTCCAAATTTTGCATCATATATTCCCGGCGGCTTGGGCGGCTCGGGTACGGGAGTCGTTGTGGCAGCTGATACCTCACTGTAGAGGTCACCTATTGCGACAACTTTAATGTACATATTTGCCATTTCCTCTGTGACAGACAGCTTATTTGTTTTCTGTCCGGAAACCAGCGTTGTGATATTTCCACTGTCATCACCTGTATACCAGAGATATCTGATATTTGTGGCATTTTGAGGAGTTATTGTGGCAGTGATCATGTCACCTACTGAAGGTGCGGTTTTATCCAGCGTTATACCTGTGACGGGAATATCCTTGCTTCTTACCTTTACGGTACATGTAGCACTCTTCCCTTCTGCAAAAGCCGTTATTGTAGCAAATCCTCCACTTACACCAGTTACTACGCCTGTGCTGCTGACAGAAGCGATATTCTTATTGCTGGTAGACCAGGTGACGGTTTTGTTTGATGCATTTGCAGGCTTTATTTCAGCTTTAAGACCATAGTTTTCGCCTGTGTCAATTGAAAGACTTGTTTTACTTAAGGTAATCGATGTAACGGGTACACTTTTTACTTTTACGGATTTAGTGGTCTTTGTACATATTTTCTTGTTGCCTTTGTAATATGTTATGGATATCCGGTATTGCTTGTTTATGGCATTTGCAGAAGCTGTAGCAGTAAGGTTTAAAGAAGTTTTGTTTGCAACAGCTTTTTTATCACCTGCGTTCTTTGTTTTTCCGCCTTTGAACAGAGTGGTTTTACCATATTTTACTGTTACATGGTTTTTAGCGGTACCGGTAACAGATACCTTTATTTTGGTGGATTTTGCAGACTTGCTGACCTTGATGATATTGGATTTACCTGCAGAAATGGTCGTCTTTTTTGCACTTACAGTATTTGAACCCGCTGCCAGTGATTTAATCACAGAGGCAGCAGGTATCTTTGGTGAAGCGATACATATTATCAGAAGTGGTACCAGAAGAATTGAGATTTTTGAATACAGATTCTTTTTATCCATAAATAATCCCCTTTCCCGCGATAAGGAATAATGATATCTAATCCGGATCCATAAGGTTTTTCTGAGTTTTGTAGGCATCAGAAGTATTCAGCTTGGCTGATTTTGCAAGTTCTCTTGGTGATATGCCAAATTCCTTTTTAAATGCTCTGTAGAAATTTGAATAATCATCAAAACCGTAGTTGTTGCATGCTTCTGACATGGATTCTCCGCTGAGTATGGCATCTCTGCAAAGCTGAAGTCTCTTTTTGGCAATATACTTGTGAAGAGAGATTCCTATATTATCCTTAAAAACATGAGAAATATAGAATTTACTCAGGAAGAAATGGTTTGCAATATTATCCAGAGACAGATCCTCATCTATATTGTGTTCTATGTAGTCACAAATGTTCTGATAAAGGACATCCTGGGTTATTCTTCTGTCGTTAAACTGCTCGAAAGCAAGGCGGTTAACGGTCAGCACCAGTTCTGAAACGCTTAATCTTAACTGGCACTCTCTTCCAAAACGGGCACTCTTGTTTTCTTCAATAATATAAAAAAGCTTTGAAAGTATTGAGTTAAAGGTGATCCTGTCAGTGTGGATTACGTGACGTGCTTCCTGTAAAGCCATGTTAACTGCGTAGCCATAGTCAGATCCCTGCTTAAGCATTTCTGAAAATGTCTGCTTACTTACCCATAGATCAAATCTTCTGTAAGGAATATCAAAATCATGCACAAAGATTCCATGAGTAATTCCCGGAGGGACTATGAGGATATCACCATAGCTGAGCATATAGTGCTCCTGCTGTACCTGTGCCTCTGCGTGTCCCTCCAAAAAGAAATAGAATTCATAGTATTTATGGGTGTGGAGACCGGTTCTGGTAACAGGTTTTGTGTCGTGATAATAATACAGTTCAAAGTCAAGTGATTCCATATACTGACGGTCGTCGTATGTGGTAGTTAAATTTTTCTTCATATTAATGATTTTATTATAAAATAGCAAAAACTGCAAAAAATGTTACAGACAGCAATATATGCAATGTTATAGACAAGTTATGAATTTTTTTGCTTCTGTCTATCATATATAATACATCTTAGCAAAAGACAAGGCGATTATCGCTTTGGGAGAAGGACAAGGGTATAGGAGGAATACTTTAGTATGAAAAAGAAATTACTTTCAATTTTGCTTTCAGCAACCATGGCTATATCTCTTACAGCTTGTGGTGGTTCAAACAACAATTCAGAGAGCACAACATCAAATGACACAACAGAGGCAGCTTCTGAAACAGAGGCAGCTGCATCTACAGAGGAAAGTGGAGAGACAGCTGAGGCTGAAACTCAGGAGTCAGGATCAGAGACATCTGATTACGAGCTTACAGATCTCTACATCACAGTTGATGGAACACTTACAGCTAACGTAGATAACGGTCAGGATGCATTTGTTGAGCAGTGGCAGAATGCTGTTTCCGAGAAACTTGGACATAGCGTAACACTTCACATCAACCAGCCTGAGCACTCAGGTTACAAAGATAATGTAGCTCAGCTTCTTACAACAGGCGAGCCCGGTGACGGACAGTATCCTGATGCTCTTATCATGAGCGCTACAATGCTTAAGCAGTATCAGACAACCGGTATTCTTTGGAACATGGCAGATGCTTATGCTAATGCAGAGTTCCAGTCAAGAATCACTCTTCCTCTCATCAATGAGAACATGAAGACAGCTTCCGGTGAGCTTTACGGCTTCGCTCCTACATACGGAAACGGATGCGTAACATATGTTAAGCAGTCATGGCTTGATGAGGCAGGAATCACAGCAGACAGCATCAAGACATTTGATGATTATTACAACATGCTTAAGGCTTTCACAAAGGATGGTAAGACAGGCGTTATAGCAGCTGGATTCGGTAAATTTGATGAAGCTCCTTACATCAACTACATGCCTGAGTTCTGGCAGGGCGCTTATCCCGCAATCTACCAGAAGGATGGAAAGTGGATCGATGGTTTCCAGGAGCAGGCTACAGTAGATGCACTTGCAAGACTTGCTCAGGGTTACGCTGATGGCGTTATCGATACAGATACTGAGGAAGCTTCAACAAAGACAGCAAGAGAAAAATGGTTCTCAAACGATCAGTCAACATCTGAAGGTGTGTTCACATACTGGGCAGGTACATGGCTCAGAACTCTTACAGACAACCTTGACAAGAACGATGTAGACACAGATCTTGGAGATGACAGACTTGTTCAGCTGGCTCCTATCCAGGAGATCAAGGATACATGGGGTGGCTACCTCAACCGTGAGGCTCCTGTTTGGGTAATCACAGATGACGGTGATGGAGATAACAGCCGTGAGCAGGCTATCTTCGATGCTCTTCTTGAGACTATGCTTGATGGCGACAAGGTTCAGACACTTTGGACATATGGTGCAGAGGATGTTCACTGGTCAACAAAGGCAGAGGAGTTCGTTCTCAATGCTGATGATCCTGAAAAGAAGGCTGAGTACAGCTATGCAGATGGTGAATTCCACCTTAAGCAGTCACCTAACGATGCTAACACACTTTGGAAGAAGAACCTTCTTGATCCTGTACTTGTAATCGCACCTCTTACAAATGGTTTTGTAGATACAGATCCCCTTGTTGAAAAGGGTAACAAGTTCTTCACAGAGAACTGTGTAGATGCTCCTTCAGCTGCTTCATCAGAGACTCTTACAGAGGTTGAGGCTGATCTTGCAACAGATAAGACAACTCTTGTAAACGAAGTTGTTGCAGGTAAGAAGACACCTGAGGATGCTATTGCTGAGTATCAGAGCAAGTGGGCTGACACAATTGATCAGATCCTTGAGGAGCTCAATTCAGCAGAGTAATAAATTTGGCCATAATGCTACCTAAGCAATTATATTAAAGGAATCATATGGGCATCCGAATGGGTGCCCATATAAATTCTCAAATGGAAGTTTTTTAAGAAGGCGGTATCAAATGGGTAAGACACAGAAGGTTACATCAACGGGTAAGGTTATAAATAAAAAGCCTTTAAAGACCCGCATATGGAACAACAGGGGATTTTATCTCATGTTTCTTCCAATTTTTATATACGTACTGATTATTTTTTATTGGCCGATGCTGGGCATAAGATATTCATTTTATGACTACACATTAAAGAAAATTCAGTTTGTTGGATTCAAGCATTTTGAAAAGATGTTTTCCGATGCAGAGTTTTGGAGAGCTTTCGTCAATACGCTGGAACTTTCCATTACAAAGCTTTTGATTACGACATTTACAGCTGTTATAGTTTCGGTCTTCATTAATGAAATGACAAATCTTTTTGCAAAAAAGGTTCTTCAGACAGTTATCTATCTTCCTCATTTCATGTCATGGACTGTTACTGCTGCAGTGTTTACTTTGTTCCTGTCCACATCTTCAACAGGTTTCATAAATGAAACATTAAAGAGCTGGGGGCTTATCACACAAAGTATAGATTTTATGCATGACACCAAGCTTTGGCGAGGCGTTTATTATGTGGTTAATATCTGGAAGGAAACCGGATGGGGAACGGTTATATTCCTTGCAACTCTTGCCGGAATAAATCCCGAGCTTTATGAAGCTGCAGATATTGACGGTGCTACCAGACTTCAGAAGATCTGGTATGTAACGGTTCCCGAACTTGCAAATACAATTATTATCGTACTTATTCTTAACCTTGCAAAAGTACTTAATCTGTTCGAGTCCGTATTCGTTATGTACAACAACAGAGTATTTGAAGTTTCTGATGTTATTTCAACATATATTTATCGTAAGACATTCCTTACTGCTATTCCTAACTATGGATATACAACAGCAGTTGGTCTGTTTAAGTCCCTGGTTGGGTGCTTCCTCGTAGTAGTATGCAACAGGGCAAGTAAAAAGATTCGCGGACGCGGCATCATCTGAGGAGGAGACAATGGCAAAAGCAAATGAATATGCGGTTGGGCGCAAAAGAAAAACAGACCTCTTCGATGTTATAAATTATCTTGTATTTATACTGATCGGCCTTATAGTAATTATTCCCATCTGGAAGGTTGTAGCGGATTCATTTAACGCAGTTGGTGTTTATAAGTTCCAGCTTTTTCCCAATCAGCCGACACTTGATGGTTACAGAACAATCCTTCATACAGCAAAGCTGTATACACCTTTTCTTAATTCAGTTATAACCACTATTCTCGGAACACTGTTAGGACTTGTTTTATCAACACTCGGTGGATACGTACTTGCACAGTATGATCTTCCCGGAAGAGACATTCTTGCGTATTTTCTTCTTTTTACCATGATATTCTCAGGCGGAATGATTCCTGAATACCTGGTTATGAAGAAGCTTCACCTCGTAAACAGTATGTGGATCCTTGTAGTAAAGCATGGAATGAATGTATACAACCTGGTTCTTATGCGTAACTTCTTTGAGGGTATCCCCGGATCTCTGTTCGAGGCAGCAAAGATTGACGGATGCACACCAATGGGTATCTTTTTCAAGATCGTGCTTCCTTTGTCAAAGGCAGCTCTTGCATCTATCGGACTTATGTTTGCGGTAACTGTATGGAATGATTATTCAACTGTACAGATTTATATCACAAATCGTGATCAGGTTAACTTCCAGTACATCCTGAGAGTTATGGTCATGGATGGAGATACGCCGACCACGTCCTATAACGTATCGCAGAACACGCTGTATTATGCAGCAATTGTATGTGCTATTCTTCCGTTTATGGCTCTGTATCCTTTCTTACAGAAGTACTTTGTAAAAGGTGTGAATATTGGAGCTGTTAAGGAATAATACTGATCTTTCACAAATTAAGCCGGAGCTTCAGATAAGCTTCGGCTTTTTATAACCTTAAATGGAATATCGGAGG
>CAMVLM010000131.1 GCA_947168335.1 uncultured Butyrivibrio sp. | reverse complement strand
TTGATGATGTGACAGAGGTTCTTCATAACAGGGTAGATATCAGAGAGGTTAAGGATATTACACCGGAGGAGTATTACGTTAGAGGCTGCACGGCACTATTGGATGCAGTTGGTGGTGCTATTAAACATACAGTTAATGCGCACAAGAATGCTCCTAAGGACAAAAGACCCGAGAAGACTATTTTCGTGATAACAACTGATGGAATGGAAAATGCCAGCTGCAGATATTCCTATGGACAGATCAAGAAGATGATCCAGCATGAACAGAAGAAATACGGATGGCAATTCATTTTCATAGGTGCGAATATCGATTCCTATGCTGAGGCACAGCGTTTTGGCATTAAAAAGGAGAGGGCGGTCAACTATATGCATGATTCTGTGGGAACTGCAAATCTTTATGCCGGTGTTTCAAAGGCTGTCTGCTCGGTAATGATGGCAGGAAGTGCCATGGATGCTGAGGAAGAGCTTAACTGCTGCGATTGGGATGCTGAAATTCGTGAGGATTATAGGAAGCGTAGCGGTCAGGGCAGGAGATGATACGATGCGATGAGATTGGAAGGGAGACGTTATGCCTCCCTTTTTGACTGTCTGCAGGGTTGCAGCGGATTGTTACCATTCACAGAAAAGCCACCGGTAGATTTTGACAATCTGCCGGTGGTTTTTCTGTGAATAGTAACTCTGGATTAGTAGCTGTCATTTTTATGGGACATGTAAAGAGTGATAATTGTATTATCAAAAAGAAGACATGAAAATAAGCAGCTAAAGAGAAGGAGAATACAAGTATGGGAAGGGCTTTTGGGTTTGCAACAATTGGTATACTGGCAGCAATGTTGATAACCATGATGTTCATGATGCCGCTGGTGGTCAGGTGAAAAGGAGGCTCTATGAAGCGATTTGTGTATTGGGTTAAAAAGTGCGTGCGAGGTCATAACAAGTATTGCAGACACTTTTGCTGCACTTGTGAATATTATGAAATCTGCCATAGAGATGGTGCCTTTAGCTAAATTTACTGGATGGGACTGATCTGGAAGGATGGTGATTTATATGAAGTGTACAGTTTGTGGTCATGATCTTATGGGAACAGAATCATTTTGCCCGGAGTGCGGTTTGCAGTTGAAAATGAGTCCCTATGGACGGAACGGAGCCATGGCAGGTGATGGTCAGGTTCTTGAGGAACTTGGGAAAATCAACAGACAGCTTGAAGAAGGAAATAAGCAAAGGACTCAGCTTGCTAATGCGATTGGACAGCTTGTTGCCAATGGAGCTCTGCTGAATTTCCTAAAATGAGCGCTTTTATCCAGGAAGAATAAAGCGTTATATTTCGCCGAAACGGGTGTGTATTTGTAGATAAAACAGGTTTATTCTTGTATAAAGAGGAACCACACCGTTTTCAAGCAAGAAAAGGAGGCGGTAAGTTATGAAGAAATCAATAATCAGTCTTTTAATAGCATTCGCTGTTGCAATTACCATATTTGGAACTACATCTGTGAGCGCTTTTGCCTACAATAGCCAGTGCGCTAAGTCTGGATGTACAAGGAAAAGAAGTACCGGAAGTATTTACTGTTATGAGCACAAGAGTGGGACTTCAAGCAGTAGCTCGTATTCAAGTAGCAAGAGCTATTCTTCTACCACAAGCACAAAGCACTGCGCAAAGGCAGGCTGCACCAGGAAGAGAAGTACTGGAAGCATCTACTGCTACGAGCATAAGCCTAAGGACACATCGAGCAGCAGTTCTTATAGTAGCAAGAGTACTTCCAAAAAGAAGAGCAGTTATTCCGGTAAATCAAAGAAGAGTTACGACTATTATGGAGTTCATGATTATAAATCGGCTCAGGACTTTGCTGATGACAAGTATGAAGAGTTCTATGACTACGAGGACGATTACGAAGATGAGGACGAGGCATACGATGCCGCAGAGGATTACTGGAATGATAACCACTGAATATTGAAAAAGTTGCTGTTGTGGGTTAGCTTAAGGAGGCGCATTATGACAGGACCTTTTGATGTTATGTTTGGAAATACACCCTTTGACCTTAACCATGATGGTCATATAGATGGCGGTGAGTGGGCGTTTATAAATGATACGCTTTTCTCAGATGATAGTAGTTCAGGCATTGATGAGGATGATGAGATAGATGATGAGCTGGAGATGATGGATCCCGATGAGCGCCGCGAGGCACTTGGAGATGCCGGTTTTGATGCCGACGATTTTGAAGATGAGTTTTGATTGATCTGTTTGACATAATTTGCAGATTCCGAATGAAATGATCCATCCTCTGGATAGTAGGAATCTGTGGCCATGGGCCAGCAGCCTGGTAGGGGATTGCGTGTGATCAGCCGGGGCACTCCTTTCTAAAGAATTCGTGAGAAACGATTGTGATAGATTCGGTACATAGTAGCGGAGACATGTTATGAGAAACATTTTTTTTTCTAAAATGATAGGCTCTGTAACTCTGATAACAGCCTTACTATGCGCAAATTTCCTGGGAACATGCTCTGCAGGTGGAGAGAAGACTGCGGATCAGTCGATCCCTGCTTACAGCGGCAGTCCTTCAGTAGAGATAAATGATAACAAGCCGGAGTTTACAAAGAGCGAGATAACAAAGATATCTTTTGAAAGCTATGGTGAGTTGGATGATCTTGGCAGGTGCACCCCTGCAATGGCAAGTATCAGCAAGGATATTATGCCCACAAAGGATCGCGAGTCAATAAGTATGGTAAAACCTACCGGTTGGGAACAGGAGAAATATCCCGGACTTGTGGATTCAGATCCTCCGTATCTCTATAACAGATGTCATATGATCGGATTCCAGCTGACAGGTGAGAACGCCAATGAGCAGAACCTTATAACCGGCACAAGATATTTCAACGTCGAGGGCATGCTGCCTTATGAGAACGAGGTTGCTGATTATGTCAGAAGCACCGGTAATCATGTAATGTACAGGGTTACTCCGGTATTTGAAGGGAATAATCTTCTTTGCGATGGAGTGAAGATCGAGGCATTGTCGGTTGAAGATAATGGTAAAGGTATATGCTTCAATGTGTTCTGCTATAACGTGCAGCCCGGTGTGCTCATAAATTATTCTGATGGATCAAATAAGCTGGATAGGAGTTATAAGGCAGATCAGAGTAAAGCAGTAGAACAGACAGATAAGTCTGATGAAAAGGTTGCTTCTGATAATGGCAGCCAAAATAGTAAGACAACGTTTACGCTTGAAGAGTTTGCTACAACCGGAGGCGGAGATAATACAGAAAATGTCACAAGATCTGCTTCTGAGAAGACTTATTCATATATTGGGAACGGAAATTCTCATGTATTCCATTATCCAGATTGTGACAGCGTGAAGGATATGAAAGAGAAGAATAAGGTCTATTTTGAGGATGCTACGAGGGATGAGGTTATAGAAAAGGGGTATAAGTCCTGTGGCAGATGTCATCCATAAGGAACTAATAGATATATATTGATGAAAAAGGCTTTTATTAAGGAGTTGATGGAGGGGCAAAAGGTGCTTAGTAAAGACGAAATAGTTACTATTACTAAACATAAACTGAATAAAGAACCCATTGGTTATATGTATTTGAAGGATTGGGGATACATTTTTCCAATGTTTAAAGAGCCTAAAGACCAGAGGGATATTCCGACAATGGGTGGCGGTTGGTACATTGATGAAAAGACAAAAGATATGGCGACAATGACATTACTGGAGATACTTGATTATGAAGGCAAGGAAGAAATATATAAGTTCTAACAGTTTTTAATAAAGGTATAGATATCCGTATGCAGATTGTCATCTAATCCTCACCAAAACGGTGGGGATTTTAGTTTTATGACAATATTATAATAAAAATAATAGGAGGTCTGATTACGCTGTGTAATCAAATGGTAACTGACATGGTTTAGGCGATTACAAGGGGTGGGATTTTATCTTAATTTTATAAATAGAAAATATGAAATATTGTAAAATTTGAAACATAGAAGCAGCTATCAAATATTTCAGGAGGTTTGTTATGAAATGTCAGTCTTGTGGTGCGTTATTAGGATTTGGGGCAACATTCTGCCCTAAGTGTGGTATGAAAATAGAGGAAACTAAGAAAGCAGGTATAAAGATAAATACTGATCAACTAAGAGAGATATCAACCACTATAACAAAAAAAGGTGGAGAAGCTCTTAAGAAGTCGACTGAAGTAATATCTGAAAAGGCAAGTGAAGTCAAGGATATGGCAATGGATGCCAAAGAAGATATTACCAACAAACTTACAGAATTGGATAGAATGCTTGAAAGTTCTATCACGGAGTATAACAATACCTATACTCTAATGAATGATAAAGGAATGCAATTATATGTTGAGAGATGCCGGGCGGTTGATACTATCAATAACGTAGAGAATCTTGTTAATAGCATTGCTAACCATCCAAAGAGCTTCGATACTGATTTTGAAGAGATAAATGTAAACAGAAAAGAGTTTACAGATGCCTGTGAATTTGCAAAAAAAGAGGTAGATGCAGCCAGAACAGCTGCTGGGGGGGCTGGAGCCGGTTTGGCTGCCGGGGCAAGCGTTGCATTTATGGCACCTACAGCAGCAATGTGGATTGCAACTACTTTTGGTGTTGCATCAACTGGAACAGCTATATCAACACTGTCAGGAGCTGCCGCAACGAATGCTGCATTAGCATGGCTGGGTGGCGGTGCGTTATCAGCAGGTGGTGCAGGAGTTGTTGGAGGGCAGGCATTGCTTGCATTAGCCGGACCAATAGGATGGACAATTGCCGGGGCAACGTTATTGACTTCCATACTTCTGTTTACCAAGAATAAGACGAAACTCAACAAAGAAAAGAATGAAGAAATCGAGGCAGTAAAAAGGAACACAGCTGCTGTTAAGGAGATAGATGGAAAGATTTATGAGATTCTTTCACAGACAAATGAAATAAGGACTAACCTGAATTCAAATTATCAGGAATGCTTATACATGTTCAAGGGAGATTACACGTCATTTGATGACGAGGACAAGAATAGGCTTGGTTCTATGGTTAATCTTACAAAAGCGCTGTCAACAATGTATGGCAGACAAGTTGTTACAGAAGGTAATGAAGAATGATTGAGAAACTGATAAAGGATATTACTATAGAATACTTGAAAGACACTTGCATTGGGGAGAATCTTCAGAAGGCAATGCAAGGGATAAGCAAAGTTCAGGAAACGGCTCAGGCATATGTAAATGATGACAGTCCTGATCATTTGAAGATTATGAGGGCAGGTACAGTAGCCGCCTTTGCCATTGTCAGTAAAGTCGCAGAAGGAAAACCAATAAAGGAATTTGATAACCAGGACTGGAAGGATATTGCTAATAAGATTTCTAAGTATGCGGTTTTGCCAGATGGGAGAGCTTACAGTATAGGGATTTTTAGAGTTTATGCAAATTATGTCGATATTTCAGTAAGTGTTCTTAAGAAAAGCGGGATATCTGAGAAAAAATGCGATGCTATCAGCCTTATTGCAGATGAGGTGCGTGATCTGTCAAATCAGGTATCTGTAGATAAAATCCCAGAAACAGCTTATACAGAAAAATGTTTGTGGCTGTTACTGGAGGCTATGATAAAGCTTATTGCTTCATATAGTGAGATAGTTGTAGGTGAGGATTTGGCTGAATTCCATCAAAGCGTTTCAATGCTGGCGTTTGAATATGGCAGATATACACTCTATAAACAGGAGTTGAAAATTGTTAATCAATACCTGATGCATCAGGAAGAGGTAGATGCTGAACTTGAAAACGGGCTTGAAGTTTTTAGAAATGCTCTGGATGAGAGAAGCAAAGAGTTTAATGGTCTAATATCTGAAGCTTTTGACCCGGATATAGCAAAAAGACTTATGGCTTCAGTAAATTTGGCAAGAAGTGTTGGAGTTAAGGAGTCGGAAATTCTTGATTCTACGAAAAAAATAGATGACTTTTTTGCCTGATTTCAACGCGCTGAATCAACAATGGACCTGTACTGTGGTGTGTAGTTAAGGATTTGGATTGATATGGGATTTATTGACGGATTCATTAATCGAATAACGCATAAGGATGAAGTGTTAGAAGGTGCGGAAGATTTTTACGAATACTGTCCTAACTGTTATGCAAATCTGACTCTTCAGAAAGGGTATGATGAAGGAAAGCGATGGTCTTAGTAGATACAGATATTTCCAGGATGGTAAGGAAGTTGACGAGGAATTACGCAGCGAACTGGCATATATAGATGTGAAACAGCGACCGAAATGCGTTGCTGCAGATGGGCTGTATTTAGTTGATGATGTCGGTGGAATAGGCGGTTTTTATGAGATGCTCGAGACACTTGCAGGTGATGATCCTGAAGAAAAGGAAAGTATGAGAACCTGGGCACGAAGCCTTGGATGGACAGGCAGGATGAGTAAGCCTGAGAATATGCTGTAATATTGAAATTAGTAAAGCCGTGGTATTTGTATAAGTTCACAAGTACCGCGGCATTGTTTTTGGAGTTGCCCGGAACTGCGCTGTTCCGGGCAAGGTTGTTATGAAGAATTGTATGAAAAAAGTTTCTGTTTCTATTTCCAGAAGATTTTCATCTCCCGATGGATGTATATTAGCATCCGAAACTTAAGTGAACATAAAAAAGAAGATCCCTTTCGGAATCTTCCGGTAGTGTTATATATGAATTACCAAACGAAGGTTACTGCGTTAGCAATATCTTCTGTGATGGTGTTATCTTTTACAAGTTTTCTAAGCCATTTTTCAAGGTTATCTACCTTGTGGTTTGTCTGGATAAAGTGAATGCTCTTGCCTTCTACGTCATTTGAAAGAAACAGTTCGTACATATACATAAGAGAAACCTCCATTTAATCATCTTATTTTTGTTTCATTCGTATTGGCCATTTGAATGTTCCTTGTCGCTTACAGGAAATATATCGATGGGTGGGGGAGATAACTTTAGAGGTAATTTTAATGTTTTAAAAATACTTTTTTGGGTGATTTATTTGAAACTTTAATTCATGAAGTGAATATATCCAAAATGAGGGGAAGCCAGCAATCATCGCGATTACTGGCTTTATGTTATGAAGAAAAGTGTTCTTATGAGGGGGCGCAAATCGTCCGGGGGACGATTGCTCTGCGCTCGACCGAAGCGGAGCGTAGACCCAAAGACTATAGAAAAAGTTGTCCAGGAAGCTTTTCAGAACCTAGATATAGAGGGAGAGGATCTCAAGAAAATTGCTCAGGTTATAAAAGCGATTAGATAAACTTGAAAAGGATATTAAAAGAAAGTATCTGGATAATATAGTTGCGTTCGCGGAAGAATG
>CAMVLM010000130.1 GCA_947168335.1 uncultured Butyrivibrio sp. | reverse complement strand
ACCTGGGAGAAAGGAGTAATCCAATCACTTTTCTAACATGATTGGATTATACGTGGATATGAGAATAGAGGAGCAGAAATACATTTTACCTGATGGGAGAGAGATTACTATTAAGAGTGCAGGTCCTGAGGATGCTATGAAAGTCAAGCTTCATAGGGAACGGGCTTCTGCTGAAACACATTTCATGGCAAGAGAACCTGAAGATGGGCAGTTTAGCCTTGAGAAGATTACAGAGATTCTTGGAAATATTGCTGAAAGCGACAGGGACTTCATGGTAAGCGCTTATGACGGAGATGGACTGATCGGAGATCTTGGTGTAACTCTCATAAGACCACATATTAAATATCTTCATCGGGCATATCTTGGAATGTCGATCCGACAGAAGTATACCGGAATGGGGCTTGGGAGCTTCATGATGAAGATTGCTCTGGATCAGGCAAAAGCAAATGGTTTTGAGCAGGTAGAACTTGGAGTTTATAGCGATAACGACAGAGCAAGGCACATGTACAAGAAGATGGGATTTAAGGAATATGGAATGAATCCGAGAGCATTCAAGCTAAAGGATGGCACATATAGGGATGAGATCATAATGGCAAATATATTATGAGTAGCTGATAATTTAATTGTAAATTCTCTTGAAAGCAAATATAAATATGATACAATTCAATGCAATACAATCAAAAGGAGGGGATATGGGTCCATGGAATTTAAAGATGTAGTCAAAAATCGTTACTCATGCAAGAAGTATGATACAAAGAAGGTTGAAAGAAAGAAGCTGGAGAGCATACTTGAAGCCGGAAGGCTTGCCCCAACAGCAAAGAACCTTCAGGAACAGCATATTTACGTAGTGGAATCTGAGGAAGCACTTTCCAAGATTGATAAGGCGACTCCCTGTCGCTATGGAGCACCTACTGTAATAGTAGTGGCTTTTGATAAGGACAATGTATTCACTTATCCTGGTGAAAAGAGAGATTCCGGGGTAGAGGATGCATCTATTGTTGCTACGCATCTGATGCTTGCAGCGGCAGATGAAGGTGTTGACAGTTGCTGGTTAAATTTCTTTGATCCTGACAAGCTAGCAAAGGATTTGGGACTTCCGGAGAACGAAGAAATATTGATGCTCCTTGATATAGGTTATGCTGCAGAAGGTGCAGGACCACTGGATAATCATAACAGTAGAAAAGCCCTGTCTGAAACGGTAAGTTACATTTAAATGAAGAGTGCTTGTTTCATTTGAATTATTAGAACGGGTTCTCTGTATTAACTGTACAGTGGATATTATTGGAGAGGATAGGTATTACTGACGATGAAGTACAGGAAACAGGCGATAGATAAAGAAACAGGTAAGATTGCGGGATTACAGAAGATATTAAAAAACTCGGTTTGAAGCGCTTATCGCAGCTATGGAGAAATCTGTAGCTGCTTTTTGGTATGGCCTTCGCTATCTGACTTTTTACGTCACGTTCCATAGGATTACATATGTAAGCAAGAGGTACAGCTTAGCCGTTTAACCTGACCTCCGGGTTTTATTAAAAATCTATTAAATCCGGGAAATGGCCTCATTTTCTTATATAATTTAGAAAGAAAACGCAATGATTCATCTCTTCTGTGTATTTCAGGAGGAATTTGGTTTTATGAAGGATTTTAATTCCATTAAGGTTATAATTTCTGAAAATGATCACGTTATCATTACCGCAGATCAGTCAGTTTATAACTTCATTAAAAGTGGCATTCATAACTCTTTTGATGAATATATCCATGTGGATTACAGACAAATTTATATAGATAACCTATCCCTTTGTGATGGCAGCTGGTTCCCTGCCAGGATTCTTTCCGATGATGGCAGTAATCTGTTCTTCATCAGAGCTATTCGCTTTGAAGGTACCGAATCCAATACCATCCAGCTTTCTCTTGTAAGTTTTGACGCACTTTTGGAAAGCCACAATTATATGTCAGAAGTTGTCACTACATATGAGGCTCAACTGGGACTCTATGATGATGTTTTCTTTGACTATGACTCCGAAGCACAGACATTTATGATTGCCAACACCCAGCTGGCTGACTTTGATTCCGGAAAATATTCTCCCGAAGAAATAGAGAACCTGCTGTGCCAAAAGGTAGATCTTGATAAACTTAACGCAATAAAAAGCTTCTTTGGCCAGGTGAAATCCGGAGCCGGAAGATTTTCCACCAGAATCGAAGGTAATCTGTTAAACGATGATTCCAATATTTCTGCAACTAAAATGGAGGCAAGCTACGTCTTTTTACCCAATGGAAAAGAACATGTAGTAGGTCATATTCAACTTGAAAGCCAGAAAGGAATTGTTTTAGATTCCGGTCTTAAAAGGGACTCTCTTACAGGTCTTCTGGAAAAATCGGACATGGCAAAGCTGGCAAAAGAGAGGATCGATGACAGACAGTTAGATGGAACTGCTCTTGCGATAGTTGACATTGATTTTTTCAAGAAAGTCAACGACACTTTCGGTCATCAGTACGGAGATACTGTCATTAAGCGAATTGCTGATATTCTATCTTCAGAAGTTGGCAATAATGGTATCGCAGGACGTTTTGGTGGAGATGAGTTCCTTCTATTGTTCTACAACATTCACAAGGAGGAAGATCTTCGAACCCACTTTAGAAGCATCAAGAAAAAGATAATAAAAGCCTTTGAAGATAAGGATATAAATGATAAAACGACTTTATCCGTATCTATTGGTTCCGCCTGCTATCCCATGGATGCAGACAACTATGATGACCTTTTCATGCTTGCAGATCACTGCCTGTATATAGCCAAAGAGAAAGGGCGAAACCGCTACATTATATATACCGAGGAAAAACACGGCTCTCTTGCCTCAATCCGAAAGCAGGAAATGAATAAGAAAATCATTGATTCCCGGGGTGACGTTTCTTATGGCGACATGATAATCACGATGTACAATACTGCTCTACACGGAATCGGTACGAGTATTGAAAAGTTGATGGACGAATTCGCTATGCGTTTCAACTTGCAGAAAGTCAACCTTCTGGTAGGCTCTCCTTTCACAACCAGGTACTCTACCGGAACCCAAAATATCGAAAAAAAAGAAGCTCCAAATGTGCTCCTTGGCTTGTTAAATTCTGACGTTAAAGATAAATATCTCGCCGGAAGGGATTTCATTGTTGTAAATAAGGTTGATGCACTCCCTCCTCAGGCTGCTGCAGCTAAAGAACTGCTGAAAAAAAAGGGAGTCCTTTCCTATATTCTTATCAAATTTAATGACAAGAATGACAACGAATGTTTCCTGATTATCTCAAGCCTTGGAAAGTACGTACAATGGAACGAACTTCATTTTAAGTACTATAGAGCATTCGTGGATCTGTTATCATTTTTTTCACTCCGTCCACAAGCCTTGAAATGACCTCCGATGATAAAACTTATCAATTTGAATTGGCTTTGTATTATTGAAAGGGCAAATTCAATATGATAAGCTTTTTGTGTTAGCTAAGGCTAACTCGAGTAAATCATGTGAAAGCCCCGGAGCAGAGCACAAGCTGCTTCGGGGTATATTTATAGTAAAGATATATTTTATGAGTAAATGCGGTATACAACGGTTATTGTTTGTTGGGGCATTCTCAACGTACTTGTGTTTCCTTGGTTTATGGGATAATTTATAAGAAATAATGGTCTAAGGAGATTTTGCAATGGTGAATGAAAAAGTAAAAGAGTTTCTTGTCTCCAGAAACCTTGGAGACAGACTGACTGAACATGCAGAGACAATACTGTCAGGGTTTTATGGGGTGTTAAAGCCAATGGATGGTGTTACTCCTTACAGACTTGAGATGCAGGCCGGGGCGTGTATCGGGATGATCTTTCCAGCGAAACTGATATTGTTTTTGAAAGGATTAAAGTATGAGAGAAGCTTATTTTGCAGGGGGATGTTTCTGGTGCGTTACACCTATTTATAAAATGTATGGAGTTGAAAAGGTCATCTGCGGATATGCAGGCGGCGATGAAGTTAATCCGACATACGAGCAGGTAAAACATCAGGAGACCGGCCATAGAGAAACGATAAAACTTGTGTATGATCCTGAAAAGGTAGCATATGACAGGCTCCTGGACATATATCTTGCTAACGTGGATCCTTTTGATGCTGAAGGACAGTTCATTGATAAAGGTTTTTCTTACACGCTTGCTATCTTTTATAAATCAGAAGATGAAAAAGAAGCAGCAATGAAAAAGATAAGTGCCATAGAAAAAGATTCAGATAAGAAAGTCCAGATTGCTGTTTTACCATATAAGAACTTCTATGAAGCAGAAGAATATCATCAGGATTATTATCTTAAGAATCCTGAAGCTTTTGAAAAGGAACTTATAGAATCCGGAAGAAAAACCAAGTGAGGATCATTTCAAGGCTTTAAGAAATTAGGAGTTTGAAAGTTTAGAGGATGAGATATATTGACTCGTTTAAGTTTCCGGGAGTGGAGAACGAAGAACAGTTTGTAAACTACATAAGAAGAACATGCTATACCTCTTTTTATCCCTTTGGCGTGTTTGCAGAGAATCAGCTACAGGAGCTATGCTTTTCGGAAATAACGATTTTGTACGGAAACAACGGCTCCGGTAAGAGCACAGCTTTGAATCTTATGGCAGAGAAATTAAAAGCTGAAAGGGACACCTTATTTAACAGAAGCAGTTTCTTTGGTGATTACATTGGAATGTGTGATTATGAGATGAGCCTTGAAGGCAGACCGGAAGAAATCAGAATGATCACAAGTGATGATGTGTTTGATTTTATGCTTAACCTGCGTGCTCTTAATGAGGGAGTTGATCGAAAGCGGGAGCAGGTCTTTGATGAATGGATTGAGAATAAACATTCAAGATTTCAGATGAAGTCACTTGATGATTATGAACAGCTGAAAAAAGTTGTGGCAGCTCGTTCAAAGACACAGTCTAAATACGTCAGGGATACAATCGGAAATAATGTAATAGAGCACAGCAATGGAGAAAGCGCGCTGCAGTACTTTTCTGAAAAGATCAAGGATAATGGTCTGTATCTGCTGGATGAGCCTGAAAATTCACTCTCTCCACAGAGGCAATTGGAACTGCTTGAGTTCATTCAGAATTCAGCCCGGTTCTTTGGATGTCAGTTTATAATTGCGACTCATTCCCCTTTTTTGCTGTCTCTGAAAGGGGCGAGGATTTATGACCTGGATGAAAGTCCGGTAGATATTAAGAAGTGGACGGAGCTTGAAGGGGTAAGAACATATTTCGAGTTCTTTGAGGATCATAGAGATGAGTTCCGTTAAGAATATAACTGATGAGGAACATTACCAATAAAGAAAGCTGAGAGAGGACAAGATGAATTCAATACTTATCAAAGATACAACAAGAGAAGAAAGAGAGCAGATAGTTGCGCAGTCAATAGGAAATATCAATGGTTCATGTGATGGATGTATGTCCGGGCTTGCAGATATGTACCAGGATTACATCGATGGTAAGAAGGAAATTCGTGAAATAAACATGGAATTCAGAGCACACTATGAGTCAGGTATTGATGGACCCCAAAAGGCGGATTGCGGCTATAAAAGATGACGACAAGCAGCTATGCAATCCTACAGTTGCAGATGAGTAAAAAAATATAAGGCGGGGCTTTGCTCCGCCTTATAATATTAGCGTATGTAGTTGGCTGTATGTGGGATATAATCTATGTAGGACGTCAGAAATGATGAGAAGGGGATAGTATGGCTAACGAAAACGGAACCTGGATCATGTATGGCGTGGAATGGGATGACCCTGAATGCCTGCATACAGTCCGGGATGCAATAAACTATATAAATGAAGTGGGATTTCTGCCACTTTTTAAAAATGATATTCCGGGATTTTCGCTTGAGGAACGCACTGTTCCAGAGTATTGGTGGTGCGGTGATCCAAAGGTGGATCCATGGGAGTGGCGTGAACTCATAGCCAGGAGCGGAGAAATTGCTTATGGTAAGTTCTTCGAGAAAAAGGCGGGATTCATATCCAGAAAATGGCTTCCATTTTTTGCAAACTACAGGCGGGATGGTTATGACTTTGATGCTCTTTGGGATGATGAGAAAGCTTCAAGGCGCCAGAAGAACATCATGGACTGCTTTGAGAAAAATGACGAGCTGTATTCCAATGAACTTAAGGAGAAAGCAGGATTTGGTAAAGGCGGCGAGAAAGGGTTTGACGGAGCAGTCACCGATCTTCTGATGAAGACTTATCTTTGCGTCAAGGATTTCAGGCAGCGCAAGAACAAAAAAGGTGAGTTTTATGGCTGGCCAATAGCTGTTTATTCCAAGCCGGAGGATTTGTGGGGCTATGATTATGTGACTTCGAGATACAATGAGGATCCGGCAGAGTCAGGTAAGGCGATTGAGCAGCATATAATGGATATGTATCCCATTGCGACTGCAGTTCAGATAAAAAGACTTCTTGGTGGAGCATTTGGTACAGAGGTCAGGGGAAAAAGGAAAAAGTCCAGGAAACCGAAAGAATGGATAATTCCTGCCAATCCAAAGTACTATGACATCGTGCATGCTTTCGATGATGAGACAATCATAGACTGGAAGCAGGGAGCGGGCATAATTGAGGGCGATACTGTTTATATTTATGTTGGAGCCCCGGTGTCAGCAGTCCTTTTTAAGTGTAAAGTCATTGAAACGGATATCCCATATGATTATTCTGACAAGAATCTTACGATCAAGGCGCTGATGAAAATTCAGCTGCAAAAGAAGTATAAGCCTGATATGTTTACTTTTAACGTTCTTAAGAATGAACATGGAATTGCTGCTATCAGAGGGCCAAGGGGAATTTCCAATAGCCTGAGTGAAGCACTAAATGACTAATGGAAGGCTTGATATAGAATACAAAATAAGATTTTTACCAGGCAGTTGTGAGGCATCGGAGGGAATAACAATGAAATCGATTCTTATCAGGGACACAACAAAGGAAGAACGTGAACAGATTGTAAAGGCATCGCTTGACTGTGGCGGTGGCTGCGAGAACTGCTCATCCTGCTGGCTTGGAGGCGGAAGTCCATGGGATATTTATCAGGATTACATTGATGGTAAGAAGGAAATCCGCGAGATAAATCAGGAATACATGGAGAAATATCGCCAGGACAGGCAGATTCATTGAGGTATAGTTATGGGAAGTTCTTTTTTAGAAGTGTCGGAAGATTACAAAAGGTAGGGACTGGTTGATGAAAAAGAAAATAATACTGATAGTAATACTTTTTCTGATCATAGCTACAGCCTGGTTTTAGCATCCGGTTACGGAGCATATTAGGATAAGCGGAAACGGGAAATTAAACTCACCGGTCAGGCTTGCAGGTAAACTGAGTGTCTGTTCCTCTTGTAATTGTCCATAAAATCTCCTTGATC
>CAMVLM010000129.1 GCA_947168335.1 uncultured Butyrivibrio sp. | reverse complement strand
AGACTTCAGTGAAGTTGATGAGACTCTTATTGACGGTGCGACTGTAACTCTTACTGATAAACAGGCATATAACTACGTTCATGAGAGAAAGCATGTTAATGATGGTACAAACGAGAACAGAATGAAGCGCCAGGAACAGTATATAAGGGCGATGCTGGATAAGCTTGTCGACAGAACGGCTGAGGATCCAGGTTTTCCCAATGTTATATACAAAGATATGAAGAATTATGCCCTGACTGATATGACAGGTAACGATTTTTCGAGAATACTTAACAGGGTTTCCAAGGGAGAGAACCTTGGCTTGCTTTCCTTTAAAGGTGAGTACAAGATAGGTAAACTAATTAATGACAATAAAGAACTTCAGGAATTTTATGTGGACGAAAAATCGAGAATTGAAGTATTGGATAAATTGTACGATTTAAGTACGAATTAGTGAAATTTTTTGTCACATAACATAATTGAGTATTGAAAAATATAGAAGTAATATATTGATAGTGTTGAGGGCTATCTTGGCTGATTCATAGCGAATATTCATTTTGGAGTTACCTGCCTATGGCAGTTACTCATATATTTAATTTTATATGAACTTGCAATAATGCAAGCGAGGAAAGGAGGAGCCTTATGTTAAAGGGGATGAAGAGAGGTATTGTAACAATGCTTGTTGCTTCAATGCTTATTGGTTCAACTGTAAGCGCAGCTAAAGATTCACCGGATAAGACTAATAGAACCCAAACAGCAAAGCAGCTTCAAACTGGAGCAGGTACGGTTAATACAGACAAGAAAGGTACAGCAGCTATCTCAAAGCTTAAAGGTTCAGATAAGAAAACAGTTAGTGTTCCCGGTGAAATAGCAGTAGGTAATGTTAGTTACAAAGTAACTAAAATTAAGACAAATGCTTTTTCTGAGAATAAGGACGTAGAAGTAATTGTACTTCCAAAGTCACTCAAGAGAGTTGAGAAGAAAGCATTCAATGGTCTTTCAAACCTTAAAACCTTAAGATTCACAAACACTGAAGGTGTTAAGATTGCTAATGGTACATTCAAGGGTGTTAAGACCAAGAAGATGACAATTTCTATTACTAAGAATATGCCTAAAAAGACATATAAGAAATTGGTTAAGAGACTCAGAAGAGCCGGATTCAAGGGAAAGATCGTAAGAAAATAATTTTTTCTGAGAAGTTATTAAGAGGGGTTCGCCATTGGCGAGTCCCTTTTTCGTTATTAATCGAAATATCATTGTATTATTGCGCTATTGTGACATCAAATATGCTATAATATATTGGCTTTTAATGACGACAAAGGAAAAACTAATGAAAAAAGACTTAAAATTGTGTAGTGCAAGACCCTATCCAATGGGGGTAACACGAACTGAAAAGGGCATAAGAGTTTGCGCAGCTTTTTCCCAGAATAAGAATTGCGGAATCATCCTTTTTAAGAAGAATGATAAGACAGGAGTTACCTTGAAATTCACTGAGGAAAATCGCTACGGCAGGGTATTTTGCGCTGAAATTACCGGTGATACCGATAGTTATACTCATTACATGTACTTTGATGGAAGAAAGCGCATTTCTGATCCCTTCGCAAGATATGTAGAAGGGCTTTCAAAGTGGGCGCGAAACACAAGTGAGTCTGAATACAGGTGCAGAATAGATGACGCACCTTATGATTTTGGAAATGATAAGAAACCTTATACCAAATATGAGGATTCTTTTGTCTATACACTTCATGTAAGGGGCTATACCAAGAGCCCTACAAGTGGCGTGGAGCTTAAAAAGCGCGGCACATATCAGGGACTTGTTGAGAAGATTGATTATATCAAGAGTCTCGGAGTTACCTGTGTTGAGCTGATGCCTGCCTATGAAATGGATGTTCTGGACAGCTCAGTCAAGAACAGATCAGGAGGCGGCAATATGCCCGAAGGTTCTATGTCAGTTTCTGACAGGAAGCCCGGGAATGTGATGATCAGTGAAAACGGCGCTCTTAAGAACGCTGATAAAATTCGCCATAAAATAAACTTCTGGGGATATAAAAAGGGATTCTATTTTGCACCCAGAACAGCTTTTGCAGTTAATCCTGCAGAGGCGGATATTGAATTTAAGGATATGGTTAAGGCCTTCCACAGGAATGGAATTGAAGTTGTTATGCAGTTCTATTTTGAGGATAATGAGGCATCTGATGTGATTTTGTCCGCTGTAAGACACTGGGTATTCAATTACCATATTGATGGTGTACATCTTAAAGGGAATGCCATGGCACCAGGAATTGTGGCTTCTGATCCTTCACTTTGCGATATCAAGATCTGGTACTACGGATTTGATTATGGCAGGATTTTTGCGGGATACAGACCTGAAACCAGAACGCTTGCTGAATTTAAACCTGATTTTATGTATGCATCAAGGCGTTTCTTAAAGGGCGATGACAATGCAATCGGTGATTTCCTAAGGGCAATGCTTTATAACAGTTCAGAAGCCGGAAGCATAAACTATATCTGTGATTATGAGGGATTCAGACTTGCAGATCTTGTTTCCTATGAGCACAAGAGAAATGAGCTTAATGGTGAGAACAACTCTGACGGGAGCAACAATAACCTCAGCTGGAACTGCGGAATTGAGGGTAAAACCAGAAAGCAGAGTATATTAAGTCTTCGACATAAGCAGATCAAGAATGCCCTTACGATGGTTATGTTTTCACAGGGAACACCTATGCTGTTTGGCGGTGATGAATTCGGCAATTCCCAGGATGGTAACAACAATCCGTATTGTCAGGATAATGCTACAGGATGGGTTGACTGGAAAGAAGCTTCGAAAGCACAGGGTGAGGAGCTTATAGGATATGTTAAGTTCCTTGCACAGCTAAGATTTAAATATAAGATTCTTCATGAAGCAAAAGCATTCAAACTTATGGATTATAAGGCATGCGGTTATCCGGATCTTTCATATCATGGAATTGAGGCATGGAGACCGGATCTGTCCAATTACAGCCACAGCATAGGTATGCTTTATTGTGGCTTTTATGATAAGGCAGACAAGGAGCAGGATTTCTTCTATATTGCTTATAATATGCACTGGACACCTGTTACCTTTGCGCTTCCTAAACTCCCGGAAGGTATGAAATGGAAGCTTTTGAGCGATACCGAGGAGAACGGGGAATACAGACGCATGCGTGTCCTTAAGAATCAGGAGAAAATAGAGTGCTCTGAGAGATCAGTAAAGATTCTGATCGGAGTGGGAACTCCTGTGAAGAAATCTCAGGTTAAGGAACGAAAGAAAATTAAATGACTAGTGAGAGTATTACTTTACAAAAGATTATTGGACATTTTTTTACTATAACTAAACACAGACATCTTGTCAGAAGAAACTGTTTTAAAATGGGCCTCTATTATCAGGGACTTACACATGATCTCTCCAAATACTCATTTACAGAGTTTTGGAAAGGGGCAAGATATTTTCAAGGTACACGTTCTCCCAATGCGAGAGAACGTGAACTTTTTGGTTATTCATCAGCATGGCTGCATCACAAAGGCAGAAACAGGCATCATTTTGAGTACTGGATTGATCTTTATGATGAAAAACAGGATGGAACAGGAAGCGGAATTGTTCCTGCAAAAATGCCTGACAGATATGTGGCTGAGATGATTGCTGACAGAGTAGCGGCAAGTATGGTCTATAAGGGCGATGATTATACATCTGCATCCTCTTATGAATATTATGAGAGGGAAAAGCCGGTGGCGGTGCATCTCATTCACCCTGACACCATAAACAAGCTTGAGTTTTTCCTTAAAATGCTTTCTGAACAGGGGGAGAATGCTACTTTTAAGTACATCAAAGAAATATTTCTCACCGGTAAAGACAGACTTCGCTGGGAGAAAGAACTGGAGGAAAGAGTTAAAAATGAACGTAAATGAACTTATAAAGAATAAACCGGAGGATCTGATAGAGCGTTTTATCAGATACACCAAATTTGATACACAGTCAGATGAGCAGACAAATACATCACCTTCAACAATGAAGCAGCATGAACTTGCAAAACTTCTTAGAGATGAGCTTAATGCAATGGGAGCTGCAGATGTTTTTTATGATGAAGAGCACTGTTATGTTTATGCAACAATTCCCGCAAATAATGAGGGAGCTGATTCATGCAGACTGGGATTTATTTCCCATATGGATACTTCGGATGCTGTAAGCGGTAAAGATGTAAAAGCAAGAATAGTTGAGAACTATGATGGTGGTGATATAAAGCTTTCAAGTGATGGTAAATATGTACTTTCACCTGCAGATTTTCCGGAGCTTTTAAATCACAAGAATCAGGATCTTATTGTCACTGATGGAAACACTCTTCTTGGTGCTGATGATAAGGCCGGTATTGCTGAGATCATGACAATGGCTCAGACACTTCTTTTAAATCCTGAAATTAAGCACGGTGAGATTAAAATCGGATTCACACCTGATGAGGAAATCGGAGAGGGTACCAAGTACTTTGATCTTGAGAGATTCGGTGCTGATTACGCTTATACTGTGGACGGCGGTAAGCTTGGAGAGCTTGAATACGAGAACTTTAATGCTGCTGAAGTTGAACTTATCATCAACGGCAGAAGCGTTCATCCCGGAGATGCCAAGAATAAGATGCTCAATGCCACACTTGTTGCATACGAGTTCCAGTCAATGCTTCCTGTTTTTGAGAATCCCATGTATACGGAAGGAAGAGAAGGCTTTTATCATCTCACAATGATGAAGGGAACCTGCGAGAAGGCTGTATGCTATTACATCATTCGCGACCATGATATAGAAAAATTCAAGGTTAAGAAGGATACAGTAAAGAGGATTGTTGATTTTCTCAATGAGAAGTACGGTGAGGGAACAGTTGAACTTACCATGGAAGATTCCTATTACAACATGATAGAGAAGATCCGTCCACACATTCATCTTGTAGATAATGCCAAGAAGGCAATGGAAGAGCTTTCAATAACACCTATCGACCAGCCCATAAGAGGAGGTACCGATGGAGCAATGCTTTCTTATAAGGGACTTCCGTGCCCGAATCTCTGCACAGGTGGATACAATTATCACGGAAGATATGAATACGCTGTAATACAGGAGATGAGAAGTACAGTCGATATTCTTTTAAATATCTGCAACATTTACAGTGATTTCAAAGTTAAATAACAGGAGTAGTTTTTTATATATGAGTAGTAATGAAATTTTGCATTCAAATTTGTCGGACAATGCCGGAGAGGAAACCAGAAGACAGTTTTCTTACATGGAAAAAGCAGAGAGTTACGTTAAGGAGCTTTCTGAAAAACTTGGAAGAAAGCCCACAGCATGCGTCGTAACTTTCGGTTGCCAGATGAATGCAAGAGATTCTGAGAAGCTTCTTGGTATTCTTACAAAAATAGGATATGAAGAGGTTGATACAGAAGACGCTGATTTTGTAATTTATAACACCTGCACAGTCAGAGATAATGCGGATCAGCGAGTATTTGGAAGACTTGGATATGTTTCCGGAATCAAAAAGAAAAATCCTTATATGAAGATTGCGCTTTGTGGTTGTATGATGCAGGAACAGGGAGCAATTGAGAAAATCCAGAAGAGCTACAGGCATGTGGACCTTATTTTCGGAACCCACAATATCTTTAAATTTGCAGAGCTTCTTTGCACAATGTTTGAGTCTGACAGAATGATAATTGATATCTGGAAGGACACAAATCAGATTGTCGAGGATCTTCCGATTGTAAGAAAATATCCCTTCAAGTCCGGTATCAACATTATGTTTGGCTGCAACAATTTCTGCACTTATTGCATAGTACCTTATGTGCGTGGAAGAGAAAGATCCAGAAATCCCAGGGATATTATCAGGGAAATTGAGTACCTTGCTGCTGATGGTGTTAAGGAGATTATGCTCCTTGGTCAGAATGTAAACTCTTATGGAAAGGGGCTTCCTGAAGACGAGCAGATGAGCTTTGCGGAACTTCTTAGCGAAGTGTGCAAGGTTTCAGGAATTGAAAGAGTCAGATTTATGACTTCCCATCCCAAGGATCTGTCAGATGATCTTATTAAAGTAATTGCTGAAAATGAGAAGGTTGCAAGACATATTCACCTTCCTCTTCAGTCAGGCTCAGATGAGATCCTTAAGAAGATGAACAGACACTACACAAAGGAGAGTTTCCTTAAACTGGTAGATAAGATAAGGACTGCTATTCCTGATGTGTCAATTACAACAGATATTATTGTAGGTTTCCCTGGAGAAACAGACAACGATGTTGATGATACAATCGATGTTGTTAAAAAAGCTGCTTTTGATAATGCCTTTACTTTTATATATTCAAAGCGCACAGGTACACCTGCAGCAGCTATGGAACAGGTTCCTGAATCAGTAAGTAAGCCCAATTTTGACAGACTTTTAAAGGTTGTTCAGGAGACTGCAAAACAGCAGGCACAGCGTTTTACCGGTCAGACACACCGCGTGCTCGTAGAGGATATAAACGAGCAGGATTCATCTCTTGTTACAGGAAGAATGTCAAACAATACTCTGGTACATTTTCCCGGAGATGCATCACTTATCGGCAGTTTTGTGGATGTGGCACTTGATGAATGCCATGGTTTCTATTACACAGGACATGCCATCTAAGCAACAAACGAGGAGAAATAGGTTTGGAAATAGATTTTGCGAAACTTAGTCCGATGATGCAAAACTACATCAAGACTAAAGAGGAATATAAAGACTGCATACTGTTCTATCGCCTGGGTGATTTCTATGAGATGTTTTTTGATGATGCCAAGGTGGTTTCAAAAGAACTGGAACTTACACTTACAGGTAAGGCATGCGGACTTGAGGAGAGGGCTCCTATGTGCGGAGTGCCTCACCATGCCGTTGATGCATATCTTTCAAAACTTGTAAACAGAGGATATAAGGTTGCTATCTGTGAACAGCTGGAAGATCCGAAAGAAGCTAAGGGAATCGTAAAAAGAGATGTAACAAGGATAGTTACTCCCGGTACGAATCTTAATATGCAGGCACTTGATGAAACAAGGAATAATTATCTCATGTGTATTTTCTATACAGATGAGAAGTCCGGAGTTTCAGTTGCAGATGTTACAACCGGTGATTTCCTTTTAACAGAAGTTGATAATCTTAAAGATATACTGGATGAGATTCAGAAATTCCAGCCTTCAGAGATAATCTGTAATGATGCATTTACATTAAGTGGTGTAGATATTGAACTTTTGAAGGATAGAGGCGGTGTCGTAATAAATGCGCTTGATCCCAGATATTTTGATGAGGATACAAGTAAGCAGACACTTATTAAGCATTTCAAAGTTGGAACCCTTGCAGGTCTCGGAATAACAGATTTTCCTAACGGAGTTCTGGCTGCTGGAGCTGTCCTTAAATATCTGATGGAACTTCAGAAGGATGATCTTTCAAATATCATCCATATATATCCGTATCTTACAAATAAGTATATGCTTCTTGACTCATCTACA
>CAMVLM010000128.1 GCA_947168335.1 uncultured Butyrivibrio sp. | reverse complement strand
CGGCACCGATAACAGCTATATCATTGCCTTCCTGGTCAGGAAGATAAGGTATTCCAACACCACCTGAAAGGTTGATGAACTTTACATCTGCTCCTGTTTCTTTTTCAAGTTCTACTGCAAGCTCAAAAAGCTGTCCTGCAAGAGTAGGATAATACTCATTAGTTACGGTATTACTTGCAAGGAACGCATGTATTCCGAAGTTCTTGACGCCCTTTGACTTCATAAGTCTGAAAGCTTCAAACAGCTGCCCTTTTGTCATTCCGTATTTGGAATCTCCCGGGTTATCCATGATTCCGTTACTCATCTGGAATACTCCGCCGGGATTAAATCTGCAGCTCATTGTCTCAGGAAGTCTTCCACCAAGTGCTTTCTCAACGAATTCTACATGTGTAAGATCATCCAGATTAATAATTCCGCCTATCTTATCCGCATACACAAATTCCTGTGCCGGTGTATCATTTGAAGAAAACATGACAAGTTCACCAGTTGCACCCACTGCCTTGCTGAGCATGAGTTCTGTGATTGATGAACAGTCAAAACCACAGCCTTCCTTCTTGAGAATATCCATAAGTACCGGATTGGGTGTTGCTTTTACAGCAAAATATTCACGAAATCCCGCATTCCACGAAAAGGCTTTTTTCACAGCCCTGGCATTCTCAACAATTCCTTTTTCATCATACACATAAAAAGGTGTTGGATAATTTTTAGCGATTTCTTCTACCTGTTGTTTAGTTACAAAAGCCTTTTTCATAATATCCTCGCAATCTCTTTGGTATTTCTCATTCACTTTAGTACGTTATCACAAAAGAGAGATTGTGTACAGTTATTTTTATTAAATATTCTCAATTTGCCAATCTATGGGCTTTTGTCCGTTAGCAATAAGAAACTCATTGCACTTTGAAAAGTGTTTGCATCCAAAAAATCCGCGATAAGCTGATAGCGGACTGGGATGCGGAGCCTTAAGCACCAGATGTTTTGGATTGTCGATCATACTCGCTTTCATCTGAGCAGGCTTGCCCCATAAAAGGTACACGATTGGTCTGTCCTGCTTGTTTACTGCTCTTATTGCAGCATCAGTAAATTCTTCCCAGCCTCTTCCCTTATGTGAATTCGCATTGTGAGCACGTACCGTAAGTACAGTGTTCAAAAGAAGTACTCCCTGATCTGCCCATTTTTTCAGATAGCCGTTATTGGGAATATAGCAGCCAAGATCATCCTTCAATTCTCCGTATATATTGACAAGTGATGGCGGTGCCTGTTGTCCCGGCAGCACGGAAAATGAAAGTCCATGTGCCTGCCCCGGCTCATGATAGGGATCCTGCCCAAGAATTACGACCTTAACAGATGATAAGGGCGTATAGTTGAATGCATTAAGCAAATCGTTCTTAGGCGGATATACAGTAGTTTTATTATATTCATCAACAATGAACTGATAGAGCTTTTTATAATACGGCTTGGAGAATTCCCCTCCGATATAATCAAGCCAGTCGTTTGAAATTGCTGCCATATTGGACAGCCTCCTTGAGTAAATTTATAGTCTTACAGGTACATTCCTGTCTCTTAAGTATTCCTTGACTTCTTTTATTTCAAGTTCCTTATAGTGGAAAAGTGAAGCCGCAAGAGCTGCATCAGCACCTCCCTCGGTAAGTGCTTCATAAAAATGCTCGCAGTTTCCGGCACCGCCAGAAGCTATAACAGGAATTGACACTGCTTCAGAAACCGCTTTTGTAAGCTCTATATCATAACCGGCTTTAGTTCCATCTCCGTCCATACTGGTGAGAAGTATCTCTCCAGCACCTCTTTTTTCAGCTTCAATAGCCCATTCAATGGCATCCAGTCCCGTATCAATACGTCCGCCGTTTTTAAACACGTTAAAGCCGCCGTCTTCTCTTCTCTTTGCATCGATGGCAACTACAACGCACTGTGAACCAAACTTTTCAGCAGACTCGGATATAAGTTCAGGCCTGTTAATAGCTGCAGAGTTAACAGCTACCTTGTCAGCACCCTCTCTCAAAACATCTCTCATATCCTGTACGGTTCTGATACCTCCACCAACCGTAAACGGAATAAAAATCTGCTCTGCGACCTTTCTTACCAGATCAACAACAGTGTTTCTTCCATCTGATGTGGCAGTGATATCAAGAAAAACAAGTTCATCAGCACCGGCTTCTGAATAGGCTTTGCCTACTTCTACCGGATCACCTGCGTCACGAAGCTGTACAAAATTTATACCCTTAACCACCCTTCCGTCGTTTACATCAAGACAAGGGATTATTCTTTTAGTCAGCATATGTTCTCCATTCTGTATTAAATACTAATAAAGTTCTTAAGAATCTCCATTCCGATTTCAGCACTCTTTTCCGGATGGAACTGGCAGGCAAAAACGTTGCCGCTCTCAACTGACGCATCAATTGTAACACCGTACTCCGTCTGTGCTTTTACGATATCTTTGTCTTTTGCATCAAGATAATAGGAATGTACAAAATATACATATGCTCCCTCATCTATTCCCTTAAACAGTCTTCCGGGATTGGGATATTTCAGATCATTCCAGCCTATCTGTGGAACTTTTATCTTATTATTATCCGGTATTCTTCTAATCTTACCACGCAAAATGCCAAGGCCTGCAACGTTATCAGATTCCTCACTGGATTCAAATAACAGCTGTAAACCAAGGCATATTCCTAAAAACGGAGTCCCACTGTCACAAACAGTACGTATTACATCCGTTAAACCATATTCATTAATTTTCCCTATAGCATCACCAAAAGATCCTACTCCCGGTAACACAACATGATCAGCTCTGTAGATTTCCTCAGGATTCCTGGTAACACAGACATCCTGCCCCAGGTACATAAATGCCTTCTCGACACTTTTAATATTACCGGCATCATAGTCAATAATTGCAAGCATGTGAATATCTCCTAAACAGATTTCAATACCTGCACTATTCTATGGAGGATATAAGTGTCTTCAAAGTTCCCGTTACCTCCATGATACGTTTGGTGTAAGCCGGCTTTTCTTTTAAAGCATTTATTTCTTCAATATCCTGAATTGACAGTCCATAATCATTTGCAAGTATCGATTCGATATTAGAATACACGTTTTCGACTTCACCTGCAACCTGAAACTCATCAGCTTCCATCTCTATGTCTTTTTTCATTCTCATGGCTTTGAGAAGACTGTCAACGGCTTCATCCTTCATATTCATGGCAATGAAGTTATCATATGCCTTCACATAATAATCGATCCTTGCCAGAACTCTCGCCTGATTATAAGTAAGTGTCTGCTCTTCATTCAGTTTCTGACCATACAGAATCTGATATGCTCTTACATAATCCTGATTATCAATAGCTGCCTGAGCGCTGTTAAGAGTAATCCTTTCCGGTAAAAGAATAGAAGGCAGCCAGCATAAGAAGCCAAGGCTGAATGCAAACAGCATGGCAATTGCAACCTTCTTGGGTGCAAGGGCCTTCTCCGGCTGTCCGTCATCAACTTTCTTTTTCTTTTCTTTCTTGGGCTTCTTTTCTTTCGGAGGCTTCTGCTTTTTCTCCTTCGGCGGCTTCTCTTTCTTAGGCTTTTTCTCTTTCTTTTCCTTCTTTTTCTTTTCCTTCTTGCCCTTCTTGTCTTCAGCAGCAAGCTCATCCAGAACCTGCTGATTCTCATCAGTCAGGCTTGCAAGCTCACCCTCTGCGGCCTTGGGATTGAGGTCTTCGTCTGTCTGAGTAAGGACTTTTATAAGTGCAGCAAAGATTGCAGCCAGGAAGCCTTTCTTCTTTTTCTTCTTGCCTCCCTCTTCGCCTTCCTCAGGATTTTCACCGCTTACGTTCAATGATATCTCGTCATAATCTCCACCGTTATCCTCTACTTCATCAGGATCCGGAATATCATCTGATAAACCAATCTCATCAAGCCCTTCATCTCCAAGAGCTTCCATTATCTCTTCAGGACTCGGTTCATCATCACTGCCTTCTGCAATTCCATCATCAAGTGATGGTTCACCTAAATTCACGCCAAGGTCGTCCAGATTTATTTCATCTGCACCGGCGCCTTCTTTTTCATCAATATGAGCTGTATTCTCAAGATCCTCTATATCATCACTTGCAAGGCTGTTCATAAATGCATCAAGATCAGGCATATCCACATCAGAAGGATCACCTTCTTCTGAAGATTCGCCGCCCTCTCCGCCAAGGTCTGCAAGCATACTGTCAAGATCAGCCTCGGATCCGATATCACCCAATTCATCAACATCTGAACCATCTTCATCTCCAACATCTTTCAAAAGATTATCCAGTTCAGCATCCATCGATTCAAGGTTTACATCAGCATCATCCGACAATACTTCATCAGAAGAGCTATCCTTGCTCATTGCTTCCTCGAAATCAGCAAGCGATTCCTCCAAAGCAGCTTCATCTAACTGCTCAATTGCAGCTTCTTCAGAAGGTGCTTCTTCCGGCATATCATCCAGATTCAAATCCTCAGGCATCTTATCAGACGGCTCTTCTCCTGATAACAGATTTGCTATCTGTTCCTGAGACAAATTCTCATAAGGATCTTCTTCAGTCTCACCAGCCGGTTCTCCGGAAGCTGCCTCAGCAACTGCCTCTTCAGCTGATTCTTCGGACAATGCCTCCTCTACCGCCTCTTCAGCCGCAGCTTCAGATACAGCTTCTTCAGGTGCATCTTCCATAACGGGTACTTCAGGTATTTCTTCCATCATAGATTCCTCAGGTACTTCATCTAATGAAGGTTCAGTGAGAGCTTCATCTAATGTGGGTTCCGCAAATGCCTCATCCAAAGAAGGTTCTTCAAATCCCTCCTCCAATGAAGGCTCCGAAATTGCATCATCCAATGAAGGCTCTGCATTTAGTAACTCTGCCATTTCTTCTTCTGACATTTCATCAGATACTGTTTCAGCTACAGGCTCTGCTGAAATCTCATCCAGTGAAGGCTCAGCGTTTAGTATATCCGCCATTTCTTCTTCAAATATTTCATCAGATACGGTTTCAGCCGGTGCCTCATCTGCTACAACAGGTTCTGCAGGTATCTCTTCAGAAACAGGTTCTGCAGCCGCTTCTTCACCGGTATTAATACCTGCAAGCATAGCATCAAGATCAGACTCAGACATCATATCATCCAGATTGATCTCATCTGAGTCTTCCATCTTAATCTCTTCTGCGGCAGGTTCATCAAAAGCAGGTTCGTCAAACGAAATGTTATCAGTTACTAACTCTGCTTCCGGTATATCTTCTATTTTTAGTTCTTCTAAATCTATTCCTTCTTCCCGGTTTTCTCCAAGATTAATTTCATCAACAACTTCATCAGATGATGCTATGTCTTTTGAGTCCTCCAAATCTATTCCATCAAGATTTATTCCCTCATCAAGACCTGTATGACCCACATCTCCCGTTCCCTGGTCAAGCATATCGTCGATGTTAAGCATCTCATCAGAACTCTCTGTGGGTACGGTTGTGTCAAATCCTAAAGCTTCAGCTGGAGTATTTCTCATCATATCATCCAGAATTTCTTCCGGTGATTCATGATAATCAGAATCCCCTTCTTCCTCGAAATCATCAAGAATCGGGACCTCAGGTGCCACCTCAAGCAAAGCGTCATCATCATCCTCTATAGGCGGGTCAGCATTCAGATCACCCAACGTATTATCTGTCTGAAAATCTCCGGATAAATCTCCCTGTCCAAGAGCTTCTGCCTCTGCTATAGCCTTATCAAGAGCCAGCTCATCCTCATCCTTCTCATAGGAATCACTTATCTCTTCGCCTACTTTATATTTGGGTACACTATTATCAGCCGGAGCACTTATTGAATCCAGCACTGATTCCATCCCTGAATCCAAAAGTTTTCCACTTTCAAGCGAACCAAGCATCTCCCCAATTTCTTTTAAATCATTGTTTTCAGAGGAGCTGTCAATCATGTCACCGAGATTGGAAACATCATCAGGACTCCCGGAATCCGTAGCAATTTTAGACAATCCGGAATTTGCATCTTTTTTTAATGATTGTAAAAGACTATCCAAATATTCTTCATTCTTTGATTTCATTCTACTCACTCCCCATAAGAGTATATAAATCACAAACTCCCTCCATTGTAGCAGTCATTGAAAATTGATTTTCATAACTGAAGCAATAAAGGGAGTTATTTACTACCTGGAATCTAATCCAATCGCATATCTTTATTTGGCATCGCCATCAGCATGAACAAGTTCGTCAATAACAGAAACCAAATTACCAATCTCAGGCTTTGATAACTGTCTGTCAGCACCCAGCGACTCACCTTTTCTTCTCATTTCCTCATTTACCAGTGATGAGAAAATAATCAGAGGAATCTGCTTTGTTTCATCATCATCCTTAACCAGCTTGGTAAGTCTGTGGCCATCCATAATAGGCATCTCAATATCAGTAATTATGCACTTAACTTTATCGAGCTGACCCTTGTCCTTGCAGGACTTGATATAATCATATGCCAACTTACCATTCTCAAAGTGGCGAACATTGTCATATCCTGCCTTCTTAAGAGAATCAACAATAAGTTTATTAAGAAGCTGTGAATCTTCAGCAAGAACAATCGGAATCTCATTTCTGGTTCTGGGACCAATATCAGTGAGCTGTGCCACATTGAGTCCTGTATTAGGATTAATATCAGATACGATCTTCTCAAAATCAAGAATAATAATCAATCTGGAATCAAGCTTGATAATACCGGTTGAAATACTCTCTTCAGCCTTAGATATTGTAGCATTTGGTTTAATGATATCTGCCCATGAAACTCTGTGAATTCCAACTACAGCATCTACATGGAATGCAATATCCAGTTTATTGAAGTTGGTGATAATGAAAAGTCCGCCAGCCTTAGAAGCACCTCTCTGCAGACAATTTCTCAGATCGATTGCTGTAATCATCGTATCGCGTGGCATGAATATTCCTTCAATACTAGGATGTGCATTAGGAACGGGAGTTACTGGTTCATAAACAATAATCTCTTTTATCTTTGCTACATTAATGCCATAGCAATGATCATCAATCTTGAACTCCAAAACTTCAAGTTCATTCGTACCGTTTTCAAGCAAAATCTTAGATTCCATATGTTCACCTCACGCCTTTGGAAAAATGATAAACGCAATCACAAAAAACAAACTAAAAAACGATTGAATATATATTTAATATCCTAATTTAGTATAGCATATACTTTTTGAAAATAAATAGAAAAAATAAAAAAGACAGCCAAGTTGACTGTCTTTTAAGATTCTGTTTATAAGTATTTTATACATTTCGAAAATTGTACAAATTTGTTAATCATTGTACCTTCAAAACCGAACACTGAATCACATCTTTATCCATTTTTGTTCTATATCATTGGAAGTTCTGCTCTCGGTTATAAATAACCTCGCCAGAACAACACTCGAACTAGCTTCGTAAATACCTCAGCAAGTTCTCCTTGTTTTGGACAAGCCCTCGACCTATTAGTACACATCAGCTGAACATGTTACCATGCT